>JAKJAC010000225.1:0-266 GCA_022707705.1 Chloroflexota bacterium
CGACCAGCACGAGCGCATCCCGGAGGGATTCTGCCGGCGCGGCGCCCGTGAGCACATCGAAGAGGGAAACGGTGGTGAAGGCGCCTTCGGGACCGCGAAAATTGAGCGGCAAGGAAAGGTCGGGAGCCAGGTCCGCTGCAGGGATATCGATGGGGCTGCCCTGAGCCAGCGTCGCCAGGACCAGGGCGAAGGCGGGTTGGGGACCTGCCGCTCCCGGGTAGAGCAGCGTGAGGCGACGGATAGCGCCATCTACGTCGGCGGGAAAA
>JAKJAC010000225.1:338-7204 GCA_022707705.1 Chloroflexota bacterium
CCAGGGTGGGTAGCGGAGGGCTATCCGTGGCGAGCGAATATTCCGCTGCCTGGCTTTGAAGGCGATGCGCGGGCAAAACAACATTCCCGGCTGCGCTGAGCGCTTGAGCCAGGGCGTCATCACCGCCGGGGTCCCAACCCGGCGTATCGAAGACGATATCGAGGCCGATGTAGCGCGCCTCAGCCGCGGCGAGGCGGTTCACCAGGTCTGCCCAGCGGGCGCGGGGCCAGCTGCGGATGTTTTCGCCCTGCAGGTCACCGAGGAGTTGGAAGGATGCCTCATCTACCGCGACAATGACGATGCGCTGGGCAGGGGGCTGTGCGCCGCGCAGCTGGAAGCGCGCATCCACCGTCCAGGCTTCGAGGCGCGCGCTCCATGCCGGGTAAGCGAGCTGCAAGACGCTCAGGCTGATGAGCGCCAGCACGGGTCCGAGTACTCGCAGCGGGCGCCTGTGAGGCAGAAGTATTGCCAGAAGCCTCTGAATTGTTTTCATATTCCGTTGTTTTTATTTTTAGAGTTTTTGGCGACGCGGCACCCCGCGTCGCCAAAAACCGAAACGAGAGAGATTTCCGGGGGCGCGGGCACCGCTCATGATGTAGCGGAACCCAGTTCTTGAGCGAGCTCACGCGCCCAGGCGCGGATGGCGTCCCAATCCCGGATATCGCTTGCGGGTTCTGCTCCTGCGAGTTTGTTGATGGGAAAGCGGAATTTGGTGGGATCGAAGACGCCGCCGAGGATTTCGAGCGCGAGCGGTTTGAACCACGGGACTTTCGCGAGTTCTTTTTCCAGCTGCGCGCGGGAGTCTGCCCACTCCTTTTCATCACGGGGATCGTGGACGGGACCGAGCGCGAATACCGCGACGGGACGCTCGCTCAACTCGCGGCGGTGACGCGCGAGGAAGCGCTGCGCGTCTTTGTGCCAACGGAACATCATCAACGGCGCGCCTATGATGATGCCCGTGTAGGGGGCGAGCGATTTCACCTCGCGCAGGGGGTGGACCTCCACCTCAAGCTCACAGGTGCGCAGCGTGGCTGCGATGGCTTCGGCGACTTCTTGCGTCGAACCATAACGGGTCGCGTAGCCTACGAGAATTCGGTTTATCATGCGTTGCTCCTTTCGTTTAGGGCGCCGTTCAGGGCTTGTCTGCCGGTCGCTGCGCCACGATGAGAATTGGCGGACCAGGGTCGAGGGAGAGGCTTTCGAAATGGCATTCCACGAGCAGCTGCTGGAGCTCTGTCGCATTCCAGTACCAGATGCTGCTGGCGTGCTCCGCCCAGGACTTGACGGCAATCAAAATGGTTTTCCAGATAGGGCGCGCCTCAAGGCCGCGCCGGCGGAAGGCGATGGTTTCTCGCGCCGAACGCTCGTGGGATTGGGATTGGGGGACGTGCAGAAGTACCAGGGTCCCACCAGGTTTGAGCACGCGCCACAGTTCGCCGAGCGTGAAGGCTGGATTCGTGGTCAGTTGCAGCACGCTGATGTTGGTGACGGCGTCGAAGGTCGCATCCGGGAAGCGCAGCCGCGCATTCAAGTCCATTGGCTGAACCGAGACGCTTTGGGTTAGCCCCGGCGGCAGCTTTTCCCGGGTGGAAGCCAGCATCCCCGGGGCGAAATCAATGCCGGTGACGCGAAAGCCCGCCTGCGCCAGGGCGAGCGTGACTTCGCCGGTGCCGCAACCGGCATCCAACACACGGCTTCCGGGGGCGCTGAGCCGCGCCTGGAGCAGTTCCACGATGCGCCTGACCTGGGGGACCTTCCAGGGCGAGTGCTGCCGGTCCAGGATCTGGCGTCCGTACAGGCTCCAGAAATACCGCTGCAGGGCTGGTGCTATGCGCCGCATGCTTCCCCTTAGGGTGGATTGGTACTTGATTTTAGTTTACTCTATTTTGGGGCAGTGCGCAAATAAGGGGGCTTGGGGTTTCACGACGGGGGTGAGATTTCAGGCGCCACTACAGGGCGCGGAGAAATAGGTGATTTTTGTGGTGGGGCGAAGCCTCACCACAATAACACTCAAAGAAAAGGCAACGGGGGTGAAAATCTGGAGAGAGTTGATGTTTTGCGGCGGGCGAAGTCCCACCGCAAAACATCAATCGAAGTGTGAGGGGGCGTAGGTGGTACTGGGGCGCGTGAAGGAGGAGGAGAGATTGAAGCTATTTCACGTCGTCGGGGCGGACCTCGCGCCCGGTGGCGGCGGATTGGAGCGCGGCGAGGGTGAATTGCAGCACGGCTTTGCCGGTGGGTCCATCCAGGCGCGCCTGTTTGCCCCCCGTTTTCAGGACCTCGATGAGGTCACGGGTGGCGGCGATGAAGCTATCGTGCCATTCGATGCCCTCAACGGGGATAGGGGTGGTTTTGCCATCCTTGAAGAGCATCAAGGGGGGCAGGTCCACGGTTTTCGCGGTATAGCGGTTGATGAAGAGCATGCCCTTTTCGCCGATGATCTCGATGCGGTCGTCATCGGCGTAGTAATCGGAGTAGATGCGCATCTTGGGGGTGTACTCCACATCGAATTCGCCGTAGCAGCGGGGCGCCTTGTATTTGAACATGATCATTGCCGGGGCGTCAATTTTGACGATGCCGCCCGCCTCTTTGACCGGCGTCTGCTCGATCCAGGCGAAGACTTTCTCCACGGGTCCACCCAGGTAGTAGCCAAGCGAGAAGAGGTGGTAGCCGTGGTCGAAGACCAGCGGACCGCCGCCGCACTGTTTCTCGTTGAAGCGCCACAACCAGGCGGAGAGGGGGACTTCCCAGGCGGTATCGCCGGTGCCGGTACTCACGTGCATGCGCACGGCGCGGACCTCACCGATTTCGCCCGCCTCGAGCATCGCTTTAGCGCGGACTGCGGGGGCGTAGTAGACGAAGGTCTCGTAGACGCGCAGGAGCACGCCCGCCTGGTTCGCGGCGGCAATCATCTGGTCCGTTTCGGCGGCGGAGAGCGCCATGGGCTTCTGGACGGAGATATGCTTGCCCGCCCGCGCTGCCTGCACCGTCATGGTGCAGTGGAGGTGATGCGGGGTGAGGAGTTCGACGAGGTCCACCTCCGGGTCATCCAGCACCTGCTGGTAATCGGTGTAGACCTTGGGAACGCCCCATTCCTGGGCTTTCTTTTTTGCGCGGGCTTTGTTGGTATCACAGACGGCGACGATTTCCGCACCCTCGTAGTTGCGGTAGCCGAGCTGGTGCAGGTCGGAGATACGCCCACAGCCGACGATAGCGGCGCGAATTGGTTTCATACATGCCTCCTGGATGTGCTATCCGGTTTTGAATTGGCGCGTAGAGTGAAAGCCTCAATCGACGCCGGCGCGCTCAGCGGCGGCGGAATCCATCGCTTCTAGCTGGGCGCGGACCAGGGCGTGACTCTTGCGCGTGATCGGGTATTTGAACAATAGCGGCAGGGCGATGAAGATAATTGCCGCGGGAATCAGGGCGAAGAAGAGGCGGATGCCGAGCAGGGCTTGAGGCGTCTGTTCGACGTTTGGCACGTAACCGAAGCCGGACAGAATCCAGCCTACGCCTGCCAGGGCTAAGGCTTCGGAGATTTTGGTGGCTAAGCCCCAGATGCCATAGTACATGCCGCTGCGCTGCTGACCGGTCTCGGCGCGGTCGTAGTCGGCGACATCGGCGACCATCGCCCAGGGGAAAATCCATTGTGAGGCGAAGCCGAAGCCTGCCAGCATGGCGATCGGGTAGATGAAGATGGTGGTCTGGTGCGGGAGGAAGAAGGTGAGGATGATGGCGACGCCGCCGACGAGCATACCGAGGGCGTAGGCGGGACCCTTATCTATTTTGCCGCTCACCCAGCGCCAGAAGGGTAGCGAGAGGGTGACGCAGATGAGCATCAAGCCCATGACCGCCGAGGTCTGCGCCTTCATCAGCAGCTGGTATTCGATGTAGTATGCCATCAGGGTCTTGACGAAAGCGAAGGAGATGTTGATGACGAAGTAGAGCACGCACAAGAGGACGAAGGGCCGGTTTTTGAGCGCGAGGAAGAGGGATTTGAAGGGCGAGGGTTCGGGCTGCGCGACTGCAAGCCCGGTTCGTTCGCGCAAGCCCGCGGCAGAAATCAGCAGCGCGACCCCGGCGAAGATGCCGTAGGCGATGCCGATGAAGGCGTAGCCCGTGCGCTGCATGGCGAAGAGACCGACGATGGCGGGCGTGAGCGCCGCACCGACCAGATAGGCGGGGACCGCCATCACCATCCGGTAGGTGGTCAGGCTGGAGCGCTCGTCGTAGTCATCGGTCAGCTCGGAGGTCAGCGCGTAGTAGGGGACGTTGGTGAGCGTCCAGACGGTATCGAAGAAGATGAAGGTGAGTGCAATCCAGACGAAGGTCCAGATACGGTCCTGGGTGGGGACAGCCCACAGCAGGGCGACGGCGATGGCGAGGGGCAGGGCGCCGAAAAGCATGAAGACGCGGCGTTTGCCGAAGCGCGAATGGGTCTTGTCGGTAATCCAGCCGAAGAGCGGGTCGTTGACGGCATCCCAGAGTTTGCCGAGTAGCAGGGCGTTGCCTGCCAGGGCGGGCGAAACCAGAGCGCCATCGGTGTAGAACTTCATCAAGAAGAACTGGATTGCCGAGTTGACCACGGCGTTACCGAGGTCGCCGATGCCGTAGATGATTTTGGTGCGCGCGCTGAGCTTGCCGGTTGTTTTAGCCATGAATGCCTCCTAAGATTGTGATGATCTGATTACGCCGGTGCGCTTTCGAGAAGGTGCTCGATGACGGAGGTGAGGGTGGGATCGGGGTTGGGGGCGGTCGCGACGGCGGATTGAAGCACGGGACGGAAAGCCGGGTAGTTCAACGCGGTGCGCGTGACCTCGGCGGGCAGGGCGAGGAGGATTTCTGCCATGGAGCGGTGGGCGGCGCGCGAGATTTGCGCGAGCAGTTCGCGTCCCTGGCGCTGCGGTTCGGCGCGGTGCGGCGGGTAGCCCGTTCCCGTTTCGGGCGTGAAGAGGGCGTCGAAGATCAGGCGCAGGTTGACATCCCCAGCCCAACCGTAGCCCTGGTTCAGCGCGAGCGAGACGCAGTTGCCGGCATTGATGCGGGCAAAGAGAAAGGCATCTAGCGGGGTGAGCAGGTGCCCGCAGAAGACGCCGGGATATTGCATGACCGAGTTGAGGTAACCGATGCCGGTGCCGCAGCCTCCGACGACGAAGTCAACGGCACGGAGGTGCAGCAGCAGCGCGGACATCAAGCCGGTGTTGCCGCAATTGAGGATTTCGTAGCCGCGACCCGCGAGGGCGCTGAGAATGGCGGCGTTCTTATCAGCTGCGCTGATTTCGTTAATGACGGCGATTTTCATGTTTGAGCCTCCTGGTCGTGAAAGCGCGAAAGTGAACGGGCTGCTTGCAGCCTGGGTGGGTCAGTGTGTGTGTGTGGGCTTCCTCCTGAACACGCGGTGGGCGGCGGCGACGATGCCGGCGACCGATAAGCCGCAGGCGTCCATCAGGGTGTCCAGGTTGCGACCGGTAGGACAGAAGCGGTCCTGAATGCCGACCCGCTCGATGGGCGTGGGCTGCGTCTCGGCAAGGAGCTCGGCTACCGCGCTGCCTAAGCCGCCGATGATGTTATGCTCCTCGGCGGTGACAAGGGCGCCGGTCTCTGCGGCGGCGGCGAGCAGCAAATCGCCGTCGAGGGGTTTGAGGGTGTGGATTTCCAGCAGGCGGGCGGCGATGCCCGCGGCGGCGAGCTGTTCCGCAGCGATAGCGCAGCGCCCGACCATGGCGCCGGTGGCTACCAGCGTGAGGTCGTTGCCCGGGCGAAGGAGGCGCCCTTTGCCGATTTCCAGCGCCGCGCCGGGTTGGTAGACCGGCAGCGCTTCGGCGCGGCTAATCCGCAAGTAGACGGGACCCTCGAATTCGGCGACCAGCGGCACCCAGGCAGCTGCCTCAGCCGCATCCGCCGGGACGATGACGGTCATGCCGGGAAGAGCGCGCAGGTTGGCGAGGTCGCTAATCGAATAGTGGGTGGCGCCGTCCTTGAAATCGGAGATGCCGGCGTAGCTGGCGGCGATTTTCACGTTGGTGCGGGCGTAGCAGAGGCAGCTGCGAATCTGTTCGAGCGCGCGCAGGGAGAGAATCGAGGCGAAACCGTTGATGAAGGGCACAAAGCCGCCCAGCGCCAGTCCGGCAGCAACATCCACCATGCAGGGTTCGGCGATACCGATGTTGAAGAAGCGTTCGGGAAATCCGGCGGCGAAGAAGCTGGAGAGGGTGGATGCGGAGGTGTCTACATCCAGAGCTACGACCCGCGGATTGAGCGCGCCGTAGGCTGCAAGCGCCCGCCCGTAAGCTTCGCGCATAGAGATTTCAGTCATGGGTCACCTCCCCGAGTTCTGCCAGAGCCTGCGCGAGTTGCGCGGCGTTGGGGACGTTGCCGTGCCAGTGGGAGCGGTTCTCCATGAAGGAGACGCCCTTGCCTTTGGTGGTGTGGGCTATGATGATGGTGGGACGGTCGTGAATTTGCGTGGCGAGCTCGAGCGCCGCTGCGATTTCGCCAACGGCGTGCCCGTTGACCTCGGTGACGTACCAACCGCAAGCGTGCCATTTATCCGCCAGCGGTTCGAGCGGCATGACCTCGAAGACGGGACCATCGAGCTGGACGTTGTTGTAGTCGAGAATCGCGGTGAGGTTGGCGAGGCGATACTTGGCGGCGACCATCGCGCCTTCCCAGATGATGCCGCCCTGGATTTCGCCATCGCCGAGGAGGACGCAGGTGCGGTAGCGCAGGTGGTTGAGGCGGGCGGCAAGCGCCAATCCAGCGCCAACGGCGACGCCGTGACCCAGCAGCCCGCTGGTCATATCCACGCCAGGGGTCTTGAGGCGGTCCGGGTGCCCCTGGTGCGGGCAATCGATTTCGCCCCAGCG
>JAKJAC010000226.1:0-6932 GCA_022707705.1 Chloroflexota bacterium
AGGATTCACAGGATTTACAGGATTATCAGGATTGACAGAATGATTCCCAACAGGTGTTCAAGATCAAGCTGACCATTTCAATTTCATAGGACTCGTGTATAATTTTACAGAACTATCCACTTTGTGAGTTGAGCAGAACCATGCCGCGACTTGTCATCAATTTACTGGGGTCGTTTCAGGTCGAACTTGATGACCGGCCTGTCACTGCCTTTGCTACCGAAAAAGCTCGCGCCCTATTGGTCTATCTGGCAGTTGAATCTTTTCAGCCCCACCGCCGGGAGCACCTGGCAGCATTGCTATGGCCCGATCAGCCTGAAGAGCGCGCGCGTCACAATTTGCGCCAGGCGCTTTCCTCGTTGCGCCAGGCTATTGGCGATTCTGATGGATCCTCGAAGCCATTCCTGCTGGTGGAGCGCGAGACGCTGCAATTTGATCTTCAGAGTGACACGACGCTGGATGTAGCAGAGTTTGCGGCATTGGCTGAGCAAGTTCGCCATCATCGCCACGATGGACCGGAACGCTGCCTTCCCTGTGTTCGACGCCTTCAGCGTATGGCAATGTTGTACCGTGGCGATTTTCTGGCGGACTTTTCGATGTCTGATAGCGAGCTTTATGAGGAGTGGGTGTTGCTCCAACGGGAATGGGCACGACGTCTGGCGTCTGAGGCGTTTGCAACACTGGCGGATTACTCCGAGCGGCGCGGAGAATTGGCTCCATCGCGCGACTATGCACGGCGTCTGGTAGAGGTCGAACCCTGGCGCGAGGAGGCGCACCGCCAGTTGATGCGCTTGTTGTTGGCAGAAGGTAAACGTAGCGCTGCCCTGGCGCAGTATGAGGCTTGTCGCCGTATTCTTGAAACCGAATTCGCCGCTAAACCCACAGCTGAGACTCAGCAGCTTTTCGAGCGGATCAAGTCTGAATCTTTTGATTGTGATCAGGGACGCGGTCGTAGCCGTGCAGAGCCTGCTGTTGCGCCGCAACACGTTGCGCCCCTGCTCCCGCAACCGGCTACACCATTTCTAGGGCGAGAAACTGAACGGACGGAGCTGGCTGAGATGCTTGCTAATCCCGACTGCCGCCTGATTACCCTCACCGGACCCAGCGGCATTGGTAAGAGCCGTCTGGCGCTGCAGGTGGCGGAGGAGCAGCGCGGTCTCTTTGCTGACGGGGTGGCTTTTGTCGCACTGGCACCCGTGACCCATGGCGACCTGGTGGCTTTGTCCATTGCTGATGCGCTCCACTTGCCGATTGCGCCCGAGAATGCGACCCGACTTTTGTTGGACCAGCTCCGCGGTAAAGAACTGTTGCTGGTGTTGGACAATTTCGAGCATCTGCTTGATTGTTGTGGGTTGCTCAGCGAGTTGCTGCGTGCCGCGCGGAACCTCAAGATATTGGTCACCTCTCAGGAGCGTTTGTTTTTACGGGAGGAGTGGCTCTATCCGTTGAGCGGTTTGACCTACCCGGAGTTTGCGGCGGAGTGTGGTGCGCCTGAGACCTACGGCGCGTTGGTGCTTTTCCAGCAGCGGGCAAGGCAGGTGCGGCGGCAGTTTTCGCTCGATGCGAGCACGTTGCCCGATATTATCCGCATCTGCCAGCTGGTGGAGGGCTTGCCTCTCGGCGTGGAACTGGCAGCTGCTGCTGTGGGAGAGCAGACTTGTGCTGAGATTGCCGCAGCTCTGGAGCGCACTTTCGATGCGCTTCAGAGCCCGCTGCGCAATAGTCTTGCGCGCCATCGTAACCTCCGCGCCGCCTTCGAGCATACCTGGGCTTTGATGACTGCGGCGCAACAACAGTGCTTTACGGCTTTGGCGGTGTTTGCCGGAAGCTTCGACCGTGAGGCGGCATTTGCTGTTGCTGATGCGACTTCGGCGTTGCTCGGCGCGCTGGTCGCGAAATCGTTGCTGACTTTTGATGGAACGAGGTACCTTTGGCATGGGGCGACCTACCAGTATGCCCTGGAACTCCTGGAGGCATTCCCGCGTGGTGAGGAATTCCGTACCCGGCATTGTGCTTTCTTCTCTGACCGCGTCCGTGAATGCGCGGTGCTGTGGGACACTGCCCAGGTTCAAGAGGCTATAGCGACCCTGGAGTCTGACCGCCCGAACTTCCGGGCGGCATGGGATTGGGCTGTTTCCCGGCAACAGCTGTCGCAACTGGCAAATATGCTGGAAGGGTTGGGGCGTTTCTACCATCTTCGAGGCCCTGTGCAGGAGGGCTTGCAATTGATCACTGCAGCACTGAATCTGCCCGCGCTATCACAAACCGATTCAACGCTTGAAGCGCTTCTGCTCGCCGAGCAGGTGTATTTGCTAACTGTGCAGCAGCGTTTTGATGAGGCGTTGGAAAGTGTGACGCGCCTGATTGCTTTGGGGCGCCATCTTGGCGCACCCCTGCTAGAAGGACGCGGTTACTTTCTGAAAGGACAAGCGTTGCAACAGCAGGGAAAGTTTGATGTCGCGCAGCAGGCATTGGAGCAGGGTCTGGAATGTCTGACACCGCTCTCCATGACTGATGCGGGCGCCGCGCGCCTGACGGCGGGTTTGCTCCGCGAACTGGGCAATATCGCTACCCGCCGGGGAGTGCAAGATTTGGCTCAGGAGCGCTATGGCTCGGCGTTGGCGCTCTACCGCACCCTTGGGGATCGCTGGGGCGAGAGTTCGGTGCTCAACAACCTGGGTAACCTGGCTTATGATTGCGGGGATTATATCACTGCACAGGGACACCTGATGGCAGCTTTAACCCTATACCGTGAATCAGGCAATCTCCCGGGCGAAGCCAAAGCGCTGAATAACCTTGCCAACGTTGCGGCGGATTGTCAAGACTATGGCACTGCCCTGCGCCGGTATCGAGAGGCACTGCAGATTCATCAGACCCTGCAAAACCAGCTCGCGCAGAGCGCTGTCTTGAACAACCTTGGAGCTCTCTATTGGGGATTGGGTTTGTACCCTGAGGCGCGGAAGGTGTATGAGCGAGCCTTAGCGATGTTCCGTGAAAGCAATAATTTACAGGCTGAGGGAGAATGCCTGGCTAACTTCAGTCTTTTGGAATTGCATGCTGGAAACTTGCAGGTTGCGCTGCGATTAGGGCATCAAGCTGTTGACGCTTCGCAGCGGAGTGGTGATGCGCCTAACCTGGCAAATGCCAGCACTTACCTGGGCAAGACCTACACGGCTTTGGGGCAGTTCGATGCCGCTGAAGATTGGTATCAGAAGGCGCGAGCTATCCGAAGTGAGGTCCCTCATGCGGGTCGTGTGTTGGAACTCAATGCTGAGCTCGCAGCTCTTACTTTGCGACGCGGCGATCCGGTCAAGGCTCTGATGGAGATTGCACCGGTTTTACAGGCTTTGCAGACTGATGATGCTCTGGAAGGCGCGGAAGAGCCTTATCATGTGTATTGGGTCTGCTATCAAATCCTGAGTGCTAACGCGGACCCACGGGCGCCGGTGATTCTGGCGCAAGCGCGCGAACGGCTACTCAATCAGACGGAACGCATTCCGGAACCGGAATTGCGCCGCTCCTTCCTCGAGAATATTCTCACGCACCGTCGCATCATGGAAGAGTAGGTGCGCAACTATTCTTCACCCTTTTCAGGGGGGCGGCGTTCTGTTTCCTGACCTTGGCTTCCTAAATCCTGAATGTTGCCAGAAATTCCTCAGCCTCTTCCAGCGTCAGTGCTTCCTCAATGCAGAATAGAAAGCCTTTGCCGCCCAATTCACGACTGATTTTTAGCGCTCCTGCGCGGGTGACGAAGAGTTGGCAGAGCTTGCCCCCATCGCGGATGCGCTTGAGCAGTGGCAACCATTCTTCCGGCGGCGGCGCTCCATCGCCTGGAATCCACTGGATACCCCGTAGCCGTTTTAGGGATAGCAGCATATCCAGATGGCGAATTTGCCCCTTGCCATCGAGATGATAGAAGCCGTAGTCGAGGTGTGCGCAGCAGGTTTCCAGGTCGGGTAGCACAAAGCGCTCGAACATTTTGGGAGATATCATGTAGGAAAAATCGCTCTGGAGCATATAACAGGGTTTGGGTGCCCAGATGGGCGCCCAGCAGCTGTAACCCCGCTTGTTTTTTCCCAGTAGCGCGCTGAGCTCATCGTAGTAGCGCAGCCATAGCGCCGTGATTTCCGCGACGAGACGCTCCACTTCCTCGGGGCTGTCGTAGAGGTCAGTGAGCAGCGCCTGCGTGCCTCGCAGACTGGCGAGAATGTCGAGATTGCCTCCCAAGTCAGTATGCCCGATGATGAAATTCTCCCAATGCTGTGCGGCAATGCGGGTAAATTCCTGGGCGCGCTGCCACCAGACATTGACTGGATCGAATCTTGGGCGAAGGTCCGCCAACGTTGCCGTTTCCACCGTTCCGAACCAGGTGGTATGGGTGCGATATTCTACCGGTGCGCCGAGGAAGCCGGCTACAATGCCCGCCCCAAAGTTGGGCCAGACCTTGGGCACAGCATCGCCCAGATAATGCACTTGTGCAAGCAATGGCGCCAACGCGTCGAGTATTTTACCAGCGGGCAAGTCCAATGGGTATTCGGTGAGGAAAGGGTCTGTGCTGGGAAGTCCGGTATCGGTGAGGGTGGGGAGCACTTCGATCCAAACAAGAGGGCGTGGTAACTTACCTTCCCACCAGGCTTGCCAGTTGGTGCTGGCGCGGGACCACTCTGCGGTTGTGAATTGTGGGTCTGGTTGCAAGATTCTCCTCCCTGCCGGTTGGTGTAGAGTGTGTTTCGAGTGCGCGGAGCACGTCGTGCTTCAGGCTGTGTGCAGTGTAGATCAGGAGAGCACAATTGCAAGTGCCTCAAATGGAAACCTGAACGCCACCATTGTGGCACGTTCATTTCTGCGATATAATCAGATTACAAATCCTCTTCCTTTCATGAACTCCAGTCGCCATTCGCGGAACCTCACCCGGCAAAACAGATCAAACACGATGGTTTTAGAAGAGCTTTCAGGGCCTAGAAAGGAGCTCTGACATGATGAAGCGTAGTCGTTCGTGTCAGGTGGCGGTTTTAGCCTCGGCAGTGCTGATTTGCGGGTTTCTGCTCACGGTGGCGACCAATGGTAGCCAGGCGCTAAAAAACGGCTCGGTGGAGCGCGGTATGGAGGGGGCGCCAGTTACAGTTGTGCTTTGGGGTCCCGGCGTGGGGGAAAGTGGGGATGGGCTCATTTTCTCTGCGGAGGTGTCTCCGCTCACAAGTACTTTACCCCTGACATTCACCTGGCTGGCGACCCGTCACGATCCAGTGATGCAGGTGCGCCATCAGGTGACTACGACAGTAACGCTGACCTGGACTTTGAGTGGCGCGCAGAGTCTCACTGTGACTGCGGTGAACTCTTTGGGCTTTGTTACTGCCACCCAAGGGGTATTGATTGACCCGGTAAGTCACGCCTACTTGCCATCAATATTGCGCGATTATCCGCCAGGTCCAGTGATCCACTATTTCAGAGCCAATGTGGATATCGCTGACCCGGGTGATAATATTCTTCTGGAGTGGGAATCATCGCGGGCAACTGGTGCAATACTCTACCACTTGTTGCCCACGGGCCAATTTGGGAATTTCTGGACGGTGGAACCCAGCGCTTCGATGCTGTATGAGATTCCGGAAACGTGGCGCAATTTCGAGCATTTCCTCCTGCGGGTCAATGATGATGAAGGGTTGTGGGACCAAGCTTATCTCAATATTCCGCTCACTTGCCCCGATACCTGGTTTTTTGAACCGGCGCCGGGTGAATGCCCCGCAGCGCCACCTCTTTTTGGACCAGGCGCAGAGCAATCCTTTGAGCATGGGCTGATGCTTTGGGTGGGGGCGCAGGATACAATTGCCGTTCTCTTTGACGATGGCGGGATTCCCAAGTGGCGCATGGTTGTTGACCAATGGGATGAGGGGGAACCGGTAGACGATCCGAGTATCATCCCCCCACCGGGATTGTACCAACCGGCGCGCGGCTTTGGTTTGGTTTGGCGTGAAGAATTGGGCGTCCGTGAGCGCCTTGGTTGGGCGACGATACTGGAACAGAGTTATGAGACGGCAGTTCAGCGCACCTCGCGTTGGAAGTACAATGATATCTACATCCGCGCATTGGATGGCGGAGTGTGGCGCCTGTTACCTGAAGGGAGCGGTTGGGAACACATTCCCCCACCGTAAAAGTGCGCTATAAAAAGACCACGACAGACCCCGACCCGGGAATCTGCCGTGGTCTTTTCGTGGTGTTTTACAGCGCCGTGCGAATGGCTTCCAACGTCTCACGAGCGGGCGGCGCCATGGTGAGGAAAGCGTTGAGCTTCTCGCAGGCGTAGCCGGTGCAGTGCGCGCAATTGGCGACCTCACGGGCGATGCCGCAGGCGCGGATTTCGCACATACCGCAATAGCCACCGAGTCGTTCGGTTGCCAGGCAACCGTCGCAGGTGACGTCCTTGACCGTCATATCGGGCGCGTTGTACTCGATGCGCCATTTCGCGGCTAGCTGCTCAAGCCCTATCATATCATTCGCCTGGGTCAGCTTATATGCCTCACAATCCGAACAAACAAGCCCGCAGTAAGCCACAATCCGTTCCATGGTTTTCTACTCCTTTTGATCTACCGTAACGCAATTCGTGCTGCGCAGGTGTAGTTTTCTACTTCTGTGTCACCGGGACGCAAATCTCGAACTGCGAATTGGGGTCCTCGGGATTGAAGGTCATGCCGTAACGTTCTAGCTCCGGCGTGTGGGCGTGTTCGTAACCCGATTGTGGTAGCCATTGCTGGTAGATCATGTCGTAAGTTTCCTGGATGGTGGGCATGGTACAGGGGAAGACGGCATAAGTGGCTGTGGGAATGTCCAGTTTCACCATGCCCGCTGGCGCTGTGCTGCCGGCGTTCACGCTGAAGGCGGCGATGTAATCCCATCCACCGGTGCTTTCATCGTAGGCATCCATCACGCCATAGGATACG
>JAKJAC010000226.1:6942-7180 GCA_022707705.1 Chloroflexota bacterium
TCCTCGATCTCTCCCATGCGCCCAAAGAGCTGCCCCCATAGTTGCGGAAAATCGTTGGGTTGCCCCATGAAGCAATGCAACTTGACGCCTACAACACTGAATGCTTCTTTCTGTATGATTTGCGGTTCCATCTATTCCCTCCTCATGTTGGTTGATGAGTTTCTCGAATACGATCTCAGGATACCGCAATAATATGACAATTCACGTCATATTCTCGAAAAAACCGAAAATTTGTTCT
>JAKJAC010000227.1 GCA_022707705.1 Chloroflexota bacterium
AAACCAGTCTGAAATCTCCGGCAGCCTGGCGCAAAGGGTGAACCACATAGGCATCGCCCAGGTTGAGGCGTACCACCTTCTCATGTTGGCGTACTTCCACGAAGACCTGACCAGGCAACGCACGCGCCTGACTGAGCTCAATGGCATTCAGCGGCTGCAAACCCAGACGCAATGCTGCAAACTGCGCCTGGATGTCTGCGGCAAATGCCTGGGCGACAGAAGCGGCATCGCGCGACGGGCGCGCCCGCGCCAGCACAGTCATCTCGATCGCGCCCTGTTGTGGCTGCGATAGAAAGCGCAGGGCAAAGGCACAGGTTTTCCACTTCCACAAGCTGGAAAGCGCTTGTTGCCACGTGCGCAGCACCCAAGCCAGTTTTTCTGCATCAGTCTGGCCCAACGTCTCGGGGGCGGAAAGCCAATCGGGCAAACGCGCCACCCGGTAGCCAAACATAGCCTGCTCAGGCGCCAGCGGACTGAGCACCGTCACCGAAGCACCCGGTGTCAGTGAGCGTTCTAGCTGGATGTGCGGCGACGTTATAGCTTGCATGAGGGGTGGTGCAACAACCGGCGCGGTGACCACAGCCGGAAGTGCCTGGCCGCAGCTGCCACAGAAGCGTGCGCCGACACGTACAGCTTGCCCACAATGCGGGCAGGAATTCATGTGAGTGCCTGCACTTTCTACCTGTATTTCTTATATCAGTCTACGGGTAGACTGATATGCCTTGCCCGGTTCTAACAGCTTGAGGTCAATGCCGATGATGTCTGCACTCTGCCGTACCGTCTCATTGACCGCTTTCTCCAATGAAATGATGTCATCCTCCTGGAATTCATTGGGCTTGGCGCGCAGCAGGGCGAGGAAATCTTTCTCGGTGAGGTATTTGTAGACGCTGAAAATCAGCCCAAAGATGAGGCCGATCTGCGATATCGCCCCCAGAGGACCGAAGCAACATACAAGCGATGCCAAAAGCGCTACGTTTAGGTCTTCCGAAGATCCTCCGAGGAACGCCGGTACACTATTCATTGCCCCCGACAGGTTACTTGAAACCGCGGCGCTGCTGATTCCCGAAAGGATGACGAAGCCAATCATAGCGAACAGCAGAATAACACGGGCAAGGCTAATCTGACCCTTGATGTAGGAAACCTGAGAGATATACAGGTCCTCCCCAAAGCGCGCTACATAAAGCCAGACCGTCGCCAACCCTCGTTGGATGCGATAGAACGGACGTTGCTCCACGGCAATGCCTTTGCCGGTGAGGGTCAGCAAATCAACCCGCGCGTCAGGAATCTGCCGTTGCGCGAATTGCTGCGTTACCTTGTTGCGCAAATCCTCGGCGCGCTGACCCAGCCCCTGCAACAGCCAGGCGATATGCTCACGTCGCATGCCGTAACCGGCAAAGGGACCCCATAAGCTGGAAGATTGTCCAGCTGCCCCCAGCTGACCGATAGCCTGAGGAGCAACGCCATAGGGCTGCGGCATGTAGGGGGGCTGAACCGGCGGCGAGGAATAGACGGGCGCCGGGCCAGGGGAATACGGCGGATTATTCTGGGGCATACTCGGCAGCTGCTGCATGCCGCTGACAGGAGTAGTTAAAGGGGCAGCGGGTGGTTGGGGCACAGCGGGCGATTGCGGGGCGGCAGTCTGCGTGGAGTTGCCACAACGGGGACAGAAGACAGCGCCAGGACGTAATGGATTACCACAATGAGGACAATTCACAATGACACCTCCTTGATTGAACTGATACTTAACCCTCTATCAAGCAATGTATCGAAGAATGGCTGGCCATCATGGTTGCTCAAATCAGGCGGTGTGACAATGAAATACACCCCCACCGGATTCCAATCATGCACCCACTCCGCATCCGCAAGGGACAGACGTATACAGCCAGGGTGAAGCGCACGGATAGTTCATTGGCAATCCTCAGGAATAAGGATCGTGTCACCTGCACCGACTAAATCGGGATCAGCAATTTGATTGAGCTCTACCAATTCATCCAGGGTAATATTACTGTTCTGGCATATCTCATACACTATGTATGATAGAGTGATCTTTTCTGGAATAGTGTACCACTTATACCCTGCTAGCGGCTCAGGTGTGGGTTGCCCATTGATCGGCACCCCACCGGATGGCGTCTCAACGGTCGCTCCCTCGTCCGCAACACCTGCCTGCGGCGCCTGCCAATCGAGGAATGCTTTGATCCCATTCAGGTTGCGCTGCCACTCCGCCTCGTCAATACTGGCGTGGGTGGTCAGTTCGATCTCGGCACCAGCGATGCCCACGCTCGAGAGCCAATCTATGGCGTCTCCGGTGGTGATTTGTCCGGGAATGCCCTCGGTCTGGTGCCGGTAACCCGTGGCCGCAGCAATGGCTTCGGCGAGCTCATAGGTAAATGAGTTTTCCCTATCCGCACCCGAGAAGACGACGCCCATGGCGCTGTGATAGAAAATCACCGCATCCGGACGTTTTTCCAGCAGCAAATCACGCAAGGCCGCAGTCTCCGGTTCGGAGAAAGGCGCAGTGCCCGCACTCACCGGTCGGATGCCGTGCGTGGCGGTGGGCTGCCAGGTATAGTCCCAGTTGCGGTTCAAATCTACGCTGTGCGCATTCGTGCGCCCGACAATCGCATCTCTCCCAGCTGCGTAGCCATCAGGGTTGGCAAGCGGGATGAGATAGAGGGCCACATTCGAAGGCAGCTCCTCACGATGCTCTCGATAATATTCCAGCGTCTTGCTCACTACCTCAACAGTATTCCACTCATATCCGCCGTGAATCGCACCAACGATGAACCGGGCTGATGCACCCGTTCCCAGACGGTACCCTTGTAGCGGCCGGTCTTCGACGGAGGTCCCGTAGATAAAGGCTTCCTCAAAAGGCAGAGGCGGCGGCGTGGGCGTAGGCGTAGGGGTGTGCGTGGGCGTTGGTTCTGGCGTGGCGGTTGCCACCACAACAGGCGTAGACGTTGCCATAGTGACGGTGACGGTCGCTGTTGGCAAAACGACCTCAATCTCCGGGCTTGTCTGCCCGGCAGCGCCTGACTTTCCGGCAGCTGAGCCTAAAGCCCAGCCTATTCCCCAACCAATCAGCCCCAAGACTGTGGTCGCTCCCACCCCATAAATGACGTAGGTCAATATGCGGTGTTTCGTATGCACCCGTCCACCTCAATAGTAGTTTTCACAGGCTCATCAATATTCTGCGGCTGCAATCAGCGCTTGAAAGGCGCGGTCTACGGACGAGATGCCTTTCTGTGGGATGACGACATCAATGGCAACAATGCCTTGCTCCCCACACCAGGTCAACAGCTCCCCTGTAGGTGTATAGGCGCCCCAAGAATCCTCAATCGAATAGCCCAACGTATCAGCAAAGATTCTCGCAATACCATCCGAGTTTCGCCCCGCGGAGTAGATCTCGTTGGGAGAGCTGACCGAAGAGTGAAGCTCAATGACTTTCAGATCTGCCGGCTGCAATTGTTGCAGCAGGTCGCGCAGCGCTTTGGTTTCCGGCTCCGAGAAGGGAGAAGATCCACCCGCGCCAGCTTTCCCCTCGGTATAACCCGGCACAGGTGCATCCGAACGCCAGTCACTGGTATCCCAATTCCGGTTCAGGTCAACGCCGTTGGCATTATAACGTGAATTGGTAGCATTCCCATCCGGGTTAATCGTGGGGATGAAGTAGAACATGGTTCCGGCTGGAATGGCGCCCTTTTCGTTATGGATGCGATTGATGAGCGCATTGACGACATCCCGCGTGCTGGTTTGATCACCCTGAATGCTGCCCACAACGACCACTGCGGTTCTACCAGAATAACCTATCGTCGCCATAGAGAGCTCCCGCCCCTGCACGGAATAGCCAATACTGCTCCATTGAAGCGGCGACAGTTCGGGTGTGGGCGGGGGCGATGGAGGGGATGTGGATGTCGGTCTGGAGGTCGGAGGTTCGGTGGGAGGCAAGGTTGCCAGAGCGGTCGGCTGCGTTTTTGGAGGCAGGGTCACTTCTTCTGTGACGACTGAAACCACGGGAGGTTGGGTTGCAGGAACTGTCTGGTCATTCAATGATCTCAGATAATTAAAGCCGACGAGACCCGCACCCAAAAACAGCAATGCTAAAAAGGCAAGTCCGATAATCAAAGTCGTATTGACATTTCTGGCAGGTCCAGAGACACCCCCCAGGGGTTGAGGTGGGTAAGGGTATCCTCCTACTGGAGGCATCGTGGTCGTATGATTCGGGTTGGGTGTACCGCCGCCCTGTAAGGCACGTTGGAAGTCCTTCACAGTTGGGAAACGGTATTGTGGTTGCAGTTGCGTGGCGCAAATGATGGCCTGCTCCACATGGGGGGGCAAGCCCTGCATGATGCTACCTGGCGCCGGTAGAGGAAAAGGCGTTCGCGCCATCACGGGATTGTAGCCGGACGTCATCTGCAATAGCACCACCCCCAGGCTATAGACATCGGCCTGAGGACCGCTCTGACCGATGCCCCCATATTGCTCTGGGGCAGCGTAGCCCGGTGTCCCCATGTTGACCGTATCTCCGCTTTTCCCCGGTTTGAAGTGCCGCGCAATACCAAAGTCAATGAGCTTGACCTGCCCCTGCGTGTTGAGCATGATATTTCCCGGTTTGAGGTCGCGGAATACAACCGGAGGATTCTGGCGGTGCAGGTAATCCAATACTTCGCAGAGCTGGTGCGCGATTCCCAGCGCCTCGTTCAACGGCAATCGCCCCCCCGGCGAACGCGCAAGCCGCGCCTCCAGGGTCTCGCCCTCCACGAAATCCATCACCAGGTACCAATTGCTGCCCTCGGCAAAAAAATCTGTCACGGCGGTCAAGCCCGGGTGATGGAGATTCGCGAGCATGCCAGCTTCTTGCTGGAAGGCTTGAATAGACCAGTCGCGCTCGGCGGCGGGCAAACTGGCAGGGGAGAGCTCTTTGATGGCACAACGGCGTCCCGCCAGCCGCGTGTCCTCAGCCAGATAGACGATACCCATCCCCCCGCCGCCCAGTTGGTGGAGCACGCGATAACGGTCCTGCAAAGTCCTTGATTGAATCATGGCGCCTCACTTTCCGAGATCCACTACGCTATAGACCTTCAGAAAAACATTTAGGGAAGCGTTATAATGGGCAACGGCGCGGAACCGCCGCGTTTCCCTGGCGCAAAAACCTGGTTTGGAGACCCAGATCACGCGCCTACGCCTGACGCCGTCTAACACGTTACGGGAACAATGGCTCCTGCAGTTGCATCAAGCGTACCGGCGCGGCCACTTGCGCTTGCTCAAACGGATTCACGCGCTCCTGTATGTGAGCGAAGGTAAGGCGGCATCAGAAATAATGGCGACCTTGCAGTTGAACCAGCAAAGTGTGTACAACTATGTCAAGGCCCTTATCTTGCACGGCTTGAACAGCCTCCACTATTGGCGTCCCAGTAGTCGCCCGCCGAAATTGACCCAATCCCAAAAACAGGAGTTATGTGCCGTGATTGACCTGGGTCCCGAGACGGCGGGTCACGATTGTGGATGCTGGACTACCGCGTTGCTGCAAGATGTGATTTTGACCCGCTTTGGCATTGAGGGTAGAACTTCACTTAACCGTCGGAAGCCCTACCGGATTGACAAATCCGCCGTTCCAGGCACACTAACTCCATTTTACAGTTGGAGGTAAAAATGCAAGACCCAGCTGAATTGTTTGGTCCCAATTTCATTGGACGGCCGAACGCCACCTCCCGTCGACACAGCGCCCCCTCGTCCACCGCACTCGCCACCTGGCGCACACGGCGGCCCTCTTGGCGGCCAGTATGTACCTCATAAGGCTGTCTCTATAACTTCTGCGGCTCACACCAGAGTCTGCGTCTCAAACTCTGGTTGAATGAACGGCGTTATCACTGAGTTCAACGCATGCCAGTGATCTTTACAGAAAAGCACTCAATACAATTTCGCCATCCCCCTTCTTGGCACGTGCAACACTCTCAACGGTCACAGTTTAGAGCCTTACGTAAGGTCAGCTCTTGATTCCCCCTCGAGGCGCTGTTCACAATTGCCGGGCAAAAGCGTCCAGGCTCGAAGCGTGCACCAGCGCCAACACCTCATCTGCGGGACGCAGCACCAGGTCGCCGCGCGGGATAAGCAATTCCCCCTTACGGATCACTGCGACCAGCGAGCACTGCTCCGGCAGGCGCAGCTCGCTGACCGGCTTGCCTGCCGCGGGCGATTCGGGCGCGATCCGCTCCTCAATCAAGGAGAATTGCCCCTTGCGCAGCTTCAGCAACGTCATCATGTCCCCGAGGGACATCTCCTCGGCAATGAGCCGCCCCATCAAGTCCGCCTGATTCAAGGCCACGTCCACTCCCATTGCCGGTGTGAACATCCAGGCGTTTTTGGGATTGTTGACGCGGGCAATCGTGCGCGGGACGTCGTACTCGAAACGCGCCAGGTTGGTGATGACCAGGTTGACTTCGTCGGAGCCGGTGACCGCCGCTATCACATCCGCCGTCGCGATCCCTGCCGCCTCCAGCGTGTCCGGCTCGGTCCCATTCCCATGGATGACCGTCTCGGCGGGGAGCTCGCGACGCAACCGCTGGAGCTCTTCCTCGCGCAGCTCGATCAGGCGCACGTGATAATGCTCCTCCAGCAGCAGGGACGCCAGATAGGTCCCCACCTTCCCCCCTCCCACAATGAGCACTTGCATGACCATGATGGCCTCCTTATGGCAAGCCCAACAGGCTGCGGGCCCGCTCTTTGGCAGTCGCCAACACCGCGAGATGGAGCTCGTCACCCTCCTGGAACACAGCGCCGAGGGTGGGCAAAAAAGTATGGCCACCTCGGGTGATGGCGATGACCACCAACTCGCCCGAGACGGTCACCTCCCGCACCGTGCGTCCCACGAGCAGCGGCGAGGCTTCGACCACGACCACATCCACCCCCCACGCTATACACGACATCCAAATCGGAATAGCACAGCAGGTCGGCGATACGATTGACGCCCCAGATGACCGGCGAGACGGTCTGCAGTCCCAGGCGGCGGTAAATTTCCGCCTTGCGGGGATCGTAAACGCGCGCGACGACGCGGGGCACACGGAAGACCTGCGACGCCAACCGTCCGGCGGTGATGTTCGCCTCATCGCTGGCGGTCGTGAGGGCCACGCCATCGGCCCGCCC
>JAKJAC010000228.1 GCA_022707705.1 Chloroflexota bacterium
TAAAAGAAATCTTGGGCCACAGTTCGATTGCCATCACGGAGATTTATTCGCGTGCGGTGTTGGATGAACCCGAGGATGCGCGGGCTGCGGATGTGTTCGCCGAAATCGCCAGCCGGCAGATGAAGTTGATGGCGGAATAGTGCTGCTAAGCGTTTGTTAGCGGAGGAAGCATGAGCATGTCTTTATCACCACTGGATATTGATCTTGGTTTGTCGAGCCCATGCGATCTAAATGTGTTCTGGGCATGTGCGTCTGCTGCTGGCCGGGGACGCGCGGAACGGCAGATCGCGGAGGTGCTGCGGGCGCGGTATACGCCTGGCGGGCAGGTACGGCGTACTCTGCACGAGTGCGCCGCGTTGTGGAAAGTCAGCGATGGACGCGCCCATGCGATCATTACGCGGGCCCTGCGACGGATGCAACATCCAGAGTATGTTAGACAGTACAACAGGAGAAAGAGCAATGGTTAGCATTGTAGTGATGGCATTGGTGAGCGCGGTGGCGTTGCTTGGCGGCGTGATTCTAGGATGCACATTGGGGCTGGGGCGCCAGGATGACTTGATGCACGCCCTGGCACTGTTGGTTGCGAATCCGAATGATCCGAAGCGACTGGAACACGCGCGTGCAGTGCTGCACGGGTGATGAGGGAAACATGGCAGTCACGGCGTGGGTTTGCCCAGTGTGTCGACAGGTGGTAGGGGTGGTCAATGTGGAGAACGCTGGTGCACCGGCGATCTGCTCAAAGTGCAAAGGGGAAGCTCCGACTGAGTTGCGGATTGTGGTGAAGCCGCTGAAAAAGCAGCAATCAGTATCGAGCAAGCCGCGCCTTCCGTTGACGGATGAGGCATGGGTGAAGCGGCTGTTGAGTTGGTAAACAAAGGCCCGGCGGGTGGGGTTCGCCGGGCCGGGGGCCAGGACAATGATGTTGAGGGTGTCCTATCTGTAATGATAGCATGGTTAAAAGTGAATTTCAAGTGAGGAGGTCAGCGATGGTGGCGTTGAGGGAATTGCTAGAGGTGGGAAAACGGATTTTGGCGGATGAGTCCTATGCGCGCGCGACTGAAGCTGCGCAGCTGGAGCAGCTGCGCGCTGCGGCACAGCCCAGAGCGCTAAAGGCCGTGGAACAGTTCTTAGCTTTGAGTGCGGCAGAGTTGACGGCGCTGGAGGCTGAATTCGTGGATGACGTTGGTGAGAATGGCTTCTGTGTGTATCTGCATGCGTTCGGTGAAACGTTTTGCGTGGCGCTCAGTGGATTCAGTTTTGAGGGTGGCGAGGTCACGCGGGTGCATTTGCGGTCTAGTGAACGCTATTTGTGGGAATGCCCGCAATGCCCTGAGGAGGGACGCGAGCATGTGGCGCGCTGGCTAGCACGAGCAAAGGTGAATGAGCAGTGGCGGAAGAGGAGGGACGCGCTGCAGGCAGTCGCATTCAAGCCATTCACGTTTTACAAGGTCTGGTATGGCGAAGACGAGAAGATGTTCTACGAAGTGCGATATGCCGGCAGCGGTGATGAGCATTTTCTCACGGTGGAAGGCGACTCGATTTGGATTCCGCACGTGGTGCGCATCGAGAAGGTGCACGTGGAGACCCCAGAGGAGATACCGTCGCACTGGTATTGGTGTGCAGAGGAAATCGAGGGTGTGACTGTGAAGAAAACGCCCGAGTGGGCATGACCAACAGGGAGGTGGGGAAATGACAAGGATGTTGCGGCAGTATTTGGAGCATCAGGCAGATGAGTTGGAAAGGGTGCTGTTGAATCACCGCGCACCAGCGCGGGTCACCGGTGGCACGATTGGTCCACGCCTGATCCGCTTTACCCTGGATCTGGCGCCACAAGTGCGGATGGCTGCCATCACGGCGCTGGCCGACGATCTGGCGTTGGCACTCAAGGTCACGTCGGTGCGCTTTGAGAAAACGGCGCAGGGATTGATTATCGAGATTCCCAATCCAGAACCCCGTCCAGTAACGTTTATGGGGATGTGGGCGGATCTGCAGCCATTGCCAGCAGCAACGGCATTGTTGGGTTCGACTGATGATGGCGCGCCCCTGCTGGCGCGTCTCGCATCACCCGATGTAGCGCATGTGCTCATCAGTGGGACGACCGGCAGCGGCAAGACGGTGCTGCTGCGCACCATAGCAGTCTCGCTGGCATTGGGCCAGGCGCCCACCGAGGTGCGGCTGATGTGTTTCGATCCGAAGGGGCGCGCATTCCGCGCGCTCACGGATACACCGCATTTGCTCCGGCAGATGATTGTGGAGCCTGTAGAGGTCCGCGAATCGTTGCGTTCCCTCACACGGTTGATGGAAGTGCGCGATCGCCAAGGTGAGCATTTGCCACGCATTGTAGTGCTGGTGGACGAGTTAGCTGATTTGGTCATGACGGGTGATGGCATCGAGGCGCTACTGACACGGTTGGTGCAGCGAGGGCGAGAGGCTGGGATTCACCTAGTGGCGGCGACACAGCGTCCCAGCGCCGCCGTACTGAGCGGTTTGATGCGGGCGAACTTCCCGTTGCGCTTGGTGGGAAAGGTGGTCTCGGCGGAGGATGCGCGCATCGCGACGGGACGTGGTCAGTCTGGTGCAGAGAGTTTGAACGGGCGTGGAGACTTCATGGCTGTTGGCGGAGGTACGGCGGCATTGCGGTTCCAAGTAGCGTTCATTAGCGAGCAGGACGCACGGATAGAGCTAGACAAAGTTGCGGCAGAGGCAAAGATTGCGCCGGAGCTAACGTTGCCAGAAGCGCCGGTGGAAGTGGAAGCAGCTGCACAGGCTGCTATCGATGCGGCGAAACTACTGGCGCTAGAACAGCAGAATGGGGCGCCATTCCGATCGAACCGACAACGCGAGATTGCGTTGTGCGGTTACGCCGGGGGAGCGGCCACAACGCGAGTCGAGCAGGCGTTGGACTGGATGACAGCACACGATGAGAGTGCTACTACTACTACAAAAAAGCGGTTCTCCCTGCCGACATTTTTCAACAAGTCTGGGGCGGCAGCGTAGTAGTAGTAGTAATTGGAGGAACCATGAAAGAACGATTTTTCACGTTTCTGGGTCTGGTAGGCGGACTGTTCGCGATTGTTGCCGGGGCACTGATCGGACAGCGGGTTGCGGAGCTCTCGAATGAGACGTTGAGCCTCGCTGGCGGCATGCTGTTTGGTTGCGCAGTGGGTATGGTCCCAGTGGCGTTGATCCTAGCGGTTGGCTGGTTTGCGTTGAAGTGGCGCGAGGCAGGCGCCTCGCGCCACACTCAAGTACAGCAGCCACCGGTCATTATCGTTGCCGGGGGACAGGCGTTGCCGTATCAGCCTTCATTGCCGGCAGCCCTGCCGGCAGAGTGGCGCGGCGAGGCGGCGCGGCGCACATTCACAGTGATCGGCGAGGACTGAGATGATAGCGTTACTCGAGAATTTGCATGATTTGCCGCTCCGCGACCGTGTTGGTTGTCTCGTGCAGTGTCTGGCGTTTCTGACCGCAATCGTAGTCGTAACCGTAGCGACAGTGCTCTATGGTATGTAGCAGCGGAGCAAGAGCAATGTTGCGTTTAACGGGTACGAGAGCATACGAATTCCCGGTGTGGGATGATAACCCCGGCACAAAAGCAAAGCCGAATGTAGCGCGTCCACAAATGCACTTCGAGAGCATGACGGTGCAGATGGTTTTCGATTCATCCGGTTTGTACAGAACGTGGCTGGGTGTTTCTTTCAGCTGGTGGGATTTCTGTTTCACGGCGCTTCTGGGCAATTGGAGTGAGGGCTCACGCTTTGTACTGACGTTAGCACGCAGCAATGAGCGGCGGTATCTGGAGATTCGCGACGGGCAGGTGGTGGAGATGCTCACCGGAGAGCGGTTGTTCATCAACAAAGGTGGGCAGGAATGGGAGTACGTCCGTGCCGCAGAGCGATTATGGTCGGCAGTGAGATTGGCACAATAGTGCTGATAACTATTTCTTAGCAGAACTAAACGCAATGGAGGTGGACTATGACACGCGGGATGTCTGTAGGTGGTGTACCAGAGGAAGTAGATCCGCTCATGCAAATTACGGCATATCTGGAAGTGGTGCGCGAGAAGGTGGACCTGGGCCGGGCGTGTCCGTGTTGTGGTTGGTATCGTGAGAACGCCGATGACCCGCTGTGGGGAGGGTTCGAGCGTGATGGGATGTTTTTCACCGTCTGCCCTAAATGCGGGGCAGACTGGCCAGACTAGATCAAGGAGTAGTGTAATGAGACGGGAACGGTTTGAACCGCAGATGATTGACCTGGTGGATTATGAGAAAGACTGCCAGTATGCCCAAGCGCATGGTTTGTCTTTACCGCCCGTGCCGACAACGCTAGACCGCATCGGAGGATGGTCCGCCAGTGAAATACAAGCGATGCGTGACAATCGCCAGGCTGCACGAGACATCTACGATCGGCTCTCACAACACCAGCGGCAATACATTGTCGAAGCCATGATTAGAGGTAAATGGCAGGTGCTCTATGTGTTCGACGATTTTACTCGCGCTGTGGATCAGGCAAAGGCTCTGCGTATGGTACGAGAGAACGAAGCTGTTCGGGTGGCGCGCATCAGTAAGGTGGTAGTGGAATGAGCGAGCCAGTCAAGGTAACGGAGAATGGGCCATCACGCCAGGAGTCGGGGCAGTCGCTGTGGTGGTGGGCCGGCAGTGAAGCTGAGGCGCGCCGTCGCTTCCGGGAGCGGTTTGGGTATGAGCCTACAGTGATGGCGATACCGCAGCCGGGGATTGTGGCGCTGGGACCGGTGACGGCTCACTTGTAGTTTGTGTTACGCAAATACTGTCAAGCGGTATTTGCGTAGCAGAGATTACAAGTTTAGCTATGAGTTTTGGAGGTGGGGAATGAAAAAGCAAGTTGCGGTATGCGCGTTTGTCAACCAAAAGGGAGGCGTGGGCAAAACAACCTCATCGGTCACCGTCGCTCACTTATGGGCGATGGAAGGGCGCAGGGTTTTGATCATAGACCTAGATGCTCAGGGGAATGTCGCCGACTGTCTAGGTCTGGAAAAGACGGGCGATCTCAATCGCCTGTTAATCGGCGAAGTCGGCCGGGCTGCCATCCGCGAGAGCGGGCGCGATGGGTTGAGCGTGGTACTGGGTGACAAGACGACTGCGCGCACTCGCCAGATTCTGAGCGGTGATCCGTTTGGCGTGTATAAGCTCCGTGAGGTGTTGGAGGGGCTTGCGGGAGGCTTCGACGCGGTGGTGCTGGATGTGGCGCCCGGTGCAGATATTCTGCAACTGGCGGCGCTGGTGGCCTGCACATCCTTTGTTATCCCTGTTAGTTTGGAGCATCTGGCACTCGTTGGCGTCCGGGAAGCACTGGAGAGTGTGGCAAGCCTGAAGCGGGTTGATGCCTTCCGGGGCGGATTCGCCGGCGTACTGCCAACCATGCTCGACCGGCGGATCAAGGGTAATCTTGAGCGGTTACGCATGCTGGCTGAGACGTTTGGCCGGCAGGTTGCGCCGCCAATCCCTACCGATGCCACGGTAGGGAAGGCCCAAGCCTCCGGGAAAACGCTGGTGGAGTTCGATGCGCGTTGCCCGGCGTTGGTCGGAGTGGAGCTAAACGGCAACGGTAAGCGCACCGGAGGGTATGAAGTGGCGGCGCGCTGGCTTGCTGGTGAAGTGGGACTGTAGGATTGTAGGGGGTGGGGCGATGACTGCTAATCCATTAACGGGAATCAGCGCGGACGTTGCGGCAGTTTTAGGACATGAGGACCGCAAGCAAGAGCAGGCCGAGATGCCAAAATGGAAGCGTAACCAGGTACGGCGCGATGCAAAGCGGTCGAAGGTGACTATAGACTTCACCGGATATGAGCAGCTCCAGGAACGGGTGTATGAACTGGCCGATCGGGAGCACACAGGACTCAGCAGCATGGTGATGTGGCTGCTATGGCTGGGGTTGGAGCGGGTGCTGCGTGAGGGATTGACGCCTAAGAAGCGTATGGCACGCAGTCTGCAGCATTCCTATGACGTGGTGATCGAGGGTGTTGGCGATGCCGGGCGTTAATGCTGGCGTTTAGGCTGGCATTTATGCGGGCATTGGTTTGTTATGCTGGCGTTTAGGCTGGCATTATGCTGGCATTTATGCGGGCATTGGTCAAACGTGGGGCACTGTGGGGCGTTTGCATGACGTAAAGGTATGTTGATATGGCTACGCAGAAACTCACGCCACAAGGCGTTACAGAAGGTAATCTAGTGATCGGGAACTGGTATCACTTTTGGACAACTACGGTGCGCCAGGGAGTGATGCAACTCGGGGAGTTGACGCAGTTGTTTGATAGCGCAGATGGGGTGATGTGTTTATTCAAGAAAGCCGGAACAATCGCTGCATATGTGGTCCCGGCGACAGCGGTGGTAGAACAAGCTGCTAATCAGGATTAGCCGGAGTAAATTGGGGGTGTGCTCATGACCTTGGTAGAAAAGATAAAAGAACGGTTACATATTGATGAAGTGGTGGGGAGGTACGTGCAACTCAGCCGCGCTGGCAAGAACATGCGCGGAGTGTGTCCATTCCACACGGAAAACACGCCATCGTTTTTTGTCTTCACTGATACGGAACGTTTCAAATGTTTTGGCTGCGGCGCCGGTGGAGACGTTTTTGATTTTGTGATGCGCCGCGAGGGTTGGGATATGAGTACGGCGCTACGCGAGTTAGCGCGGGAGGCGGGGGTAGAACTGACTCCGTTATCGGCTGAGGAGAAGCGCACTCTGCAGAAAACGCGCGAAGCAGAGACTGTGTTTGCAGCCGATTTCTTCCACGCGCGGTTGGGGCTCACTGGTGGGGAGCGCGCGGAAAATGGCTCTCCTGGTTTGGTTTACGCCAGGCATCGTGGGTTCGATGATCAGACGTTGCGCGCCGGCGGGGTGGGCTACTTCGGTAAGGATTGGGATGCGCTGCGGACGGCGTTGAATGCCCAGGATGTGGAGCTGGAATGCCCTGCAGCGGTGGCATTGATAGGGTATCGTGGTGATGTGGCGGCTTGGGCTGAGAAATGGGATGTCGCTCCAGCGCCGAAATGGGTGGAG
>JAKJAC010000229.1 GCA_022707705.1 Chloroflexota bacterium
CCCCCGCCTCATCCGCGCCATCCTGGAGGACCGCGACTTCCCCCTCTATGCGGGCAGCGAGGCCCACGTGCGCAGCTACACCTACGTCGCGGATGCGGTAGACGGCATGGTCGCCGTGCTCGAGCATCTCGATGCCTGCAACGGCGAAATCTTCAACATCGGCACGGACCAGACCCTCACCACCGGCGAGGGCATTCAAATCGTCGAACGGATTCTGGGCCAGCCGGCCCGCATCGTGCGCCAACCCCGTCGCTCCGGCGACCAGCTGCGCACCCACGCCAACATCGCCAAGGCCCGCCGCCACCGCCGAGGACGGCTTAGCCCAAGAAGTCGCGTGGATAAAGGGTATAATGGGGCGTGAGAACGTAGCCACGTGAGAACGTAAACACGTGAACACGTAAACACGTTCACACTTTCTTACGTTATCACGTTATCACGTTCTTACGTTATCACGAGTATTTATGGAAAAACTACCTTACGTTTGGGACTACGACATCGACGAGGCGCAATTCCGCGCCCTGCTCGCCGGTGAACTGCGCTTGGGGCGACTGGGGCAGGATTGGGCGACCGTGCGCCTCCTGGAGTATGCCCCTTATCCTGAGATTGTGCGGCTGTTGGGCTTTCGCGCCTTGGTAGAAGGCTGGCCCCGCTGGCGTGATTCCATCCGCTCCGTGAGCCGCCGCCGTGGATTGGATTTTCTCGTCGCGTGGCTGCCGCAGGAGCACCCGGAGGTTCTCTAAATGGATGCGTCGTTCTATTTCGAAACCCTCTATCCGTTGCAGGAGCGCGTCCTCGCCAGCATCAACGCGCCCGAGACACAGTTCTACTTGAGCGGTGGCACGGCAGCCTCGCGGGGATATCTGAACCACCGCTTTTCCGACGATCTGGATCTGTTTGTGGACGACGATGACCGTTGTGCCTTGTGGACTGCACGCATCATCCAGGAGCTGTCCACATCGGAACGTTGGCGCATTCAAGTGCTCCTGCGGGAGGCTCGCTTTGTCCGTTTGGTCGTGTGGGAAGGGGAACTGGCGCTGAAGGTCGAGTTCATCAATGATGTGCCGGCGCGAGTGGGGGTAGTGCAACCACACCCCGTCTTGGGCCGTTTGGATAGCGCCGAGAACATCCTGGCGAATAAGGTCACAGCGGCTTTGGACCGTGAAGAGCCGAAAGATCTCGCCGACATCTGGGGCTTCTGCTGCAAACTGGGGCTATCCCTGCCCACTGCGCTCGGCGGCGCCCAGGGAAAGGCTGCTGGCGTCTTCGCGCCTGACCTTGCGCGGGTGCTTTGCTCTGCTACCCAGGCTGATTGGGAGCAGGTGCGCTGGATTACCCCGCCGCCGGCAGCGCAATACCTGGCTGATTTGCGCCGCCTGGGCGAGGGGCTGTTATTTGAGGCTTTGACGTGACCACATACCCACGTTATCACGTTCTTACGTTCTCGCGTTCCATCATGCGCCAACCGCGTCGCTCCGGCGACCAGCTGCGCACCCACGCCAACATCGCCAAAGCCCGCCGCCTCCTCGGCTACACCCCGCACACCACCGCCGAGGACGGCTTAGCCCAAGAAGTCGCGTGGATAAAGGGTATAATGAATCTTTAGCCACGAATTTCCACGGATTTTTTAATTTGTGCAATTCGTGTAATTCGTGGCAAAAAGGAATTCAAAAATGAGGTCTCTATGTCTACAATTCTAATCCGTCCCACCCGCGGACTCGCTTCCCTGGGCTTGCGCGCCGTCTGGGAGTACCGCGAGCTGCTCTTCTTCCTCGTCTGGCGCGACGTGAAAGTCCGCTACAAGCAGACCGCGCTCGGCGTGCTGTGGGTCATCCTCCAGCCGCTCGTCAGCATGGCCATCTTCACCGTGCTCTTCGGCGTCCTCCTCAAAGTCCCTTCCGGCGACGCGCCCTATCCCGTCTTCGCCTTCGCGGGCTTGCTTCCCTGGAACTATTTCTCCCAATCCCTCACCCGCGCCTCCACCAGCCTGGTGCAGAGCTCCCACCTCATCACCAAAATCTACTTCCCGCGCCTCGTCATCCCCCTTTCCGGCGTCTTTTCCAGCCTGGTGGATTTCGCCATCTCCTTCGCCGTGCTCCTCATCCTGATGCTCCTCTACGGCGTGACGCCCACCGCGCGGATGCTCCTGCTGCCCGCGCTCTTGCTGCTCGCGCTGGTGACCGCCCTGGGCTTCGGCTTGTGGCTTTCGGCTTTGAATGTAAAATATCGCGACGTGGGCTACCTGTTGCCATTCCTGATCCAGATTTGGATGTATCTCACGCCCGTCGTCTACGGCTCCGCGCTGATTCCAGAGCGTTACCGCTTCCTGCTCAGCCTGAACCCGATGACGGGGGTGGTGGAGGGCTTTCGCTGGGCGTTGCTGGGCGGGGAGCTGGAGAGCTACCTCTCCGCGCCCTTGCTCGCCCTTTCCGTGGGCATCGCGCTGGTGGTTCTGGTGAGCGGTGCGCTTTTCTTCCGCACCACGGAGCGCAGCTTCGCGGACATAGTGTAAACGTCAACACGTGAACACGTAAACACGTTCTTACGTTATCACGTTATCACGTTCTTACGTTTAACGAGGATTCATGAACGATATCGCTATCCGAGTAGAAAATCTTAGCAAACGCTACCGCATAGGCGTCGAACGTCACGACACCCTCCGTGATGCGCTGTCAAGCTTCCTGCCTCGAATTCCACGGCTCCATCCGCAGGACAAAGAAATTCGAGAAATTCGTGATCATTCGTGGCAAAAAGAATCTGAGTTCTGGGCGCTGCGCGATGTCTCCTTCGAGATCAAACGCGGCGAGGTCGTCGGCGTCATCGGTCGCAACGGCGCGGGCAAATCCACCTTGCTCAAAATCCTCTCCCGCATCACCGAACCGACCACGGGTTTGGCGGAAATTCACGGGCGGGTAGGGAGCTTGCTCGAGGTGGGCACGGGCTTCCACCCCGAGCTCACCGGGCGCGAGAACATTTACCTCAACGGCGCGATTTTGGGCATGAAGCGCACCGAGATTGATCGCAAATTCGATGAGATTGTGGCTTTCTCCGAGATCGAGAAATTCCTCGATACCCCCGTCAAGCGCTATTCCAGCGGCATGTACGTGCGGTTGGCGTTCGCGGTGGCGGCGCACCTGGAGCCCGAGATTCTGCTCGTGGATGAAGTGTTGGCGGTGGGGGATGCTGCGTTCCAGAAGAAGTGCGTCGGAAAGATGGGCGATGTGGCACGGGAAGGTCGCACGGTGTTGTTTGTGAGCCATAATCTAGGAATCATTGTTGACCTTTGTACTCGAGCTATCTTGCTTTCTGGTGGTCGAATTTCTAGGGATTCTTTGCCTGCAGATATAGTTGCTGGATATATTGCGCATGATTCTATGCATCATGGCTATCGGGATCTTCGTTTCTGGAATGAGGAACGCTCGGGTACCGGTGATCTTCGTGTTACTTACGTGTGTACTACTGATGTGGGTGGCAAACTTAAGAGCAAGTATTCATATGGCGAGCCTATCTGTATACATGTGGGAACTGAGGGCAAATCTGGAACAGAGTGTGTGGTTGGGATTAGTATTCGTAATAGCAGTGGACAGCTAGTTCTACACTACTCAAATCTTGATGATCGTGCGGAGGTCTTTTTAACGGGTGAAAAATCCGAAATCGTTCTGGTGATTCCAAGTAATCCTCTAAACGATGGCGAGTATTCTTTGACTGTGTGGTTAGGTGATGCTTTTAACTTGTTACGCGACCGTGTCGGGAATTGTCTTTCATTTCGCGTTAACAGTGAAGCTCTCGGACGTGTAGTTTCATTAGCTAGTGTGCGAATGAGTGGCAACTGGAGTGTCAAAAATGCTAGTGGTTTTGAGCACTAGTTGTCCCGATGGGATTTGTCATTCGCTCTATACTTGTTGGATAATAGTTTGATTCCGTTTCGATAGGGTTATAGTGCTATGTTGACGATCCTCGAATCACCTAGTGATTGTTTTGAGACCTCAAAATTCGGTGGTTTCTGCCCGTATTGGATTCAACGCAACAATCAAGTTATTGTTGCCAATACTGCACCTGAAATGATGGAGATACTCCCGAAAGTCGAGCGTATTCTGGATCCTGTTGCCGTCTTGGAGCTGATCAGATTTAACTACATATCAGGAGATCGTACACTTGTTCAGGGGGTTCAGCGGATGCCCTGGCATTCAACCTTAACGGCAGATGGTATTTTGCACCGTCATGCACCTATACCTCATGGTGTTCAATACATGCATGCACAGGAAGTTGCTCAGAGATTGCAGGTATTACTTGAACAAGAATTGCTGGAGGCGACACAAAACCGAACCGTCATTTACCTCCTTCTTTCGGGGGGGCTGGATAGTCGGGTTATTGCTGGCATCTTGAAACGGCTTGAAGCGCAGATTGTCGCTCCAATTGTCTGTGTCACCTGGGGATTGGATGATTCACGAGATGTCGTCTACGCCAGAAAACTCGCGAGTTGGTACGGTTGGGATTTTGTACACATACCCTATGATCTTGACCTCGTATGGGCCAATATTGAGCGTGGCGCGCTTTGGGGCGGCGCTGAAGTCGCTGGGATTCATTTACATGGAATGGATTGGTTCAGACAGAACGCTAAACCTGGTGAGTTAGTGGTAGCTGCCAGTTTTGGTGACAGTATCGGGCGCGCTGAGTTCAGTTCTGTGCATCTGCGCGATTTGCATCCAATGGATATTGAAAACACATGGGGGTTGCTCCATCCTGCCTTGCAGGAAGCGTGTATCGCTACGGCTCATCAAGACAGGGCTTTGGCCTGGAGTAGTGAGTTCTCACCATTGGATTGGGTACGCAACGAACTGGACATGCAAGAGAACTATATGCGCCGCATGATTTGTCATGCTATGGATTACATCCGGCAATTCTGTGATCTGCATCAGGCGTTCACCAGTGAGGAAGTGGTCTCATTCATGTGGTCGCTCTCACCCGATTGCAGGACCGATGCCGTGTATCGCGAGTTGCTGAAAGCACTAGATCCGAAATTACAGTCTCTTCCTTGGGCGAGAACTGGTGTGGGATTGGATGGTACATGTGACGATGATGCGGGTTTGCGCAAGGAATATCATGAATGGGGAAAATGGCTCCGACATGAGCTTCGTCCACGTTTGGAAAAGGTCCTCTTCTCTTCAGATTTGTTGGATTTGGGAGTTCTCTATGGCCCTGCTCTAGAACGGGCATGGGAAGGGTTTTTATCTGAGCCGGATGACAAATTGTGGCATGGAGAAACCATTGTCAAGATTTGTGGGATTGAACTTGCCCGCGACGCCTTCAACCTCCAGGCATGTCGTACTCCCACAAATGCCCAAGACGCGGTTCTGGATAGAATATCGAGAGTGTTCTTGTGCGGAAAACGCGGGATTCAGCGGCTGATTCGGAATTCTGGTGTGCGGAAAATCTGAATGGCAAATAGACTGAACGGAAAACAAATCATCTTTTCTCTTGAGGGTCTGGAACTGGGTGGGGCGGAACGACAGATATTGTTTCTGGCCAATTACCTGATCCATTCTTGTGACGCAAAGGTTCAGATTTGGGGCTTTCGCGATCCAGGGCGCACTGTGGAATTGTGTGCGGCGCAAGGAATTCCCTGGCGTTATGTGCCCCTGACCTGGCCGCGGGGACGAAGGGCGTGGGTATACAATGTTTTGCGCTTGGCTTCAGAATTACGTCGGGAAACGCCCGATGTAGTATTACCTTATGGTATGTTTCCCAACATCTTTTGTGGCCTGGCATGGCGTTTGAGCGGAGCAAAGTTGTGTGTTTGGAATCAGCGGGACGAAGGGCGATATTTGACTGGGCGGTCCATTGAGCGCTGGGCAGTTCGCCTGACGCCTAAATTCATCTCCAATTCCGGTCATGGTGCGGGCTTTTTGATGGATACTTACGGAGTTGACCGCGAACGCGTCAAAGTTGTCCACAATGGCGTCGTGTTGCAGCCTGCAGAAAATCATCGTGAGACGTGGCGCACGCGATTGGGAGTTCAGTCTGACGCCTTTCTGGCGTGCATGGTTGCTAACCTTCATGGCTTTAAGGACCATCTCACGTTGCTAAAAGCATGGCGAAGGCTAGTGGATGGATTCGAGGGTCTGGGAGATCCGCCGGTTTTGCTCCTGGCAGGTCGTTTCGGTGATATGACCGATAGACTCAAAGCTCTGGCCTATGATCTGGAGTTGGGGAGAACAGTCCGCTTTCTCGGGCGGGTAGATGATATCACGGGATTATTAGCAGCCTGTGATTTGGGGGTTTTTAGTTCCAAAACAGAAGGCTGCCCCAACGGTGTTTTGGAATCTATGGCAGCTGGGTTGGCTGTGGTTGCTACAGATATTCCAGGTATTCGAGAGGCATTGGGAGACGACTATCCATACCTGGTACCGGCGCAGGACCCAGACGCGTTTGCGGAGTGTATTGTCCATTTAGTTGCCGACTCGCAATCCAGAAGTTCCTTTGGTGCACGAAATCGTCGCCGGATTGAAGAGGTCTTCAAACCGGAACGCATGTGTGAAGCGACGGCTGCTTACCTTGCCGATTGGTTGGAGTGAAAATGTTGAAGTCTATTCTTCGTTGGTGTATGGGGGGACTATTCCTGATAGCTGGTATGATAAATACAGTGCCTCTTTCCGCACAAACAGACGCTGGCTGGATAGTGGATTCTTTCTCCGACGCGTCGGGACCTGTTGGCGAGACGGCGCTTGTTGCTGACCGTTATGGCGGCACGCATTTGTTCTGGACACAGGGAGAGGGTGCAAATGGCGTGATTAATTATGCCTATTTGCCTTTGGGGGGCGATTGGGTTTGGACGGATGTAATTGCTGGCACTATGTCCGTGCCTGCTGTCGCCATTGATGATGAGGACTTCCTGAATCTTGTCTGGGCTGGGGGGGGGGATCTGTTGTTTACCCGGGTTGCGCTGGAACAGGCGATGGATGTTCACGCTTGGTCCGAACCGTCCATATTGGTGTCAGAACAGCAACCTGGTACTGCATTCACCTATGACCTTATT
>JAKJAC010000022.1:0-14157 GCA_022707705.1 Chloroflexota bacterium
ACCTTACTCATGATTGCAATTGTAGCGTAATCAAAGAAAAAAAGCAAGGTTTTCCGGTTATTTCCATGCGTACCGCGTGCCCGCAGACACCGCCGCTCAGCGTTCGCGTTGCGCCTGCGCAGCAAGCCACCGGCGCGCCTGTGCCACATCCTCATGCATCTGAAGCACCAAAGCCTCAGCAGAAGCAAAGCGCAGCTCTGAGCGCAAACGGGTCAAAAAGTCCAAACGCAACAGTTCTCCATAAATATCGGCATCGAAATCCAACAAAAAGGCTTCGACTGTGGTATCGCTATGGTCAAAGGTGGGGCGGCAAACATAGATACCATTCCCAGGCAACAACCGCTCTGGCGAAACCGCCAGGTTAGCTGTAGGAAAGCCCAGCTGCCGCCCGCGCTGCTCACCGGGGCAGACCCTCCCCGTGAGTCTGTACGGGCGTCCCAACAGCTCATTGGCTTCTTCGATGGCGCCCTCCTGCAAAAGCCGCCGGATATCGCTGCTATGCACGGCAGTTCCACGCCAGTTGAAAGCCTCGAAGCTGTGCACCGTGAAGCCCATCTCAGCGCTTAAGTTGCGTAACACTTCAAGTGTGCCCATGCGCCCACGGCCCAAAGCAAAATCTGGGCCTACCCACAAGCCAGCGAGGTTCAGGTGCTCCTGCAACCAGGATAAAAACGCGCGCGCCGACAGAGCCGATAATGCCGCATCAAAGGGCTGCACAATCACCCCATCCAGATCAAGCTTTGCCAGCTGCTCCAGACGTTCGTCAAGGGAAGTAAGCCAGGTGCGAGCAGGATTGCCATTGAAGAACTGTCGTGGCAGCGGGTCAAACGTGAGCACCACCGCCTGCCCAGCAATTTCCCGAGCTGCAACGACCATCTCAGCGATAAGCGCCTGATGTCCACGATGCAGACCATCAAAAGCCCCAATCACCAAATGGATGGGAGTTGTTGGAGAGAGCCTTCTCAAATCTCGTTCAATCCACATCAGCTTCTTGCCTTCAAGCAGGTGCAGGTAGCACCAATGTGGGGCGCCACCTTCCATCCTCTGCGGGAATCAACACCGCCACAAGGCTCCCATCCGCATCATGGGCGCGCACTTCAGCCGCGATGGGCGCATCCGGCAGTTCAATACTCTGCCCGTAGCGCACAGCGCGCTCCATTTCGGGGGTCAAAGTAACACCAGGCAAAGCCATGACTGCCACATCCGGCGGCAACAGCACTTCCGCAAGGCGGTTAGCCTCTGCCAATGCTCGCAGTTGCTCCAGCGTCACGCTCTCTGCCAGGTCAAAACGCCCCGTAGCTGTACGGGTCAACGCCACGAGATGCGCTCCACACCCAAGCTGTTCCCCCAGATCGTGCGCCAGGCTGCGGATGTAGGTGCCAGCAGAACAGGTGACAGTGAGGGTGAGTTCAGGCGGCAACCAGGCTTCGAGGGTAAGGACGTGAATCGTGACCTGCCGGGGTTGTCTATCGACCTCCTGCCCCTTGCGCGCTAACTTATAAAGCGGTTTTCCCCCCACCTTAAGCGCAGAAACCATGGGCGGCGTCTGCAACAGGGGACCGCGATAAGCCTCTAGCGCCGCTTCGATCTCCGCGCGCCCCACCGTTACCGGGCGTCGCAGCAAGACTTCGCCTTCAGCATCATAAGTGCTCGTCGTCTCACCCAGGCGCACCACAGCGGAGTAGGTTTTATCCACGCCGGAGAGATAGCGCGCCAGGCGTGTAGCGGGTCCGATCAGCACAATGAGGACGCCCGTCGCCAGCGGATCGAGCGTGCCGGTATGTCCCACCTGTCGCACGCCAGTGATCCGTCGTACCGCGTTCACCACATCGTGAGAGGTGATGCCAGAGGGTTTGTTGATGTTGAGGAGGCCGAGCATTTTTCCCGTAAACCATTCCCGTGGGGCTTAATGAGGTTGGGCAAGCTCCTGACGCAATAGGGCCAACGTATCGCGCACAGCAGCGTCCAGGCTACCGGGGAGAGAGTATCCCGCCGCCTGCTTGTGTCCCCCACCCCCGAGTTGCTTGGCAATCCACGCCACATCATAACCAGGGCGCGCCCGAAGGCTCACCTTGATCGTGCCATCACGCATCTCCAGGAACGAAGCCAGAAGTTCCGCCTCGCGGGTCTGGATCAGCAAGTTGCCCAAGTCAAGGTCATCGTAATCCTCGATGCCTAAGGCTTCTTTTTCCGCCAGCGAGAGCGTCGCCCAGACGATGCCACGCTCCAGCTGCAGATGACTCAGCACCACGCCCCAGGCACGCATCTGCCAGTACGGAACAGCATCCAGGGTTCGCTGCATCACACCGAGGTAATCGCCCCCTCCCTCAACCAGCTCGCTCACGAAACGCAGCACAGCTGGCGTGGTAGTGGCGGTGCGCAACCCGCGCGTATCGGTAAGGATAGCTGCCAGCAAGCATGTAGCGATATCACCCTGCAGGGGAACGCCCAAACCCTCAATGATCCGCGCCATAGGCAAAGCTGTAGCCGCTGCTTCAGGCTCGATAACATTGACATTGCCGAAAGCCGCGTTAGTTTTATGATGATCAATGACCAGCAGTGGATAACGTCCCACCCACGCTGGTTGATACAGCCCCCCCGTGCGCGAAAGGTCACTCAAGTCCACAGCCACAACAAGATCAATGTCAGCAGCCTCGGACACCTCCACCTCGAAGGCGCCGGCGCCGGGAAGGTGGGTCAGGTTGCCTGGTAGAGGATGAACGCACGCGATGCGCGGGCTCTTCCCCAACGCAATCAACGCCAATCGCAGCGCCAGGGTGCACCCAATCGTATCGCCATCAGGTCGGGGATGGGCAATCAGCAGCGGGCGTTCACTGGCATGCAGGCATTCAAGCGCCTGATTCAGAATCGTCATCCTCGTCGTCCCAATCGTCGTCCTCGTCCTCTTCGTCGTCGCCGTTCCACTCCTCGTCATCGTCATCATCCCAATCGTCATCGTCGTCATCGTCGGCGTCGTCGACATCGTCATCATCGTCAGCAGCTTCCCCAAAGGAATCAGCAGGCGCCAGCGAAAGCGTATCAGGCGAAAACACCCCATCGGCCTGAAGCTGACTCAGAAGCGCCTCAATTCGCTCTCCCTGTACCAACGAGGGGTCGAAGGCAAAAACCAGCTGCGGCAGGTTACGTAAACGCAACGCCGGCGCCAGCTCGGAACGCAACCATCCAGCAGCCTTGCTCAACGCTGCCTGCACCTCAGCGCGGTCCTCCGCGGGACCGAGGAGGCTATAAAAGACCTCAGCGCGGGTGGTATCCCGATTCACTACGACATCAGTAATATTCACCCGCTGCAAGCGCTCATCGTTGCTGGATTCCAATAGCAGGCGCGTGATATGATAACGAATCAACGAGCCTACACGGCTTAGATATTTCTTGCCCATGAGTTTACTGCCTCTCTATTTTATTCCAAAGCCTGACGTTCCATGAAGAAGCACTCCAGGCGATCCCCAATTTCGACCTCATCAAAGCCTTCGACGCGCACGCCGCAATCAAAGCCTTCACGCACTTCACGAACGTCTTTCTCGAAGCGTTTTAGCGAAGCAAAGCCGCCCTCACGCAACATCTTATCGCCACGCCAGACACGAACGCGGGCGTTGCGCCGGATGATGCCCTCGGTGACCATACATCCAGCCACTCTGCCGAGTTTGGGGATATTGAAAACAGCCCGCACCTCCGCCTGCCCTAAAACCTTGGGTTGATAAACCGGGTCAAGCAGACCTTTCATAGCTTTCTCAACATCATCAATCAAATTGTAGATAATCTCGTAGATGTTGATCGCAACATTCTCATCATCAGCAATGCGTTGTGCTGCCCCGTCCACATTCACGCGGAAACCCAAGACAGTACCCTCAGAAGCCACCGCCAGGCTCACATCCGATTCCGTGATGTTACCAGCAGCGGCATGAATGATATTGAGCCGCACTTCGCCGACGATGAGCCGCTGCAGCGAGTTGACAATAGGTTCGATGGAACCCTGCACATCCGTCTTGAGTACAATGGCGAGCTCTTTTGCCTGCCCCTCACGAATGCGGGCGGAGATTTCATCCAAAGAAAGCGGGCGTCGCTGAACCACTTGCACGGCAGCTCGAGCTTCATCGCTGCGCTTCTGTGCAATCGCTCGCGCCGTGCGCTCATCGGAAACGACCTCAAGCCGGTCACCCGCCGCAGGCACATCGTGCAAACCAATGATCACTGCTGGCGTTCCAGGAGGAGCGGTGCGGTGACGCTTTTCATTCTCGTCTTCCAAGGCGCGCACCTTTCCCCACGTCGCCCCTACCACTACAATATCACCCGTATACAGGGTGCCATTCTGCACCAACACTGTTGCTACAGGCCCGCGGCGCTTGTCCAGTTTCCCTTCGAGCACTGCACCCACCGCCGCACGATTGGGATTAGCCTGCACACCAATCTCATCGGCCAAAAGCAGAATCCCTTCCAGTAAATCTTCCAAGCCCTGCTGTTTTTTGGCAGATACTGGAATAATCATGATATCGCCGCCCCATTCATCTGAAACAAGCCCCTGGTCGGAGAGCTCCTGCTTCACAAATTCCGGGCGAGCATTGGGTTTATCAACCTTGTTCAATGCCACAATGATGGGCACATGCGCGGCGCGGGCGTGATTGATTGCCTCAATCGTCTGAGGCTTGACCCCATCGTCAGCAGCCACGACAAGCACGGCAATATCAGTGGTATGGGCGCCCCGCGAGCGCATCGCCGTGAAAGCCTCATGACCAGGCGTATCGAGAAAGGTGATGCGCCGGTCATTATGCTTGACCTGGTAGGCGCCGATGTGTTGGGTGATGCCGCCGCTTTCACCGCCAGCAACGTTAGCATGGCGAATCGCATCCAGGAGAGAGGTCTTGCCATGATCTACATGCCCCAGAATCGTCACCACCGGGGGGCGAGGAGAAAGGTCCTCTTTCGCCTCACCGGCAAGCAACCGTTGCCAGGAAGTAAGTTCGGATTCTTGTGTCTCTTCTGCACTCGCCTCCGGGAAAGGTCGCCGGGTCTCCACATTGTATTCCGCCGCCACAATCGCAGCTGTGTCAAAATCAATCTGCTGATTGATACTGGCTAACATACCATTCGTCATCAGGATTTTGATGATTTGGATCGGACTCACGCCTAATAAATCAGCCAGATCGCGCACAGTTAGCAATTCTGGAATAATAATTTCCTTAGGTTGTGACGCCACTTTGTTCGTATTCATACTCATACTCTTTCTCCTTTTCCGGCGTAATGCATCAGCAGTTACGCCTCAACAATCTCGTCGTCAACTGGCGCGGTCGGCATCTGCGGCATTGCGAAGGTTACCGGCAATGTCGCAGCAAAAACACGCAGGGCATCAAGCATTTCAGCAGTCAATGTCGTTCGCAAAGCACGGTCAAGACTGCCGTGTTTGAAGGCTTTTTCCCAACAGCTCTGCTGACGGCAGAGATAAGCGCCGCGACCATTCTGCTTTCCGGTTTCATCCACCACTACCTCGCCAGCAGATGTATGGACGATACGCAATAAATCGCGCTTGTGCCTCTGCATACGGCAAGCAACACACGTCCGCTCAGGAACATGGCGTTGTTTAGGTTGTGCTTTGTTCTTTGTCATACCACTCACACCGCCCACAAAACAGCAAATAGCTGCGCCTCAAAAAACCGTCTCTCTTGCACAACATCCTCAAAATAAGCGAGCGCCAGAGAGTCCATCTCTGGCGCCCACCTTCACATCAAAACCAAGGGTAGAGATCTACATCTACCGCCGGTTTACAGTCTGGCTATGTGCCCACGGGCGTCAAAACCCAAAGTTGGACTACTCAATCAGCATAATCTTCCCACGGATTGGCTGGGCCGCGTCGCCGTTTGCGCACGACGAAGGTTTCACCTTTCTCATCATCGTAGAAAACAGTACGTTGCTTCCGCTTACCCTTCTTATGGCGACGAGAGGTAGATTCATCTTCCTCCTCGTCCTCATCTTCCGGCACCACAAAGGGCACAGCAAAGAGGTCCTGAATCGAGGTCGCCGAAGCCTCTTCAGACTCATCCGCCCCAACTTCAGGAGCGACGCCGGCAACAACTTCCTCCGCCGCCACGGTTGGCGCAGCTTCGGCCATCGCCCCTGGCGCTGCTTCTGCCGCCGTCTCTAGCGCGACGGCTTCCGTTGCAGTCGGGGCAGCAACCTCTACCTCAGATAATGGCGCAGATTCCGCCTCCACAAGTGGCGTCACGCCAGATTCCTCGGCAGTCACAGGTTCCTCAAACGCCGCTTCTTCCGCTACAGCTTCAATCACCACTTCTGACGCTGCGAGTTCCGGCATCTCAGCTTCCACAACCTCAGGCTCTACATCTCCCACAAACCGCAGGTCGCTGGCTTCAACAGCCGCCTTAATCTCGCCCAGCGCTTTTGCGCCGATGCCCGTCAGCACCAACAGAGCCTCATCGCCTTGCGCGATGCGTTCCATGACCTCGCCGGCGCTCGTCACACCATTACGCTGCAGATGTCCCAACACTTTCTCCGAAAGCCCCAAGGACTCCAGCGAGATGCCATAGGCGCTCTGCGGAACACGTGCGCGTGCCTGCGCAGCAGCTTCACGCTGCTGTAGAGCAGCCACCTCTTGCGCGGCCTGGCGTGCGCGGGTCTGATGCGAAACCGGATGTTCCTTCTCGCGCCGGGCAATCTCAGCCACACGTACGGCTTCTATGACAGTCTTGATGACCCGGCGCTCTTCATCATTGTAGGGGTTCTGTATGCCCTCATGCGCGCGCAGAATAGCCATTAGCTGCGCCACCAGCGCCGCACCATCCTTCTGATGCGCTAACAGGTCAGGATGTTCATTCACACGCTGCAACGCCCAGATAGCAGCCTCGGATGCCCCCTGAATGTCAATGCGCCAACCGGTGAGCTTGGCTGCCAGGCGCGCGTTCTGCCCGGCGCGACCAATCGCCAACGAGAGCTGGTCATCGAGCACTACAACTGCAGCAGTCTTGCCGCCCGGATTCTGCTCATCCAGCACCACGCTGAGCACAGAATTGAGGCTGAGGGCGCTGGAAATATACTTATCCGGTTCCTCGAACCACTGGATGACATCCACTCGCTCATCGTTCAACTCGCGGGAGATGGTCTGGATGCGAATTCCGCGCATGCCAACACAGGTCCCCACCGGGTCAACCCCCGGCTGCCGCGCAGCAACAGCAATCTTGGAGCGGGCGCCAGGCTCACGGGCGATGCTCTTGATCTCCACCAACCCGCTGCGAATTTCGGGCACTTCCAGCTCCATCAAACGGCGCAACATCGCTGGGTGGCTACGAGAAACCACAATCTGTGGACCCCGAGCCAGACGCTTCACTTCAACCACGTAGACGCGAATCTTCTGGTGCAAGCGGTAACGCTCGCCCGGAATCTGCTCACGGCGTGGCATCTGCGCCTCTTCGGTACGCTCCAGATGCAGAGTAATCCCCTGCGGATTGATGGATTGGATAGTGCCAATAATGATCTCATTGACCTGCCGGCTGAAGCGTGTGAGCTGACTCTCTCGCTCCGCTTCACGTAGGCGCTGCGTGATGACCTGCTTGGCAGTCTGCGCAGCAATACGGCCGAAGTTGTGCGGGGTGACATCCACCATCAACAGGTCACCCAACGCCGCATCACGGTTAGTCCGGAGCGCATTGGCAAACGCGATCTCCAGATCCTCGTCTTCGACCTTCTCGACTACCGTCTTTTCCAGAAAGATCCGCGCCAGCCCCGTGTCCATGTTGATCTCAGCGGTGAGATTCTGGGTTGGCCCGACCTTCCAATCTCGCCGGTAAGCGGTAACCAAAGCCGCCCTTACCGCCTCCAGGACCGTATCCCGGGGTAAGTTATAATCGGCGCAAATCTGATTGAAAGCCAGAGCAAACTCGCTTTTCATGAAACGGCCACTCCCTCCACCTGCATCGTTCAAGTGCAAACTATAAAGAAAAGTGGGGTGGTCCCCACTTTTCGGCGCAAACCTATGCCCTTGTACGAATGCTATTATAGCACAGGTATGGTGTTAAAGCAAGGATGAAACCAGCCAACAATTATTAGAATTCGTACTCCGCGATGCAAATTCCAGACGCGGGTCTGTTGCAAGAAGTACTTCAGTAGTCAGTTTCGCAATTAGGAGTACAATAGGCTCCTACCTTATGCGCAGACACGTTCGATATAGAGGAGACTATGAGCGCATTCAAACTTGAAACACCCATGCAGCCAACGGGGGACCAACCCCAAGCAATTGCCGAATTGATAGACGGATTACAAAAGGGGTATCGCCATCAGGTGCTCAAAGGCGCCACGGGTACAGGCAAGACTTTCACTATCGCCAATGTAATCGTGCAGGTACAACGCCCCACCCTGGTGATGACACACAACAAGACCCTCGCGGCCCAGCTCTACTCTGAGTTCAAAGCGCTGTTCCCGCAGAACGCAGTGGAATATTTTGTTTCCTATTACGATTACTATCAACCAGAAGCCTACCTGCCACAACACGACCTCTACATCGAAAAAGATGCAGATATCAACGACGAAATCGAGCGCTTGCGATTGGCAACCACAGCTGCGGTGATGACACGCCGGGATGTTATCGCGGTGGCTTCAGTGTCTGCGATCTATGCCTTGGGCAGCCCTGATGAATGGGGCAAGGTCATTCTCCCCCTGGAAGTCGGGCAGGCAATCCGCCGTGAAACCGTGATGCGTCATCTGGTCAGCATCTACTACGACCGGAACGACCTTGAGTTCAAGCGAGGCACCTTCCGCGCGCGTGGCGATACGTTGGAGATTCGCCCCGCCTATACCGAAGACGCCTATCGCATCTCCTTCTGGGGCGACGAAATCGAACGTATCACCCGCATCGAGCCGCTTACCGGAGAAGTGCTCGAAGTCCCCTCCTCCATCCAGATTTTCCCTGCCAGACACTATGTCACCTCTGAAGAAAAACAACGGCAAGCAGTTATTGATATCGAGGCAGAACTCGAAGCGCGATTGGCGGAACTCAACGGGCAAAACAAACTTCTCGAAGCCCAACGTCTGGAGCAACGCACCCGCTACGACCTGGAGATGATGCGAGAGATTGGCTACTGCTCTGGTATCGAGAACTATTCCCGGCACATGGATCAGCGCGAAGCCGGTGCACCGCCATGGACGCTGCTGGATTACTTCCCATCAGATTTCCTGCTGGTGGTAGATGAATCGCACATGGCAATCCCGCAGATACGGGGGATGTTCAATGGCGATCGCAGTCGCAAACAGGTCCTGGTAGATTACGGCTTTCGGCTTCCCTCGGCATTGGATAACCGCCCCCTTACCTTTGATGAATTCAATGCCCGGCTCAATCAGATTCTTTACACCAGCGCCACACCCGGAACCTACGAGATGGAGCGAGCCGCTCAAGTCGTAGACCAGGTGATTCGTCCTACAGGCATCCTTGATCCCGAGGTGCAGGTGCTTCCGACCCGGGGCCAGATAGACGATTTGATTGGCCGAATTCGGGAGCGTGTAGCAAAAGGCCAGCGCGTTCTGGTAACTACGCTTACGAAGAAAATGGCGGAAGACCTCTCGGACTATCTCCGAGAGCTGGGCGTGAAAGTCAATTATCTTCACAGCGAGGTGCAGACCATTGAACGGGTGGAGATTCTCCGGGACTTGAGGTTGGGACAATATGATGTCATTGTCGGAATCAACCTGCTGCGAGAAGGACTGGACCTGCCCGAAGTGAGCCTGGTGGCAATTCTGGATGCGGATAAACAGGGCTTCCTCCGCAGCGCTACGGCGCTCATCCAGACAATGGGGCGAGCAGCGCGGCACCTGGATGGCACGGTGATTATGTACGCAGATTCGATTACAGATGCCATGCGGGATGCGATAGCAGAGACCGACGCACGGCGCAAGAAACAGCGAGACTACAACACCGAACACGGTATCGAGCCACAAGCCATCGTCAAAGAGATTCACGACCTCACCGAACGGGTGCGAATAGCAACGCAGGGCGAGAGCACGCTTGACGTCAAGCCGGAAGCCATGGAACCCGCAGCACTGCAGAAGCTGATTAACGAGCTGGAAAAAGAGATGAAGAGCGCCGCCCAGAACTGGGAATTCGAGAAAGCCGCTGCCCTGCGGGATCAAATCTTCGAACTGCGTGGCGTCTTGGAGAACAAAGCGCCGCTGTGGAAACGCGACAAGCGCGGGAGCTAATGGCATAGGTTATGATAGACTCACGCACGTGCCTACTGGTGGCGCGCGAGAAGCAAAGAACACTTTTCAAACAGTGATCATAATATGCACAGCAAAATCACTTCGCTTGTAGCCGGATTGCTCATCGTCGTCGCAGTGTTCTATTTGATCGTCAGCCGGACCGAGAGCACTGCGCAAGTTTTCCTTACTGTGGAAGAGCTGCAAGAATTAGGCGCCGATGCGGTAGGACGCAATGTCACCGTGTCTGGGGCAGTCCTGGGGGAATCCATCATCTATGATGCAATGGCGCCGCGCATCACCTTCACCATCGCGCAGGTCCCCGGTGAGCCACAAGCCATAGAGCGCGCCGGAGGGCTGGAGCAGGTCCTGCACATGGCTGCCCAAGACCCCTTTGCCGCGCGCCTTGAAATCGTCTACTCCGGTGTGAAGCCCGACATGCTCCGCCATGAGGCACAAGCTATTATGCGGGGTCAATTAGGTATCGATGGCCGTTTTTACGCCGATGAGATTCTGCTCAAATGCCCCAGTCGCTACGAAGAAGCGCTTCCAGAGCAGGTAAGCGGATGAGATGCTGAGCGCAGTCGGCGTTTTCTGCATTGGGCTGGCGCTGGTGCTGGCGGGCTATGCCGCCTGCGCAGCCGTGTGGGGCATCCACAGCGGCAATACGCGGTGGGCGCGCAGCAGCCAAACCGCAAGCCGCGCATTGGCGGTGGTACTCGGTGGAGCGCTGCTGGCGCTGGTGTTGGCGTTCCTCGCCGACCATTTTGAGATTGCGTACGTAGCCCAACATTCAGCCACCCACCTCCCCTTTTATCTTAAGCTCTCCGCGCTATGGGCCGGGCAAGAAGGCTCCCTGCTGCTATGGAGCGGCTTGCAAGCGCTTTTCGCGACGCTTGCCCTGAGCCGTCCCTCAGCCCGCGCCCGGCGCCTGGTACCCTGGGCGACAGTATTTCTTAACCTCATCACGATCTTTTTCGTCGCGGTGACGCTTTTTCGCTCCAATCCCTTCAGCACTTTGCCCTACGCTCCGTTACAGGGACAGGGTTTGAACCCGCTACTACGTCATCCGGGAATGATTTTCCACCCTCCTGCGCTCTATGTGGGCTATGTGGGCCTGGCAGTCCCCTTTGCCTTTGCTCTAGCAGCGCTGGTCACGCGCCAGATTGAGGATTGGACAGCAGCATTGCGCTTCTGGATTTTACTTGCCTGGCTAGGTTTGGGCCTGGGCTTACTGTTAGGGATGCGCTGGGCTTACGACGTGCTTGGCTGGGGTGGCTACTGGGGCTGGGATCCTGTCGAAAACGCCGGATTGCTGCCATGGCTCACGGCGACCGCGCTCCTGCACGGCGCGGTGATGCAGGAAGAGCAGTGCGGTTTCCGTGTCTGGAATATCCTGCTAGTCGTGGCGTCGTTCGCCCTGGTGCTCTTCGGCACGTTTGCCACCCGCAGCGGCATGATCCAATCGGTACACGCCTATGTCGCCTCGGATTTGGGAGGCTACTTTCTCTTCGCTATCGGAGTAACGGTTTTGGGCTCGCTGGGCTTGCTCATCAAGCGTCGTGCGATGCTGGTCGCCAATGTCCCAGAATCTACCAGCCTTCTCTCCCGCGCCGGGCTATTTTTTCTCACCCTGCTGGTGCTTTCCACACTGACCTTCTCAATCTTCATCGGCAGCATTCTGCCCACGCTCACGCAAGTGCTGTGGGGGCGGCGCTTCGAGGCGGGACCGGCGTGGTTCGACACAGTCACCGGTCCGCAATTCGCAACGCTGGTCTTTTTGATGGGCTTGTGTCCCTTGCTGGGGCGCGTGAAAGGGACGCTGCAAAGCGAACCGGGACGCAAACGCTGGAGCTGGTTGGTATTGTTCGTCGGAGCACTTCTTCCGACCGGCATCCTGGCGCGCGCTGGCTTCACGGATCCCATCTCACTGGTCGGCTTTGCCCTGATCGGTGCAACGCTGGCGGGCACGCTTTTCGAGATAGCGAGCGCTGTGGCGCAACAGTCTGCTCGTGCCGGCGCGCCGCCATCGAGCGCATTCGGACCGAACGCGCTCTGGCAGCTACTCCGCACCCGACAGCGCACCTACGGCGGCTATCTGGTGCACGTGGGCATCGCGCTGCTGGCGCTGGGCGTCATTGGCACGCGACTCTATCCCTTCGAACGCGAAATCGTCCTGACCTCGGGGCAACCGGTAGAAATTGGCGGCTATACGCTGGTCTTTGAGGAACTGCGACAAGAACCGGGCGATGACCACATCAGCTCTGCGGCGCTCCTGGCGGTGTATCGCGGGGCCACGTATCTCGCAACGCTTACCCCCCAGCTGGAACACTATTACACTTCGGGGCAGACCCTCACCGTTCCGGCGCTGCGTTCAGGGTTGCGCGATGACCTGTATGTGACACTCGCGGGCTGGAGCGACGACGGCAACCACGTCACGCTTAAGGTAGTAGTCAACGTACTCATCAATGCTTTATGGGCTGGTGGGCTGGTGCTCCTCGCCGGAGGCGCGCTTGCCTTCTATCCCCGGAACCTCAAGCGGCGCTGGAACGCCTTCGCACTGGCGTTGGGTGTCTTGGGATTGTGCGGCGCAGCCTGGGCGATGTGGGGATTGCCGCACGGATTAATGCGCGCCGAAGCCGGACGCCCACTCATGGGACAACCCGCCCCCAATTTCCGGCTAGCGCTGCTGGATGGTTCGACGTTGGCGCTGGAAGAGTTGCGCGGGCGCGTCACGGTCGTGAACTTCTGGGGATCCTGGTGCCCACAGTGTCAGGAAGAGCTACCCGCACTGCAGACAGTGTGGGAGGCTTACCGAGACCACCCGTTGACCCTGGTAGGAATTGCCTATGAGGATGAAGAAGCCGCGGTGCGTGCAGCGCTGGATGAATACGGCATCACATACCCGGTGGGTCTGGATACAGGGAAGCGCATTGCGCGCCAGTTCGGCGTCACGGGCGTGCCCGAGACCTTTGTGATCGATGCAGATGGCAACGTCGGCTTCTGGCACATTGGACCGGTAACCGCAGAGAATCTGATGACGGAAATTCAGACGGTGTTGGAACGTCCGTAACTGAAACACCTCGGAGCGCAAGGAGGCGCGATGGGCCCGGGAACGGTATTGGTAGAGCTGGCTGTGGTCGTGGCTGTTATCGCGTATGTAGCGCATCCTTTCAGGCGAGACTCGCCTGACCCCGACGCGCTCATTGAGGCATGGGTGGCGCGCGAAGCGCGGGCGTTGCAGCTCGGCGCGCCTGCGCTGGCGCTGATCGGAAGCGCGGCGAACCGCGATGCTCTTGGCGAGTTGGGGTTGGGTCTATTCGCATTGGCGTTAGCCCTGCTCTGGACATATTGGTTGTGGCGACCGATCCCTGTGCCGCCCGCGCCGGCGGCACTATGCCCTCAGATTCGGGCACTGGCAGCGCTAGACGCGGCATTTGCCGCGGGCGAGCTCGACGCGACGGCGCACGCTCAGCAACGTGTGGCGCTCAAAGAGGCGCTCCGCGAGGCGTTGGACACCCTGGAACCTACGTCCTGGCAATGATCGAACTCCGTGGTGTCACTAAGGCTTTTGGACCGCAGCGTGCGCTGACGGATATTGATTTGCGCATTGGCGCCGGGGAATGGGTTGTGCTCGCTGGGTTGAATGGGGCGGGCAAAACGACGTTGTTGCGTATCCTGGCAACGCTCGCGCAGCCCAGCTCCGGAAGTGTGCGGCTTTTCGGCCTGGATCCGCGCCGGTACGGGGCGCAAATTCGCCGGCAAATTGGCTATCTGTCTCACCGCACCCTGCTATATCCCGATCTAAGCGCCGAGCAGAACCTCCTCTTCTATGCGCGTTGTTACGGCTTGCCCGATAGCCCCGCGCGTATTGCCGCACTACTGGAGCAAGCAAATCTGACGGAACGGCGGCATGATCTCGTCGCCACCTACTCTCGGGGAATG
>JAKJAC010000022.1:14167-14409 GCA_022707705.1 Chloroflexota bacterium
TCCACACCCCCCGACTGTTGTTGCTAGACGAGCCTTACACAGGGCTGGATACCTTCGCTGCAGAGGAGCTCACCGCACTCCTGACCCAACTCCACGCCTCGGGTTGCACACTCGTGCTGGCGACGCACACCTGGGAAGGGCAGGCATTGCCGGCGCAACGGGCGTTGATTCTGCAACGCGGGCGCCTGATCCACGATGCCCCTCTCGACGAGCGTGCGGCGTTCCCGGACTTCTATCGGCGG
>JAKJAC010000022.1:14419-17563 GCA_022707705.1 Chloroflexota bacterium
AGGTGACGCCTGGTTGCATTGCGCCTCCGGCGGCGCCTCCCACCCCCGACACGGCAGACACACTCTCCTCCTCACCCTTGCCGGGCTATTGGCGGCAGGTCGGGGCGATTCTCGCCAAAGACCTGGTTGCGGAGTGGCACACTCGCGAGTTGCTCAGCGCGATGAGCGTGTTCGCCATATTGGCCTTGTTGATCTTTAGTTTCGCGCTCAATATGCAAGGGACTATCGCGCGCGCGGTGGCGCCCGGCGTGCTCTGGTGTACCCTGGCATTTGCCGGGACGCTCGGGCTGAACCGGTCGCTGGCGCGTGAGCAGGCAACGGGTGGTCTCGAAGGGATGTTGCTCACCCCGGTGGAGCGCACAGCAATCTTCGGCGGTAAGGCGCTGGGGAATTGGGGGCTCATGCTTGTGGTGGCTCTCGTGCTATGGCTGCTGAGCGCAGTCGTGTTCAATGTGGTATTGTGGGATGCTCTGCTGTTGCCGGTAGTGCTACTGGGAACCGGTGGGTACGCGGTGGTGGGGACGCTGCTGGCAACCATCGCGGTCAACACCCGCGCGCGGGAGGCGCTATTGCCGATTCTGCTGCTGCCTCTGGTGATTCCTTTGCTGATCGCCGCGGTCCAGGCGACGGGCGGACTGGTGAATGGCTTGGGTAGCGCGGCGACCAACGGTTGGCAACAGCTGTTGGTGGTCTATGACCTGCTGGCGGTGGCGGTAGCACTGCTAACCTTTGAACATGTGGTTGAAGAATAGGTGGGTGACGGAAAATGCGCGCTAAGTTGGCTGATTTTGGGCTGCCCGTGTTGAGTGTGATAGTGTTCCTAGCCGCGTCAGGAATGGTGTTTCTCTATGCACCACGCGAAGTCACCATGGGCGACGTGCAAAGGATTTTCTATTTCCATGTCGCTTCAGCCTGGGTCGGGTTTTTCGGTTTCTTGGTCACCTTTTGTGGCAGCGCTGTCTATCTGGCACGCGGGGCGCACGGAGCGCGCGCCTGGGATATTCTAGCATTGGCTTCAGCAGAAGTAGGTCTGGCGTTCATCACCATGACCGTGCTGACCGGTATGTTGTGGGCTAAGCCCGTTTGGGGCGTGTATTGGATTTGGGAACCGCGCCTGACTATTTCTGCCGTGCAATGGCTGCTGTATGTAGCGTATGTGATGCTGCGCGGGTCGCTGGATAACCCGGAACGCGGCGCGCGCTTCGCCGCGGTGTACGGCATCGCGGCCTTTATGACGGTGCCGCTTTCATGGTTCGCCATTCGCTGGTGGCGCACGATCCACCCGCAACTGTTTTCTGGCGGCGAAATGGCGATCACACCCCCGATGCTAGCCACGTTGTTGGTGTCGCTGATCGCCTTTACTGTGCTTTATATGGCGCTATTGCGCGCGCGTATGCAGCTGGAACGTGAACGCGATCACCTGGCAGCAGCACGTGCGGCGAAAGAGTAGGCGCGGATGATGGCAATTTACGTAGTGTTGGCGTATAGTGTCTTCTGTGCTGTCCCTTTCGGATTAGCCCTATCAATCCTGGCGCGTCGCAGGCGTGTACAGCGCCAGCTCGCGGCATTGCACGAGGAGCACTAGGGGGCTTGCGATATCAAGGGCTTTGCCTTTTTGCGGTTTCTCGGCTATATTTACCCTATACCCCGAAGCCCACAGGAGCGAAAAACTATGCACCAGAGCTGGAATATCGGAAGGGTTCTGATAATCGGCGTGGTCGCGGTGTTGATGGTGATAGGCCTGGCGTTGATCGTTTTTTCTTTGGGCGGGAAAGCGGAACTCGCCGAACCTCCCGAACCTGTGGACGCACTTGCCAGCAGTAATGACAGCTGCGTTACCTGCCACCGCGAAGAATCCCCCGGCATTGTCGAACAGTACGGGCGCAGCACAATGGCAGCAGCAGAAGTAACCTGCCGGGACTGCCACGAGGTGCCGGCGGATTACGCTGAGGCAGTCGCACATGAAGACACCTTTGTGCTGAACAGCCCCACTGCGGCGCGCTGCGAGGAATGTCACGAAGCCGAGGTCGCCGAGTTCTACCAGAGTCGCCACAGCCTGCCGGCATACGTTGCCTATGCCGGTTCGCAACATCTGACACCGGAGCAGTTGGTGCAATACCAGAGCATCCCCGAAGGCACTTACGCACCCGACAAATCTCGCCATGCGTTGTATGAGTTGGAAGGCGAGGCGGTCACGGAATTCGCCTGTGAGACCTGTCACAACATCGGGCAACCTCGCGCCGATGGTTCGGTTGGCGAATGCCAGAGCTGCCATCTCCGGCACACCTTTAGCCTGGAGCAAGCCCGCAAGCCGGAAACCTGCAACGCCTGTCACATCGGTCCAGACCATCCACAGTGGGAAATCTACCAGGAATCTCCACATGGCATTGCCTACATGACCATGGGCCACACTTGGAACTGGGAAGCAGAGCCGGGCACACTCACCGCGGTGGACCTGCCTGCCGCGACGTGCGCCACCTGTCACATCAGCGGTTTCGGCGCCACCAGCACCACCCATGACGTGGGCAATCGCCTCAGCTGGTATCTCTTCGCGCCTATCAGCACGCAACGCCCCGATTGGGAAGCGAATCGCAGTACAATGCAGGGCGTCTGTGTGGCTTGCCACAACACCACCTTCATCCAGGATTTCTACGCGGATGCCGATGCCGCCACACTGGCAGTGAACGATTGGGTAGTGGAAAGCGATGAGATTGTGCACCCGCTGCAAGACGCCGGATTGATTACTTCTGCGCCCTTCGATCAACCCATTGATTTCACCTATTTTGAGTTATGGCATCACTGGGGGCGCACGGCTAAATTCGGTGCGTGGATGCAAGGTCCAGACTACGTGCAGTGGCATGGCGCGTATGAGATTCTGAGCGATCTGGCTGAATTGCGGCAACTGTCGGCTGAGATGCTGGCGGCGCCATCGGAGCCGTGACCGTGAAGGGCCATCTGGTGACCGTGCTCCCTTGGCTGGAGCGGGTGAAATTGCCTTTCACGCTCTCTCGGGATCAGGCATATCTGCTCTTCATCGTGCTCAACGAGGTACTGTTGGGGCTGGAAACCTACCTGGCTCACAACCTCAACGGGACGGTACGCTTCAACGAGGCGATTCCGGTGGTCGCAGGACCGCTGGCGGGA
>JAKJAC010000022.1:17573-26793 GCA_022707705.1 Chloroflexota bacterium
CCCGTCGCAAGCCCGCCCTGGCGTTGAGCCTAGCAACCGCAGCGCTGTTGATCAGCATCCTCGTGGGCGCGTTGGGGATCTATTTCCATCTGGTGCGCGCGATTCGCCCCTTTGCCGCACCCGGAGAACGCATTTCACTGGCATTGCTGGTATGGGGCGCTCCCCTGCTGGCGCCATCCGCTTTTGTATTGGTGGGCATCCTGGGATTGGTGGCGCTCTCTTCCGAACGGGGAACGGCGGCCTTTCCGCAGCCCTTGTTCCGCCAACTGCCGCTGACCAAAGATCAAGCATATTTCCTGCTTGCGAGCCTGGGGGTGTTGATTTCTACCGTGAGCAGCCTGTTCGACCATCTGCGTGGCGGCTTTGAGAATCCGTGGCTTTGGATTCCAATGCTCACAGGCGTCTTTGCCATCGTCACCGGATTCGTCCTGGCGCTGTTGCCGCAGCCCAATCGCGCCGATCTCACAGTCTACCTGCTGGCGATGGGGATATTGCTAATCGTGGGACCGCTGGGGTTGGTATTGCACGTGCTCTTCGACCTGGGGGTGGGATATACCATGGTTGCGGAGCGTTTCCTGCGCGGCGCGCCAATCCTCGCGCCGATGGTCTTTGCCAACATGGGCCTTTTGGGGTTGCTCGCTCTCTGGGAATCAAATGCTCCACTCTCACCTGAAAGACACTCGTAACCCAGGACACCTGCCTCGCACGCTACAGGAAAGACCGGCGCGCGCCCGACCGGTTCACCTGACTGTTTCCAACACGAGTTTAGACACCACAAACCCGTCCTCCACTGAGACGGGGTTACGTGGTGTTTGGCTGTGGTGAAGACCACAGCGGCACATCCCAAGCTCTATGGATCGCAGCAAACCTTCGAGTTATCCAATCGTGCTTCGAGGGTACAGGTATGAAAAAACGCGTACAAAGTGAGGGTGTAGAAAATCACGACCTATCGCAGGCGGGTTGGCTGCTGTTGTTGAGCGCGGCGATGGGGGTGTTGGTACTTTGGGGACTGTGGGTTGAGCCGCAGAGGTTCCTTCCAGGTTTGCTACGCATCAGCCAGAGTTCCGGTTTGTTACTCAGTGACTACATGGCAATCGGTGGCCTGGGAGCTGCTTTTGTCAATGCTGGGATTGTGGGAATATCCGGGCTGCTACTGGCATACCTTAACGGCGTAAATCTCTCGGGACCTGTCATCGCGGGTGTCTTCACTATGGCTGGCTTCGGTTTCTTTGGCAAGAATTGGTGGAGTATTTGGCCCGTCATCCTGGGTGTGGCGCTCTTTAGTCGCGTGACACGTCGTCCCTTCAAAAGTTTCATTCTGGTAGCCATGTTCGGTACAGCGCTCGCGCCGCTAGTTACACAAGTCGCCTTCGGATTTGGCTGGGGTGTGATTGCTGGTTCTGCTCTTGGCATCCTTGCCGGATTTTTGCTGCCACCGCTCGCCGTATACATGTTGCGGTTGCATCAAGGCTTCAATATCTATAACGTGGGCTTGACATGCGGTTTTCTGGGACTTTTCATCACCGCACTTTTGGGTGGTCTGGGATATACGATTACGCTGCCACTGACCTGGTCGGAGGAGTACAGTGGTCTGCTGAGCCAGTTTGTGGTAGTCTACATGGGGGCAATGATCACGGTGGGTCTGGGTCTTGCGCGCGGGTTGGGGTCATGGCGCTCCCTGCTACGTGAGGCAGGTACTCTCCCTACAGATTTTGTGGCACTGTGCGGCGCAGGCACCACCTTGATTAACATGGGGCTGATTGGCCTCGTGGGCTGGGGCTACATCACCCTGGTTGGAGGCACGTTTAACGGTCCTACACTGGGTGGCATATTCACGATGGTTGGCTTCGCGGCTTTTGGCAAACACCTGGCAAATGTGCCGCCGATTATGGCAGGGGTGTATCTTTCGAGCTGGTTGTTTGTATGGGAACCGGCACAGCCCGGTCCGCTGCTGGCGGCATTGTTTGCCACAACATTGGCGCCGCTCAGTGGGCGTTTTGGACCCCTGTTGGGGATTCTTGCCGGGGTGGTGCACTCATTGCTAGTGATGCGCACGGCGGCATGGCATGGGGGCCTCAATCTGTATAACAACGGTTTCGCCGGAGGGCTCACGGCAACACTGTTTGTGGGCATCATCAGTTGGTGGTCGAACTGGCGCGAAGAGCACCAGCGTGCCGCAACGGATTAAGGTGCAACACCGCAAACAGCCATCGTAGAGAAGTCGGAAAGAAGTGAGGTGCCGGATGTTACGAGAGAAACAGAAGATTATTCATATTCTGGATGAACTCCTCAGTTATGCTTTGCGTGTTCATCCACAGCTTGTTACTATCAAAATCGAGCAACGTGAGGGTCAGGTGCATATTACACTCACAGAACCGAGCCTCAATTTGAGCGCCCGCGAATGTCAGGAAATCGAACGGCTTCTCAACACGCCTTCCCGCAATGAGATGCGAGAGTATTACGGCGGACTGGCTGGCGAGGAGACACTGGACCCACGCAGTCTGCGCATCTTGGGTATGATGGTAGATGGGGGGCACATTGAAAGCCGTGAAGGTGAGGTAAGCCTGTCAGTCTGGTGGGAAGCCGAGTAGTGCATCCAGGCAGAGGCTCACAATGAATAACAGCGCCAAACCCCTTGTCGGGCGCCCAGTCATTCTGCCACTGCCTTAAAACTGAAAGTACAGGGGTATAGCTCAACTGATTCATCTTCATTGTACGCGGAATATCCGCCGTAGAAATACTGCGGGTATTCGTGCAGAAAAACGATCCGCATGCCGGCGTCACAAAATGCGGTGATGATTTCCCCCATGGTCCAATGCCATTCGAAGGAATTGACGGGGACAACGAGCTCCGGGTCTGTGTAATCCCCCATGCCAGCGTAGCGCCACACTTCCTTGCGGAAGTAATCGCCCTGGATACGATTGGGTGCACCCATCTCTCCTGCCTCATCGAGCAACACACTGCGAAACGGGTGCCCGTCATGAAGATAGAAGAAGCCGGTGTCATTCAACAGGTGCCGCACGGTTCTTGCATAGTGCCGGATATCGGGTATCCAGCATAGCACCCCGGTTGAGGAAAACACAATATCGAATTTACGGTTGACCTTCTCCATAACGTCCATGACATCTGCTTCGATGAAGTCCGCCTCGATACCCATCTGCTGCGCCAGCTGCCGGGCAACTTTCAACGCCTCGGGCGAGATATCAATCCCCGTCACGCGTGCGCCTAACAGCGCCCAGGAGAGGGTATCCGTCCCGATATGGCAGAGCAGATGGGCGAGGGATTTGCCGGAGACATCACCGACTTCGCTCCTGATAAGGTCATTGACCAGGGGTGTACCGGCGATGAGCCGGTCAATGTGATAGGTCCTGGTGTGGGTCGCCACCAAGCCGTCCCAGCCCTGTCTGTTAGCCTGCGTCATACGATGCGCCATGGTTCCACCTCATGCTTCCATATTGCAATATCCATTTGATCCCGCTGTTGTTCAGGCGACTCTCACCTGAGATTACCCAGCAGGATGCCTCCCAACGTCGCCAGCACGCAACCGGTAAAGGTCAACCGTGCAGCGCGGGTTCGAGGTGCAGGCTCGTGCAGCCAGTAAATGCCGATGAGAGCGCTCACCACAACCGATAGTTGCGAGATGGTGAATCCTCTCCCTGCACCAATGACCCCAACAAGCAATAACATGCCGTAATTCCCCAGGCTCCACAACGCGCCGGTCAAACAAGCGCGACCGGCATCGCCCGCCGAAGCCAGCTTCCAGGTTTGGCGCGATAGCAGCGCCAGCAGCGCACCCCCGGTAGCCATACCCAACGCCAGAGGAAAGGCCCCCGCCCACGCCGATACACCGGAGAGTTTGACCGGGATAAAGTAGCTGCCCCATAGGACACCTGCCCCAACAGCGCCAAGGAGACCTGACCGGAACGTGCTCCGGTCCTGTGTTTCTTCATCGCCGCCTTTGGCAAAAATGATCAGCAATACGCCAGCAAGGATGATCAGGATTGCGGCAACCAGCAAGACGATGGTCCAGCCACTCAGATTGACGAATTCATTGAACAGCACAGCCCCCCAGACCAGGCTGACGGCAATATTGAGGGGCGCCCAAATTCCAAAAGCTTTTGCCATGCCCAACTTGACTGTACCGGTAAAAGCAGCCAAGCCACCGACTGCCCAGATTAGACCGCCGGCAAAGGTCAACCAGAACATGGCGCCATTCAGCGCCCATGCGCTGCCCTGCAACAACGCCACCGCCGTCGCGATGACGAGATTGGTGCCGGCGACATAGAGATTCTTGATTTGTTGATTGGGGAACTTGACCTTCTGCGATGGCGCTAACCAGGTTCCCCATCCAAACACAGTGATGAGCGCATAAAGCCAACTGTACATTATCGCCTCGCTTCTGTTGCCGGAATTTGAGAAACACAGGACTTGATAAAGGCACGGATACCTGGTACCAGATTCTGCAAATAGCACGCCGGATAACACACTATCGAGAGGTCAGGCACGCGATGACCTCCCCAATAGCAGTCAGTTTTCCAAAGCCGCGCCAGGAAATCTCGCTACTTGCCCGATGGGGTCACCTGTTTGAGCATGAGCGGCAAGAAGACTGCCTGCAACTCGAACTCGTAAGCCCCCATATCTGCCGTAGCGATGCCATCATGATTGCTATCCAATGGACGAACGGTCCCATCCAGGTCGAATTCAGGAGCATAACCGTTATCACCAGCATCAAGAGCAGACGAACCCATCTGCAGATGATAATCTCCGCTCTCAGGGCTCACAAACAGCGGATCGGCGTTCAGATTGCCCGTCCCTAGCCAACCGTCTTCGACCAGGCTATAGCTCACTACAAAACCCCCACTCAGCTGGGGTTCGTTAGGGGCTGTGTTAGCCCACACGATACTGTTCTGAAGAGTCACCGCATTACCGCCGCCCCAACTCAAAATGGCGCCTGCCTGTGTACCTGCCTCATTATCGGCAAACGTACAATTGCGCACCGTAGAGTTGGCTGCCTCATCCCACAGTGCTCCACCGCTAATCTCAGACCGGTTTTTGGCGAACAAACTATTGACGATGATCCCCGTATCGTGGTAAAAGTACATTCCACCGCCCCGATTCGCGAGATTGCCCGCAAACACGAGTTGTGCCAGCGTTACTTGCCCCTGCCGGTCAAAGAAGCCGCCGCCTGCTTCCAGGGCTTGATTGCCCCAAAACCCCACATGGGTCACCGTGGTGTGACCGCCATTCGTGTAAAGCCCGCCGCCAAGATGATGCGGGTCAGCGCCGGTTGCCTTTCCAGCAGTGATCACAAACCCATCTAGTGTGGCGGTGACCACATCGGCTGAGACAACATGGTAAGCGTTATCACCGGCGATGGCTATAGTATCCGTTACAATCCCGCGCCAGTCGGCGGCGTCGTTATGATCCAGATCACCGCTGAGAATGCTGAGATTTGCACGCCAATCACGCTGCTCACGCACCGTCTCTATCCCGGCAAAACCGCCATACAGCGCCACACCTTGCTTGAGCATAAACGTTGCCGTGCGGGCATCCGCGGGGGTCGTCCTGACCGTCGGCGTATACACACCTGCCGCGACCCAGATCTCATCGCCGCTAACAGCATCCTCTAGCGCCGACTGCAGGCTGATGTAGGCATCCTCCCACGAAGTGCCGTCGTTGGCACCAGCAGCGCCCGCTCTGACATAGATGATTGCGTCCGCCATCAACGGTTGCGCCTGAACCGCGTTGCGACCCTGGTTCACGCCCCCAATCAGCAGAAGCAACAAAACACCTGCCATGAATCCAGCAACCAGGAATAACTTGTGCCGAACCGTGTAACGCGCCCTCATGAATATTCCCCTCCAGAACTATCAATTTACGCCATAGCAACACGATTCCCAGGTAATTGTGGTGAAAAGAGGGGCGGAAGTCGTCTCGCAAGGCAATGGGGTTTATGTGACCCTCCGATAGCTGCACCCAGCGCTATCAGACTGTCACATAGACCTGCAAGACGTATTCTGCCTGATTTGGCGTGTTTGGCAAGCGGAAAAGCGGCGCGGGCAATACCGCCAGAAGTCACCCCAAACCTCTCTGGAATGACTCCCGGAGATAATTGTGGCGAGAACGCTGACCTTCTTGAACGGGCAGCGGAATCGGCCCGCAGTGAGCGGGTATCTACAGGTGACTCGGAATCTAGCAGATGACAAGCAGTAAGTTATGTGGCGCAGGCTCAACCGTTCCTATCATGGCGAGCATGGGAATGGTTGAGCCTGCTTTTTACCCGTAGCCAGGGCTACCGAATAGCTGCAGTTAGCCCCGAGTGCAAATCATGCCCCCATCAACAAAGAGGGTGGTACCGTGGATGTAGGCAGATTCGTCGCTAGCCAGAAAGAGTACGGCGTTGGCGATATCTTGTGGAACACCGATACGGCGTTTGGGAATACGCTCGATGAACCATTCGGCCTGGTCGGGATCGCCAAGCATGTTCTGAGTCAGCCCGGTGAGCACCATCCCCGGACCTACAGCGTTGACGTTGATGTTGTATCCCGCCACATCCACCGCCATACCCTGGGTCATCATCTTCGCAGCGCCTTTGCTGGTGTTGTAGATACTCTGGCCCTGTCCGGCAACAACGGACATAATGGAGGTGATGTTGACGATTTTGCCGTAGTCCTGGTCCATCATCAGTGGAAGGATAGCGCGGGAGAAGAAGAACATTCCGCGCACGTTGATATCCATAACGCGGTCGTACTCTTCATCTTCGACGAAAGCGAAAGGGACGAATTGTCCTGTTCCGGCGTTGTTGACCAGAATGTGCACCGTTCCAAAGCGCGCAACAGTTGCCTGGATGAAAGCTTCAACCTGCTCACGGTCGCGTACATCCACCAGCTGCATCAGGCACTCGCCGCCCAGCGCCTCGATGGCTGCGCACGTTTCCGCTAACCCGGCTTCGTTCACATCGCAGATGGCTACGCGGGCCTTCTCGCGCGCAAAACTAACCGCGCACGCCTGCCCGATTCCAGAAGCCGCGCCGGTGACGATGGCTATCTTTCCCTCAAAACGCTGGCAACAAGAGGGTGTTTCTTCACAACAAGACATAGTTTGACCTCCGCACATGATTTAGTAAGGCTGAAGGCTGTATGCGGAGGCTGAGATCCAGATTCCGGATTTCAGCCTCCATCAATTCCCCAGAATCGCACTCACCGAGGCTTCGACAGCAGCTACCACGTAACGCCGGTAAGGCCCAACCGGGCAACCGGCATAAATGCCCGTGGTTTTGCCCTCGTGGAACAGTCGTACCAGCGGCTGCTCCCAATCGGGATACGGAACTGGCGCATGCAAGTCGTATTCGGCAAAGGCGTTGAATTTCTTCATCGCGTGGAAAATCATCAAATCCGTGTTTTCAGCCATGAAGTCGGTGGGGATTTCCAAGGCATAATCGTAACCCTCTTCAATGGCGCGCCGGTAAGCTGTGTAGGTTTCTATCTTGGTGTCCTTGGGATCCCAATACTCGTCGGCGTATTCATCGTGACTCCAGACCAGATCCCACTGTCCACCCCAGGCATCCATGGCTTTGCGCGCCTCCGCCTCCAAAGGCTTACGGTATTCGGGTCCACGCACATCCTGGGTCTCTTTTTTGAAAGGATGTCCATGCATGGAGAGAATCAGCAGCACCCGAGCGGAACGCGGAATTCGCGTCATCTGGTCGCGGATGAGCTGCACGTAGGCTTCTCGCAGCATGCGTTGGTTACCCAGTTGGTCAGCGCAGATGACCTTTGCCCGCCCGTTGACGTATTCATGCAGCAGGGGGAGCGCGAAAGCGTATTCTTCAAAATCGGAATAGACGGGATTGCAGAAACACTGATAGACGATGGTCTCGCAACCGGCTTGCAGGAGCGATTCCACTGCCTGGCGTATCGAGTCCTCATACACGTAACGGGCGTGGCGGATTTCGACCTGAGGAAAATGTTCTCGTAGCGCTGCCGCAGCCTCTTCGAAAACAAGACCGCATTGGTGCGCCCACGCCACCTTTTTCTCAGGCAATAGGTGCCCGTAATACCAACCGATCACCTTGGCGCCTGTCTTCTGGCAGATATCCGGCGCGCCACCTTTGCCCTCTGCCGTGTAAAGGAAATAACCGTTATCCCCTGGGTTTTTCTTCATCCCCGGCGGGCGCCACGTTAGCTCGCACTCCACGTAAGGGCGCCCCTCGCGATTGGTGAATGAACCGTGCATATCCACCAGCTGCCGGGGTGTAAACGGCTCGCGTGCCAGAGAGTTGTCTGGATCAATCAGGACGATACCCCGATCAGCCAACACCATGCTGTGGAGGAATCTGGGGAGCATGTAATGAAAGACATGGTTGATATAGCCAATATAGAACTCCGGCTCATAATCCTCCGGCATCCCCATATCCGCCAGTATGACGCCGGGTTTTCCTACCGGACGCATATCCTGGTTCTTGAACAGCATCTCATAGCCGTATTGCTTGCCCAAACGCCAACGCTTGATTCGGTCAAACACAGCTTACCTCACTTCCCATACCAATGAAGGAACGGTAGAGCAGATAGCTGCCCGTAGCAAAGGCAATCTGCCCCACAGCGTTGATGCTCTGCTCGATCCACTGTCGGGCGACTGTTTGGGAGCCGCTCGCCATGCCGGACATGCCCAACATACACAGCACGGCGATAATAAAGGCATAAGCAGCGATACGCGCGCCACGTCGAAAGGCGACATAAACCAGTATGCCCTGTGCTCCCAGACTGGCGAGCGTCATCATTGCTAGAAAAGGAATCTTCCACGGTGCGATGAAGTAGAGTAATGTTGTCCCTTTGTGTCGTTGCTCACGCGCCAACAGGATGACGGAGATCAGCATCCCCAAGAAACCCGGCGCGAGCAGCACAAACTGCGCCTGACTGAAGAGCTGGATATCGGCTACTCCCGCTGCATAGAGCAGCTTCCAGAGTGCTTTGAGTGTACCGCCCACGAAGACCAGCGCCGTTCCTGCCATCAACATCCGCGCGCAGGGCTTGCCTCGCAAAAGGAACGACAACTTCACCAGGAAGAATGCGCCTACCAGAAAAGCGATGTTGGGGATGAAATCAAACAACGCCATGCCGACAGTGTAAGTTTCTTCCATAAGGCTGCTCTCCTACAGTGTTTTCAGCTCTCCAGTACGAAGCGAGGCCCGTAGACCCAAGCGCCGGTATCTTCGCGGCGG
>JAKJAC010000022.1:26846-31601 GCA_022707705.1 Chloroflexota bacterium
CCGCCACAGCAGCAGGGTCAACCACCTCCATCAGGTCACCCATGATGTGGATGCCATCATCCAACCGCACCATCACCTGCACGCGGGGCAGAATATCGCCGTAGCCGTGTGCTGGGAAACCCGCATCATCCAGCGTCAGGGCGACGATCTCGCCCGCTTGCGCGCATTCGTAGGGCTCCATCGCCCGCGCATGACAGTTGGGGCAGATCAAGCCCGTCCGCGGGGGGAAAAACTTCTCGCCGCAGGCGGTGCAGCGCGTCCCTTCAAGGCGATAACGCCCCCTCTTAGTGCGGTACCAAACGGCGCTAGAGAAGGTATCGAGACGGACGAAGAGTTCTGGATATTGATTGTTCATCGCTATTCCTCTTGATGTTTCTCACCGATGACGGTCGAACACGAATTCTGAGTCCCAACCCTCACCGGGCGTCTATGATCATCTCTGCACGATGCCAACGACATCGAGCGAGTGGTGGGTGCCATACGATGAATTGACGCCGATGCAAGCGCCTGGCACCTGTCGCTCGCCACATTTGCCCAGGAGTTGCCAGTAGTTCTCCAACACTCCTGCCTGAAAATCGGAGCCCGCCGAACCGTGACCGAAAGCAATACCGCCACCGTAGGTGTTGACCGGGCAGGCGCTCTCCAGGCTCATTCCCCCACCAAGAACATAATCCTTACCCTGCCCAACTGGACAGATGCCGAGCGCTTCAATCGCCATCATGCCCTCAAAGGCAGTGAGGTCATGAACCTGCACCAGGTTCACGTCGGCGGGTGTTATGCCAGCGAAGGCGTAAGCCTCCTGTGCCGCAAGCATCAAACCCGGTAGTTCCGCCATATCGTAGCCGCGCATGCCATCTACGGGATAGTTGAAAAAGTTGCCAACGTAGGGTGGACGAAAAGCGTAAGCCACATCGAACTGCACGGGCGTATCAGTATACCGGTGTGCCACGTCCTCGCCGGCGAGGATTAGCGCGCTCGCCACGCCACCGCGATTGGTTGCCTGCCGGTCGCGCTCAGCCTCCGGCGTGTCGGAGCACAACTCCTCGATGACGGGCATGGGTTTATCGTAAGCTGCCGCAAGTGGATTGCGGCGCGCGTACCAGTTGCACTGATACGCCCACTGCCCCGCAGCTTCTAGCGACACATCGTACTTGCGGCGATAGTAAGCATCGCGCATCGCACCGTAGTTAATGTGTGTCAGCCCCAGCATGTAGTCATAATCCACGTAGTTGCCCTGCGAATTCATCGCCTCCATCGCGTCGTAATTATCGGAGCGGGCAAAACCCATGGAGACAACCACATCGCAGCGACCTGATGCAATCGCGTTCCATGCCACGTAGGAGGCAATGCCATTACCGGCACAGGCGTTGGCAATAGGCACGACAGGTTTTGGGAGAATGCCCAATGCATCGGCAATCTGTGGACCGGGCGAGGAATCGGCGATCGCACGGTCGTTGTAGTTGCAAGCGACCAGGTCCACATCGGCGAGCGGCACGCCCGCTTCCTGTAACGCCTGCCAGAAAGGCTCCGTCGCCAGCTGCCGCCAGCCCCATTCCATCGGAATGCTGGGGCGCGTAATCGCTCCACCGATCATCATCACTTTACGAAGGTTCTTGCCCATTTACTCTAGCTCCTCAACGTGAAACGTGAACGGCTTTTCACGTATCACGTTTCACGGTTTAGTAGAAGTTGCTCAGCGCGTTCGCCGACCTCAGCATCTTGTGCTCGTATTTGAGCATCGTAGCGTAATCTACGAGTATTTTGTCATCCAGCTGCGCCATGACGGTGCCTTCAGTTGGGCGACGCTCCTCCAACAGGGGTGTAGTCACCAGCGACCATGTATCACAGCCTGCACCGCTGCCGTAATCAATGACACCGATGCGCTCGCCGGCGTCGGCCCAATCGAGGATGTGCGCTAGCGCCAGGGGCACGCTTGCTGCGCCGCAATCGCCAATCTGCGCTGTGAGCACAAAGGGTAGCACCTGCATCATGTCAAGGCCCGCCTTGCCCATCACCATCAGGGGGCGGAGACCCGTCTTCTGCGGGACGGCGAATTTGGCGAAATCTGCCGGCGTGAAGCCCGTCTGCGCAAAAAATGCCTGCGTTGCCGGGATCACATGATCGAGCAAGCCCCAGTTGGCGACCCAACCGTAGAAACCCGCACCCGGTTGGATGAAACGCTCGCCTTCAAGCCGGAAATAATCATTCTGGTCCCACGAGTGCGTGGTCCAACGTTCGAGATGCGCAATGACCTCACCCTTGCCAAGCACGAATGCTACTGCCCCCGCCGAGGCAACGTATTCCAAAACCATACCGGGCATCGTGTGACGGTTGAGCGTATCGGCGGCGATGACCAGCGCATAATCGAGTTGCCCGGATTCAATCAACGCTGTCGCAAGCAACAAGGCTGTGCTGCCCGATTTCTCCGCACACTGGATATCGGTGGTGAGCACTGCAGCGGGCAAACCAAGCGCGTCCTGGATCACTGTCGCAGCGGATTTCATGCTGTAGGGGCTGGTGCAGCTACCCAGGAAGAGAGCCCCGATGCTGTCTTTGGAGATGCCTGCGCGGGAGAGCGCTTGCTTTGCCGCGGCAACCGCCAGCGTGATGGTATCCTCCTCAGGTCCCAAGACGCCGCGCTCACCGATGCTGAGCAAATCGAAGAATTGCTCAGCCATATTCTTCCACGTCTCCCAAATCACCCGCGCCTCGATGCGATGCCGAGGGACAGCGACGCCATAAGAGATGATGCCGGTTTCCAAAGGTAACCTCCGTAGTTCAAAGAATGCAGGATGAAAAGTCCATCTCCCTCCGTCGCTGGCTAGACTAGCCTTTCTTGGGGATATTCCAAAGCCCGGAGAAAGCGATACTATCCATCATGGGACCCTTCATCTTAACAAGTTTTGCATTCACCAGTTTCATTGGGGAGACCTCGCCAGTGAACATCTGCACCAGATGCTCGCTGTTACCGCTGATGACGAGTTTGGGGGACTCCGTCTCGCCTTCTGTTACCGTAGCGACACCATCGTGGATTTTCAACGTCCACTTGGAAGGCTCCTCGCCAACCAGATCGAACAGAATGACGCGATTCCAGCCCTTTGCTTTTTCCGGCTTAAAAATCGTGGGCAGACTCATCATCACTTCTTGGATTGTAGCCATCGTTGAACCTCCTGCTTGTAATGAAAGATTAAGATGCAAAACGTAAGGAGCGGTTCGCCTTTACTCTGCGCTAAATACTCTTCCCTGCGCCTCCATCAGCCGTTCCATGTCATCCGCCTCGAGCAGCTTGAGCTCGAAAAGGCACTCAGCATCATCCATGCCGATGGATTGCACACGGCGGTATTCCGGGTGATACATCGGCGGCATGGTGAGGAGCATCGTAGCCGCGCCGTGCGTCTCACAATAGCGACAGATAGCATAACCGAGCGCTGTCTTGGGCAGTCCGTTCCATTCCGCGACACGGTGGAAGATACCACCCAGTTCACAGTTCTTGAGGATGCTGCGCTTGAGCGTGCCACCCTCGAACTCCTCCTCCGCACCAGCAACGTAGACTTGATCCGAGAACATGCCGCGCATCCCCAGCTCCATGATGTCGCCCACATCCTCGAAACCCGCGGCAGGTAGCACGTTGGCGTAAAACTCGCGGCTAATCTCCCACATAAAATCCTCAGCGGTGCGGTCTACCGCCGCCACGAGTGCCGCAGCGCCTTCGCGCCGGACCAACGCCGCCGCAATCACACCGCCCCAGATCAGATAGCGGTTGTAGTTCAGCACGCTCCGCAGGCAAGAGCCGAACCACACCTCAATCAGCGAGGGGGGTAGTGCCGCACCAGCATCAAGTGCAGCCTGCGTTGCCGACTGCCAACCGAGCATTGCATCCGCCCAACCCGCTGGGGTCTCATAGTCGCCCGCCGCCAGTCCTTCAAACTGCTCCGGCGGCACAATCCCGTCACGGGCAATCAACTCGCGCATATCGGCAACATAGCGCCCCACGAAATCATCACGCTGCGCCAGCAGCTCTGTGTCCTCGCGCCACTCGGGATGCCCAGAACCCTGAAGTAGCATACCCAGACGCATGCGCATCTCGTGCTCGACGCTGACCCAATAGGCTGCCATCAGCCGCATACCCGGGTAGACATCGCCGCCGGGGAGATCCTTGCCGCCGTAGAATGTCTTGAAGTCATCCTGCGCCAGCAATACCCGCGCATGTACCAGATTCTTCGCCCACTTGTGGTTGTGAAATTCGCTGTAGTACATCCTGCCTCCTGACTTTGGCAACTTTGACTCACGCGAGCTAGTGTTTTTCTGTCTTCTCTGGCACTTCAAATGCAGCGGGGAGGATCCGCAACGTCACTTCCGGCGGTGGTTCAAGCCGTCCCAGCAAGCGCCCGAAACCGTAGCGGAAAGCGCCGCGCAACATCCCTACAATGCTACCGGCGCTCACATACAGCCCGGTGCGCCCATCGGTCGCCGCACTTGCCAACCACACGGCTTTGCGTGCCGCTTTGTCGGGTGATTTGGCTAAAATCTGGATGACCGTGCCGAAGGACTTGAGCCGGGCTTCATAACCCGAGACGACATCTACCCGGAGCAACAAATCCGTAGCCATCATACCTGGTTGTAATGCATAAACGCCCACACCGCTAGCCTTGTGTTCCTTCGCCAGCGCCAGCGTGAAGTTGCGCGCCCAGGCTTTGCTGGAGGCATACGGATTCTGGTAAGCTACAGGTCCGCGTTCACCGTGTCCCAGGATAT
>JAKJAC010000230.1:0-247 GCA_022707705.1 Chloroflexota bacterium
AACGTCTCCTCGTCCACCTCCACGGCGTGTCCCGGATGAATGACCAAGGCTGACCCCAGGACGCTCCGCAGGCCTCGCTCGCCGTACAGGGAAATGGTATGCTCGTAGAAGTCCAGCAGGCGCTGGATTGACGGCTGGATGTAGCCATCGGCGGAGGGGCGCACAGGACGCTCGAAGGCGTTGACCAGGTTCCAGGGCGTGAAGCCCTCACGCGCCACGGCCAACACCAGATCGGGCGCCGTGAAGT
>JAKJAC010000230.1:363-7033 GCA_022707705.1 Chloroflexota bacterium
GTGGCGAGCATCGAAGCCTCGCCGCGGCCGGTTGCGGCGTCATTCAATAGGTCATCCATCGCGGTGAAATAATCATACTCCAGCTCTGCCCGGTGAGTCGAGATGGCGTGCGCGGTCTGGCTTGCGGCGACGATCTGCAGGCGCGGATCGTGCGCCATCATGCGCCCAAAGAGTGCCAGATCCGGGGCGCTGGTCCAGCCAACCTGCTCCTTGATGAGCTTGTCGCCAATTCTGCTGAGTACGCTGGCATCGGGTTCATTGCCGGCGAGAATCTCGCTCCAGGCGCCGCCCAGGGCCGCGACGATGGCCTCCAGCTCTTGCTGGGATAGAAACGCGGCGGTAGCCACGCGGCCAGCGTCTGCCAGTTTCTTGTCCGAATCGAGTTTGCCGAAGTACAGCGGGATGAAAGCTTTCAGCACCTTCTCGACTTCCTCGGTCGCAAAACCGGTTTGCGTGAGCGCTTCGCGCAGCGGCACGACCATCCAGCGCGTGCGAACCCCGAGCGGCACGCCGGCTTCCTCGGCAAAGGTCGGGGAAACCCGCGCCGAACGCTTGAAGCACTGTGAGGAGATGCGGGCGCGGCGGACGCCGCCAAAGAGCGCGTCTTTGGGGTTCCCGGCGCCGTCGCGGTTGATGGCGCTAACCGGGAAGGTCTGCAATACGTGCAACTCGATGTACATGGGTTTAGCGGTAGACATGATTCAAAAGCTCCTTTGTGTTAGAATTGGCAACCTGAGATTAGAAACTAAGTAGCGGGCGTGCTTGCGGCAGCCTCAGAACCCTCATCGTTGTTTTCAGCGTCGTCGGCCGAGTAGGCGCGCCAGTACGAAGCGGCCCAGCGGCGCTGGACATAACCCGAGGGGTGATTCCAGCCCCAGTAGTCGCGCAGGAGTTGGTGCCAGTTGACCGGCACGCCCCGCGACTTGAGCAGCGTCACCAGCTGAAACAGCAGCCGTGGCAACTGCTCAACCTCAGCCTCCAGCAGTTGTTGGAAGCGGCGCTCGATGCCGGCATCGGGTTGTTGATCCTTGCGGGCGTGCCGCAAGGTGCTGCCGAAATCGCCGCGGCCTCCCGCGGTGGGGTGCAGGGCGAACAACGCCGCCACCGCATAGAGACCGGCATCCCGCCAGGGCGTGTCGGTGAACGTCCAGGGCGCGACGTAAGGGTACATGCTGGCGACTGTGCCCGGTTCGCGGTCAACGCCGGCGCGTAGCGCCGCCAGCGCGGCGCGATCTTGCTTGTCGCGCAGGTGCTCCAGATATTGAACAAAACGTTCGGGGTTTTCCATGTCGGTGCTCCTTGATACCAGTGGGTTTTTCAGGTTCAGGGTGCGGGATAACGCCGCCCCCAGTTGTAATTGCGCCAGCGTGCTCGCTTTCAGCGTGTCGCCAAGCAAGGGGAACAAGTCTGTGATGGCAGCAGCGAGCGCCTTGCGCCAGGCGCGCAGGGCATTCTCTGGGTCTTCCGGCAGCTCGTGAAGCAGGCGGGTAAAGGCGCTGCTCAAGCTGCCCCAGTAGCGGCTTTCCAGGTCCAGCGTTGCTGCCATCTTTTTGAGGTCCTCTGGCGCGGGCGCCTTGACGTTGGGATCAACGTCAGAAAGCGGCGCAAGGGACAGCGTGGCCCAGGTGCGGGTGGCGCCCCAGATCGAGCGGCCCAGGCTCTCGGCTTGGGCCAGCGCCGTGGCGAGAGTCTCGCGCAAAGTGGCGTCGTGCAGGTACGCGACCGGCAGCTCGAACTGCTCGCGGCGATACCCGCGCGCCAGAGCTCTTTGCTCGTGGGGGATGATGGCGAGCGCCAGCACCCCGGTTACGGCCGTGGCGGGCAGCAACTCCCGCGCCTGCAAAGCGCGCAGCCATTCCAGCACCATTGGTGGGCGTTGTGGGAGCGGTGGCGGTGCGGGTTTGCGTGGCCGCGCCTGGCGCTTTTTGGCGCTAGATGCTGTATCCTCTTCGGTAACCTCTGGCGTCTCCTCCTGCGGCGGCAGCAGCGCCAGGATGGCGCTCAGGTTGCGCCACAGGACGCGACCTTCGTCCAGTTGCAGATAAGACCAGGTACTGCCGTCCGGCTTGGGCTTCGGCATCTTGATCCAGTGTTTGTGCGGATCCAGGTACAGCCGTGGCGCGCGATAGCCCAAAGACCAACGGATTTGCCTGACGACCGGCCCGCCTTCCTCGTACTCCGGGAGGAGGAGCAGGCGGCGCGCGGGCCAGGTGAGGTAATCCAACCACCCCAGGGCCTCGCGCTCGTGGAGATCTCCGATAACGTCTGAGGCCCAGGGTTCCTCCCGCTCCCACAGGGGGGCATCGTCAGAGGTGTCGCCCTCGAAGCCGCGTAATTCCGGCGGGAGCCAGTTGAGTAACAGCGTCTCCCGCAGATTGCGGCCCTGCGCCAGGAACACCACCCCACGCGCCCACGGTGCATCGGGGAAGGAGCCGCCCCCGCCTAGCCCGGAGAGGCCGTAGGTCTGCACCGTCAGCAGGCGCCGCGCAGCTTCGGGCGCCTGCATGGTAACGCCCTCAGCGTCACAGTGCTTGTCGAAGAGCGTGGCGTTGGAGCCGGAAGCCCATTCCAGTACGATTATTGTGGCGGGTTGGGGGTTGCGGCTAACCGTGGGGCATTGAAAAAATGGATAGTCGGGATCGAAGAGGTCGAAGCGCCCCTGCCAGCGTTCGAGGTATTGCTGCGGCAGATCGCTCCACCCGGACTCGAAGGCCCGGAACCAGGCTTCGCCAATGAGCGGCACGCTGCGGTACATGATTGCCAGCAGCAGGCGGTAGAGTGCCCCCGTGACCGGCGGTGTTTCCCCGCCCAGATCGCGGATGGCGTCGGCTTGCGCGAACACGTCGCGCAGGCCGAGCTCGGCCGTGTGGCCGTCGTGGTAGACCACGGGAATCCAGGCTTGTGTCACCAAATTGAAACTCATAAACTTTTAGCCTCCTATCGTGGAATGTTGCCAGACGCTCCAGCCGGAGCCGGGGCCGAGGGCTATTTCCAGCACGTAGACCTCGAATGTCTGGCGTGTGCTTTGCGCCCAGAACCGCAGTTCTGACAAAAGCGCCCGGCTGCCGGTTCTGTTGGCCGTGACGAGATAGAACTGCCCGTGGGTGAGGTCGCGGTAACGCGCCCACTTGGCGTGCCGGTCTGGGCTACTCTTGCTTTTGCTGGATGTTGTTTCGGCTTCGATATAAAGTGTTCTCCCCTCGAATTTGGCGACCAGGTCCGGATACGCCATGCCGTCGGGGGTCTCGTTGCCGGCGGGATACCGCTCAACTGCATAACCGGACGCTTCCAGGATGCGCTGGGCTTCCAGGATCAGATATACGTGCTGCGCGGAGCTGTGCCGCGCAAGCATGAGAGCTAGCGTTTGCGGCGCTGGTTCTGCGCCAAACAGCTGCCGGTAGGCATCGAGACCTTGACTGTTCAAACATAACAGATGTAGTCGTGTGGATTGCCACTGCACTTCTTCACGTATCAGCCAGCCCAGATCAATCAGATGCTCGATGGGACGTCCGATACTGCCAGAGCGCGCCGATTGCAGGTTGAGCAGCCTTGCGGCGGTGGCTGCCACAAGGCTGCGGTAGGGCTCGCCAGTGCGCCCCAGGATTTGCAGGATGGTAAACTCATTGGCGAAGTCAGTGTTTTCTTGTTGACTCATCCAGTCTGAAAACCACGCCGGCCAGGTGGCGCTTGGCGCTGCGGGGGTGAAATCCGGGGTGTAGGGAACGAAATCCGCCAGCTCTAGCACCACTCCGGTAGCCTCAGCCTCTTCGTCTGCATCCGGGGCTGCGGGTTGAGCTACTACCGGAGCGGGTGACGCTGTAATACTCGCCGGTGGCACGGGCGCCCAGTCGGGTGCTGGTGGTTCGAGCGGTGGGGGCGGCAGAGCCGGGGCGGTAGAGGCGGGCAGCAATCGTGCGGGCGCCTCGCACACCGCTATTACTGGGGCCGGAGGTGGCGTTGTCTTCGACGCCGCGGCTTGCTTTACGGCAGCCGCTACCTGTTCGGCTATTTTCTGTTGGATCCGCTGGTAGATCAGGTTGGCAATCTCCGGCTCGCTCATGGTAGGCAGCTGCGTCTTATGCACTTCTTTGAAATCGCCAAACAGGTCTTGCCCTAACTCGATCAGTGCATTGCGCGCGGTAGCAACAGCAGCCTCGGCCAACTGCCGCAGCTGATACTCCGAATCTAGCCGGCTTTTGAGTAAGTTGAAAGCAACACTACTCGCCCCATCCGTCGGCGGGTCGCTCGCTGGTGGGTTCGTTTTCGCTTGTCGGTTCGGCATAGGTAACTCCTGTTGGGGATGGTGTGACAACCAGCCACGGGTTGGCGGCGGTTTCGGCGTGCGCGGCTCGCGCCAGGCGCAAGGCCTCCAGGGCGGCGAGGTACTGCGTGGCAGTAGGCGCTCCGATCCATTGATTGACTGTCTGTGTGGCGGCGCCATAGGCATTGGCGGTAGCGGTCAAGGTCTGATGCAATCCCACCAGCGCCGGGGGTGGATAGACCAGACTGATTTGCTGCGCTAGCCCGAGAGCCTGCTCCTCGTTGGCTTGTGCACGTTGCGACTGCGTGTATAGATCGGCCTGGCTGTCGGTCAGCGCCAGCAGCAAGTCGGCATCCAGGACGCCAAATTGCTCTAGCCAACCCTGCGCCTGACGGCGGTAGGTCTCGGTGCGGTGTACCGCCGGTGCATACAGCACGGGGTCGCCGGTGGCAGGCGTGACGGCGCGCCCGAGGAAATACAGCCCGACCATTGCGCCTGCAATCAGCAGTGCCAGCAGGACGCGGCGCAAAGTGTGGCGCTTAATGTGCATTGTCTGCATCTCCTTGCTGCGGGAACTCGATCCGCCGTGCTACAAACTCGTAGGCGACTGCCGGCGGTTGGCGGTTGCGCCTGGCGCGGAAGCGTGCCTCGACTTCCACCTGCTGTCCCTCACGCAGCAGTGGATACATACGTTCGGCATTTTCTCCAAACATCACCACGCGGGCGATGCTAGGCCCCTCGATTTTGGGGCCGCGCACCCGCAGCAAGAAGGACAAGAATGGTTGCTTGCCTTCGCCGATCACATCGAAATAGATCTGTGAAATGGCACCGGATAAATTGCAGCTGTTCATGTTGACTGACCTGCTCCTTTTTGAATGGTTGTGATTCCAACGGTGGGGAGCATCGGTGCAGGTACGGTATGAACATCGGTAAGGGCATCAGCGGCCACGCTTTCTGAGCCACAGGGGCTCAAAGAACTCAAACATCCGCTGTCCGATCCAGCATTTCCTGCCATGCAGTGCCAGATGACAACGCTGGCACAACGCGACCAGGTTCTCAGGCAGGTTATTGCCTGGGTTGCCGTCAATGTGGTGCACGGTAAGCGTGTAGCCCGCGGCTGGATCGTGCGGATGCCCGCATTGTTCGCAACGCCAACCGGCTGCGGTTTTGACTGCCTCAGCCAGTTCCTCCCAGTTAGCGGGATAGAGCGCGCGACGCGGACGCATGGGCATGTTTAGCCTCGGTGGATGTAAACCACGTTGCCTTTGCTGAAGAGGAGCTCCAGCCCGGTTTCCTGCCGGATAATGATGTCGTATTGGTCCACGCCGATCAGGACACCTTTGAAAATCTTGCCGGTTGTGGTGGCTACATTGACGCTCTGCCCCACATGCCGCGCGTAGAAGTCGGCGCTCAGAACGCCGTAGGTGTACGGCGCCAGGCGTGGTTTCTTGGTGTAGCTAGAGGACGGCGTTGTCGAAAGTGTGTTCATGTCTATGCTCCTGTATTTTTATAAGATCTATCTTGCATTTTCTGTAAGCCCCGCTACGGGGCTTTTATTGCATACCCATACAAACTACCAGGCCCCCAAAATTAAGGGCCTTGTAGGGCCGCTGGTTCGATTGGCCGCTGACATTGCCGCTGACGGGTTTGCGGACAGGCTGCTGACATGCCGCTGACAGGCTGCTGACATTGATGTCAGCGGCAGGCGCCGGAACTGTGATTTTCCCTCGGTTGGCAGTATGGATGGAGGAACCATTTAGCGTTCTCCTGGGAACAGGGTCATTTTGCCGATGCGGAGATGCGGTTTCAGCGTCAGGTCTCCGCGTTTGTGCGCCGCCAGCCCGTATTCGAGAAAGGCGCGCACCACGTCACCGATAGGCACGCTCAACTCCTCAGCGAGAGCCTTGAGCTCGTCGTTAAGCTCTGGGGGGATGCCGCGGTAGGTCACCCGGTCTTGCCGGTTTTCCCATCCGCGATTGCGTTGCGCCGTGCTGGGGCGGTGCTGTAACACCTGGGGCACAGCCTCAACCGGCTCCACCGGAACTGCTGCCGCTGCCGGCGTTCCAACCAGGGTCGCAAATGGACTGGTCTTCTTTCCTGCCATCACTTCACCTCCTTGAGGACCTGCCAGACCAGCGCTGCGTATTCCTGCGCTGACCTGCCGGCGGGATCGAACTCGAAGATCGTCTGCGCTTCGGCTGAGGCCTCGCGCAAGACCGTGGCGCGGTGGATCGGCTGCAACATCGGAATCTCCGCTCCTTGCTGCGCCAGCTGTCGCAGGCTGGTCTGCAACTCATCCAGGGTGCGGCGGCTTTCGCGAGTGGTGCCATCATAGAAGGTGGGTTGCACCAGCACGCCCCCGGTCCACCCGCGGGCGCGGGTCAGATTGATGAGGGTCTCCATCACCCC
>JAKJAC010000231.1:0-3380 GCA_022707705.1 Chloroflexota bacterium
GGGAGGGATGCCTTCCGGCGGCGGCGCCTCACGGCGTGGTTTTGCCTCCCGGGGACGCCAGGGCAAGTGTGGCAATGAGCGCTTCTCTTTTTCTTTAGCGCTGGCGGCATGGTAGGTGAGAGTTTCAAATTCGCTTTCGCTGCCCGACCACACCTTGAGGCCGTTGATAATCGCGCCAGCAGGGACAGCGTGGACCTTCTCGAGCTCATGGATGGCGCGCTCGACCATTCCCGTGCGGATGCTGGCGAAAGTCGTGACCAGCAGCACACCGCCGCCCTCGAGCTGCGCGGCGAGAATCGCGGCATCATTCACCACAGACACCGGCGGCGTATCAAAGAGAATCATCTCGGCTTCGCCCCGAAGCCCTCTGATCACCGCCTGCATAGGCAGGGAGGCTAGAGCCAGGGCTGGATTGAGGAGTGCGGTACCTGTCTGCAGCAACCGCAGGTTCTCGATCGCTGTGGGTTTGAGAACGACTGACAAATCCAGATCAGGGTTCTGGAGGAGGTTCGTCAAACCGTCCGCTTTGTCAAGTCCGAAGATTCTGTGTTGCGACGGCGAGCGCAGGTCCGCATCCACTACTATCACGCGCCGCCCTGATTGCGCTAGCGCCACAGCGAGATTCGCCAGAACCACATTTTTGCCGGCGGTGGGTTCGGGGCTGGTCAGCAGCAAAACATGCGGAGGAGACCCGGAAAAAGTCGCTTCGATGTTGGCGGTCAGTTTGCCAAAGGCTTCCGCGATTGTGGAGTGAGGCCGGTCGCGGACGATGAGTTTTTCCGGGTAAACGGCTTCTTCAATAGGCGGGATGATGCCCAGCACAGGCAACCGGGCAAGGTCACTGTCTTCGCCGGAAGGCTTTACGCTGCCAGGACCGGGCACGGTGAGCACCATCCCCAGCAGCACGGTCCCTAAACCAAAAACTGCTGCGGCGCGCAGACCTGGAGCGCTCATTGCCAGGAGCAGAATCAGGCAGACCAGAATCAGCCCGCTCCAGCGCCTCAAACTCGCCCAAAGGTATTGGTGCACGTTATCCCCCCTCTGCGTTCGATGCCGCTTTACGGTGATCTTGGATGGTGCGGAAAACCCCAGTGTACAAGGCGTTGTTTAGGGAGATGATGTTTAATTTGATTATATCAAAAGACAGTGAAAGACACAACTTGTATTCTATATCTTTGGGTGTACACTAAATATGGTATTTCTACCACATCTCTATCGGGAAGCTGCCTCTATGCAATCTTCATCGCGGAAACCACTGGCGGGCATCCAGCGCTACCTGGAGCCACGCAAGGCACTGGTCTCGTTGTTGCTGGGATTCGCCGGATTTGCCGGCGCGTTCTTCAGTTTCAAGTTCTCGGCGCCGCCACTGACGCTGTCCATTCTCTGGTCGTATTCGCTGCCGCTGCTCGCGGCGTTGGCTTACGGCGGGCGGTATGGCTTGATTGCAGGGCTGTTCGGCTGCGGCGCGCTCTACCCGTTTTTCCTCTGGGATACCAACGGTTGGGCGAATGTGGTGACGGCGCTGCTGATTCTGGGCTGGTTTGTCTGGCACGGCTATCGCGCGCAGCGGCGCCTGAAGCGCCCCACCCTCTGGAATCACCCGCTGACGGCGCAGCTCCTTTTCTCGGTCATCTATGCTCTGGGCACGCGCCTGGGTTACCCGCCGGCGCTTGCCGCCAATCCCCCCGCTTGGGCGCCGGAAGCCCTCACGTCGCTGTCTCCGGCAATCCTGAATGGGGTTGTCACCAAAGGCACGCTCAACCTGTATCTGGCGTTCTTCGCGGCAATAGCGGCGCTGATTACCCCTGAGGTGCGCCGGTTCTTGCGTCTACCCGTAACGCCGGAATCCCGCGAGAACGGTAGAATTATGCTCGTGGCGCTGTTGAGTTCGCTGCTGCTGTGGGTGGTTCTGCTGCTTGGATACAGCATTTTTATCCAGTTCGATTTTCCTGGCGGCGTGCTTCCCGCCAACGACCCACACGAGGTCATTGCGCTGGTCATCTTCCTTACGATGGGCTTACTGACGGGATACGTCATCACGCAATATGTGGAGAGTCGTCGCAAGACCGCGACAGCCCTCATCTCCAGCGAGGCGCGTTTCCGGGGCATTTTCGAGCACAGCCAAATCGGCATCGCGATTGTGAATACCGCCGACCAGCGCTTCATCGAAACCAACGAACCCCTGCTGGATATCGTGGGCTATTCAGCCGCAGAACTCCAACAGCTCACCCCCAGAGATATCACGCACCCGGAAGATTGGACCACGGAGTGGCGCTATCTCCAGGAAAGCCTGGAACACCCGGGCACTCCTTTCGAAATCGAGAAGCGCTACATTCGCAAAGATGGTCTGGTGCGTTGGGCGCGCGTGATGGGCGAGACCCTGCAGATTGAAGCCGGCGAACCGCCTTTCACGCTGATGAGCATCGTGGATGTCACCGAGCGCAAGACCGCGGAACTGGCGCTCAAAGCCAGCGAAGCGCGTTTCCGGGGCATTTTCGAACAGGCAGCGATGGGAATGAGCCATGCCAGCCTCGACGGGCGGTTTCTGCGGGTGAACCAGCAGTTCTGCAGAATGCTCGGCTATTCCAAAGAAGAGCTGCTGACGTTGCGCTACGAGGATGTCAGCTACCCCGATGACCTGGAGCCTGACCGGTTGCTCAGCGAGCAGCTGCTACGCGGTGAGATGGAGACCTTCAGCCTCGAGAAACGTTACCTGCGTAAGGATAGAAGCATTTTCTGGATCAACCTGACCGTATCGCTGCAACACGACCTCGACGGGGCGCCAGAATACTACATTGCCACCATCGAAGACATCACGCAGCGTCGGGCAACTACCGAGGCGCTTCGGGAGAGCGAGCTGCGCTATCGCAACACCTTCGAAAAAGCTGCGGTCGGAATCACCCATACCACCCTCGAGGGGCGTTTCCTGCGGGTCAATGGGCGGTTCTGCGAGATTACGGGTTACACGCAGGCAGAGCTACTGGCGATGGATTTCCAAGACATCACGTATCCCGAGGACCTGCATACCGATCTTGACCTGGCAGAGGAACTCATCACCGGAAACCAGGAGACGTATCAACGCGAGAAACGGTATTTGCGCAAGGATGGCAAACTCGTCTGGGTCGGCTTGACGGTTTCGCTGTTGCAGGATGATGCTGGAGCGCCCAGTCACTTCATCAGCGTCGTTGAGGATATCACCGCGCGCAAACAGGCTGAGGAAGCGCTGGCGCGCGAGCGCATTCTGCTGCGCACCGTAATTGATAATCTGCCCGATGCGGTATATGTGAAAGACCTGCAGTTGCGCAAAGTGCTGGCGAACCGGGCGGACCTGGTGAATATGGGCATCACCGATGAGGCGACCGCCCTGGGTAAGACCGACG
>JAKJAC010000231.1:3396-7024 GCA_022707705.1 Chloroflexota bacterium
AGCGGATACTCAACTCGGGCAAGCCGGTCATCGACCGCGAGGAGCGCCTGGTGCGGCCCTCGGGAGACGAGCGCTGGTTGCTCACCTCGAAGATGCCCTTGCGCGATGACCAGGGGCAGGTGATCGGCATCGTCGGCATCGGACACGATATCACCGAGCGGAAGCGCAACGAGGAAGCGCTGCAAGAAAGCCACCAACATCTGCTGGCGGCGCTGGCAGAACTCCAGGACACGCAGAAGCGCATGGTGCAGCAGGAGCGCCTGGCAGCAGTGGGGCAGCTCGCCGCCGGCATCGCCCACGATTTCAACAATATCCTGGCGGTTATCACGCTCTACGCACAGCTGGCGCTAAAGTCCCCGGAGTTATCGGAAGCTATCGCGACACGCCTGCGGGTTATTCTGCAGCAAGCCAAACGCGCAGCGGACCTCATCCAGCAGATTGTGGACTTCAGCCGGCGCACGATGCTCGAACGCCGCCCGATGGATTTGCTGCCCTTCGTCAAGGAGCAGCTCAAGCTGCTGGAGCGCACGTTGCCGGAGAACATTCACGTCGCGTTGCAGGCGAAGGGAGCCGAATTCATCATCAACGCCGATCCGACGCGCCTGCAACAGACGCTCTTCAATCTGGCGGTCAATGCCCGCGACGCGATGTCCGATGGCGGCGAACTGCGTATCGGGCTGGAGCACCTGGTCCTCAAGTCGCGCGAGCAAGCCTCCCACCCCGACCTCAAGCCCGGAACGTGGGTCAAACTGAGCGTGACCGACACCGGCACCGGCATCACGCCGGAGGTTTTGCAGCATATCTTCGAGCCGTTCTTCACCACCAAGGCGCCCGGCAAGGGCACCGGGCTGGGATTGGCGCAGGTGCACGGCATCGTCAAACAACACCAGGGTGAAATCGAAATTGCGACCCGCCTGGAAGAGGGTACCACTTTCAACATTTACCTGCCGGCGATTTCTATCCAGGAGGTTGATACGCCGGCGCCCGCCGCTGAGGTGCTCGAGATGGGGCAGGGGGAATGTATCCTGGTAGTGGAGGATGATTTAAGTGTGCGGGAGACTCTGGTGAGCACACTGGAGCTACTGAACTACCGCACCTATCAAGCCATGCACGGACGCGAAGCGCTGCAGCTGCTGGAAAGCCACCCCGATGAAATCGCCCTGATTTTGAGCGACTATATCATGCCGGAGATGGGTGGACGGGGATTGCTGGAAGCCGTGAGGGAACGCTCACTCCACAAACCCATGATCATTCTCAGCGGTTACCCGCTTTTGGGCGAATTGGCGGAGTTGCAAGCGCAAGGGCTGACGGATTGGCTGCTCAAACCACCCGAGGTGGAACACCTGGCGCATGTGCTGGCGCAAGCGCTAAAGCACTAAAGCGGGACCTGCCTGGGTCGCGGCGGGTGATGTTCAAGGAACATTTGATTGGCGGCGCGGGTGACCCGCGCCGCCAATCAGCATCAGGCAGGTAATCACTTTATTCTGGCATGCCCTCGTAGGGCGCCACCAGCTCGGGCTTGCCGGCATAGAGGAAGCTGCGATTCCGGTGGTCGCGCTCATCCAGACCGATGCGGCGGAAGACATCCGCCCATACCGGCGCTGGGTGATATTCCGCAACTACCGGGCTGTTCACCGGCTGAGTCTCCCATTCGGGATGGTCCTCCACCAGGCGCGCATATTCGTGCTCGGCATGGTCCTCGAACTGCCCGTTGAACATGAAGGCGCCGCGCAGGCTGAAGAACGCCAACAACCGCGCCATGAGCACGTAGGTCCCCACCATCAGCCAGGGGATGGGCGGGGTGAGATACCACGCATCCTTGCCGTGCTCTTCCTTCATCTTCTCCTGAATCACGAGCAAATGCCAGTACTCGTTATCCTGCGCCTCGCGCCCCCACTCCACAATCTGCCGGGCGCGCTGCACCCAACCCGAATCACGATAGCGGCGCGTCAGGCGATGGTACTGGTGGCTTTCCCACTCGCGGTAGGGAATGCTTGCCAGCATCTCCAGCAGCTTGGCTTTGGAAAGCGTGACTTTCTTGCCCGCGAACACATCCATGGAGGCGAAAAAGATACGCGCTATCAGCGCATACTTGTAACGCGGTCGCGCCAGCGAAGCCTGTTGTTCTCGGCGTAAGTCAATGGTTGGTTGGTTCATAGAAGTCCTCCACAAGTCAGATATTGGGAATTCAAGGCGCTAACATCCCCGCGCCGACCGCGCGCGCTTGCTCTTCACCGCAGAGCAGCGCCACGAGACGCAGGGCAAATTCTATCACCGTGCCGGGTCCGCGACTGGTGATGCAGTTGCCATCCACCACCACCCGCTGCGCCACCGCCTCGGGAGCGCGCAATTCCTGCTCGAAGCTGGGATGGCAGGTCGCGCGCCGCCCTTCGAGCAAACCGTGATGCTGCAAGACCACCACGGGGGCGGCGCAGATGGCAGCGTAGAGCCTACCCTCCGCGGCTTGCGCGGTGAGCAGCGCGGTGAGCGGCGCCGAATCGCGCAGGTGCAGCGCGCCGTCATTGCCGCCTGGAAGCGCAATGAGGTCGTAGACCTCGCCCGCACACGCCGCGATGGGGACATCGGCGACCAGTTTCACGCCCCGTGAGGCGGTCACCTGGAGCTGCTCCATCACCGAAGCGACGGTGACCTCGACTCCCGCCCGGCGCAGGATATCAATGGTGCAGACGGCTTCCATCTCCTCGGTGCCGTCGGCGATGGGAACAAGCACACGTTTCATGGTCCCTCCTCAAGAAAATAAGCCTCTCGCAAAGCCGCTAAGAACGCAAAGAAAACCATTCCTTAGCGTCCTTTGCGCCCTGACGTGAGAGAAACAAGCCTCTCGCAAAGCCGCTAAGAACGCAAAGAAAACCATTCCTTAGCGTCCTTTGCGCCTTGGCGTGAGACAAACAAGCCTCTCGCAAAGCCGCCAAGAGCGCAAAGAAGAAAACCCTGGCGTGAGACAGGTCTTCAATCCTGCAATTTATTGGCAATGCGCTTGATATTGGGACCGATTTTGTCTCCGCCGAAGTTGATGAGCAAGCCCAGGCGTTTATCCGATACGCGCAAATATGTGAGCAACTGCTTGAAATGCACCCGCGCAATGGTTTCAACGGATTTGAGCTCAACGATGACGGCATCCTCCACGACTAAATCGGCGCGGTAGCCAATATCCAGGCGCATTTCCTCATAGACCAATGCCATCGGCTGCTGGCAGACCACCCGCAACCCGCGTTTCTCAAGCTCGTACACCAGCATTGCCTCATAAGCAGATTCCAGCAATCCAGGTCCGTAAGTTTTATGGATTTTGAAAGCCGCATCTACAATCTGCTCGGCAATTTCGTTCTCGTGCATCACATCATCCTTTGTAGTTAAGTATGAAAATCCTTAGCGCCCTTTGCGCCTTCGCGTGAGAGGAAAGCCCCGCGCAAAGCCGCTAAGAACGCAAAGAAAACCATTCCTTAGCGCCCTTTGCGCCTTCGCGTGAAAAGAAGATCTCTCGCAAAGCCGCCCAGGGCGTTACCAGGTCCCGGATTGCATCAGGTTAACCAGGAGGGTGCGGGAGGTGATGTAGACTTCGTGGAGCTGCTGCTCCTGAGCCAGCTCGCCCGCCCGCGCGAGATCGGCG
>JAKJAC010000232.1:0-6701 GCA_022707705.1 Chloroflexota bacterium
ACTCTTGGTATCTTCGTTTATTGATAATTGCGAAACGGGTAGAACGAAAAAGAAAGCTCATGATGGATCTTTGGGGGGCTTGTTATTTACCAGTAGGGTAAGCACATATTTCCAGAATCGAATCCAGAGCGATATGCCGAGATAGCATAAGCCAGACAGCAACAACATCCGTCCTCCGGTCTCTGGGTCTCGGAAGAAGGCAATCCCTAGAGCTATGAGGACAAGGAAAGTGAATACGGTATTCATAGGGTTGAGCAGTTTGCGCATCTGACCCTCATTGTTGCCTCAAGGTACCAACTGCTGGGACAGTACCTACCATGTTGTACAGCGATTCCGATGGTACAGGCTCAGCCATCATGCTGAGCCTGCACCGCTATCAATGACGCGCTGACTTGAATAGGTTGTCAGGAGAGGCATCTATCATTGGGGTGAGAAAAGGTCCGCCGGTGCATGAAAGTTCGTGTCGTTCTCATAGAGGGCGCGGATCTCTTCGAAGGCAGTATCGCCAGCGAGTGTGAGAGCGGCGAGTCGATCCATCGGACCGTAATCGCTGCCATCCTCGATGTTGGCGTAGCCCTGGTCTGTGATGTAGCCCCAACCACCATCCCACGGCAGGATCTCGACCTTGTTGAAGGCGAGGAAGTCGCGCATGAGGTCGCCGGCAACGAAAGCCATGCCGTGCATATCGAAGATGCCGAACTTCTGTGGGTCTTCCTTCCCTTCACGGCACCACTGCCACGCCTGTCCACCCACGATGAAGCGGTCGCGAGGCGTATCCAGTGGGTCGAAGTCTAGCTTGAGCACATCTGCCATCATTGCGTCGAGTTGTGCATCCACCAATACCCAGCGCCCTTGTTCGGCATTCCAAACCTCGCAAACCCAGTGGTCCTCGAAATGGTCAGGTAGGAAGTAGGTACCGAAGCCGCAGCGAGCGCGAGCTGGCACACCTTGATGGCGCAGGATCGCTGCCATCATCACCGAGAAGTCACGGCAGTTGCCGACCAAGCGTCGTTCTGGGGGGCGAGCTTCGCTGAGCGGGCGCGGATCGAGCTCCAAAAGGCGCGCCAGTTGCAGGTCCACGCGGCGCAGGTTGACCTCACTTTTGCGCACGTCGGAAAGTTGTAATCCGTAAGCCTCAGCCCAGAAGATGTGTACCATCACCCCCTGGATGACCTTGACCAGTGCGGGAATGTCTGCGGGTAATCGCTCAAACAGTGCCGCATGTGGTCCGGCGCCGGTCAGCGGTCCTTGAGTAGCATAATACTTGAGTGCCGCATGCATCTGTGATATCCTTTCTATGATTGAGGACCGGGGATCGGTCTGCCGTCGAATGGCGCGGTCAGCCGTCCCCGGTCTTGGATTCGTAAAGGTCAGGCTTTCACGACCGGAATGTACACATACAGTTGCGAGTTCTCCGCATCGTTGGGATCGAAGGTGTAATCGTAATACTCGAAGTCGGGTCCATCACCGCGCTGGTAGCCAGAGGCCGGTAGCCATTCCTGGAAGGCGTAGCGGTAGGCTTCGCCGATGGTGCCGAGCTTGCAGGGGAAGACCGCGTAGGTCTGTTCGGGCACATCCCAGCGCTCCATCCCTTCGGGTATCTCGCGGATGTCTTTGATTTCCAGGCAGGCCAAGTACTCGAAGATGCCATCGGCTTCCATATCGCGGCAGATGCCGTAAGCCGCGCCCAGCCCTTCGGCGGCGGCAACAATCTCCGGCGCGCGGGCGTTGGCGACGTCCCACATCGCAGCGATTTCGTTGTTTTCGTTCTTGCCCCGGTACTTGAGGCCCACTACACTAAAAGCGGGTTTGGTAACAATCATCGGTTGCATCTTAACTTTCTCCTTCTCTAATTGAGCGATGTATGTTGATACAGATTTGTGTTCTACGGGGAACAGCACTTCGACAATGACTTCGGCTTGTGCGCTGGTGGTCTCTGGGCCACGCAGGTAGATTTCGCAGTTAGGTCCGGTGATGCGATAGCTGTTCCGTTCAATCCAGGTGAGCATGGCGCTGTAGGCACGGCTGAGGTCCCTCAGTTGCCCGTGATGCACGACGCAGGCTGCTGTCTCGACTGCAGGCAGGGTCCACACTCGCATGCCCGGACCGGCAGGGATGGGGTGCTCCAGCATCACAGCGACTTCCACGTCCACGCTTTGCTCGCGGTACTCTTGGTCGTAGTAGATGATGAGATAGGGATGGGCTTCATCACTTTCGACGGCGTGCACACTCAGATGGGCACTAAGCCGCTGGAACAGTTCGAAGATGCCACCGTAAACTGGAACGGTTTGGCGTAGTCCCAGAATGCGCTGCTGCGCCACAGGCTTGAGCACCACTTCGTAATCGGGCAGTGTGCCTTCCTGGTCAATCTGTTGTAAGCGCGCCTCGATGCGCGCCAGACGAGCCTGCTCTGCCTGCACGAGCTGCTCAAGCTCCGCTGCTTTCATTCGCAACATTCCACGTAGCTGGTCAGCGGGTAGTTCTTTACGCAGCAGCAGTGTGATCTGGTCGAGCGAGAAGCCCAGGTCCTTGAGCGCCAGGATGCGATTCAACCGCGGCAACTGCTCCGGCGCGTAGTAGCGGTAGCTGGTGAAGCGGTCAATCCACGCAGGTTTGAGCAAGCCTAGTTCTGCGTAGTACCGCAGGGTCTTCACCGAGACTTGCGCCAGTTTGGAGAAGTCACCAATCTTCAGCATAAACGCCGTCCTTTTGCTCCCTGAAGTCTTGATCTGGATGGAAACCGTGGACAAGTTGTCGTGTTGTCTTTACGATCCCCGGTCATGTTACAGCCAGCGCACCACTTCATCCAACGCCTTGCGTGGGCGAGGGAGGGGCGCCTCATCAGCGTAGCCGAGTGATACAGCAGCGATGAGCTGGTGTCGTTCGTTGAGCCATGTACATACCTCGCCGTAGGCATAGAAGATATCGCAGATCCACAGACTGCCTACCCCGAGTTCTTGCGCTGCCAGCAGCAGGTTTTGGATGGCAGCGCCGATGGATTGCACATCCACCATATTGCCGAAAACGTCGCCGAAGTCTTTGCGCCCGAAGGGATCCTCCTCAGCGATGTTAAAGATAAGGAGCGTGACAGGCGCCTGTTCCATGACCTTTGTCGTCCACTCGCTGCTGCCCAGGGGGACGCCCTCGGCTTTGCGGGCAGCTAGCCCTGCGCGCATCACGGCGATTAACTCCGGGCGCTTATCTGCGCGTACGACGACGAAGCGCCACGGCTGTTTATTCTTTCCCGAAGGGGCTAGTGTCGCAGCGGTAAGAATCTCTTTCAGCACATCTTCCGGTAACGGATCCGACTTGAAGCGGCGAATGCTCCGGCGGGTGCGGATGGCTTCCAATGTGTTCATGCTCATCTCCTCAACGTGTCTTGTGGTTGCGCAACCAGGCTTAGTATATACCCTCCAGTTAGGGGAGAGTCAAGAGGCAAATGAAGGGCATTCGTAGCAGTTCGGAGGGCTTCTGCGTCCCCTGCAGAACCCGCTGCACGATATGGCTGCTTCGTCATCCCCGGACCGAATGCCTTGCTTGCGCTTCAAGGGCAGTGTGCGGGGCGTGGCGCGGTTTCGGTCAGCGACCTGCTTCGAAAGCCCATGAAAACTTGGTGTGAATTGTCATTTGGTGCGGCTGACCTCGCTCAGAATTCCCTGGAGCGCCTGCAGGGCTTCAGGGTTGTCGGGGATTGAGGTGTCGGATTGAATGGCGGGCAGAATCATGGTGCGCACAAGCGTGATGAGGTCCGGTCGGGCATCGGCGCTGGCGAAGACCACGATGAGATCCTGTTCTGGGATGACGAGGATGTATTGGCCCAGACGCCCTATCGCGCTAAATGCCTGCGGGGAGAGTTCCGGAATCGTCCACCACTGAAAGCCATAGCCAAGGCGTCCATTCTCTTCACCTGCGTGATATGTGGTGGATAGCTTCACCCACTCTGCCGGGACAAGCTGTTGTCCTTCCCAGGCGCCTTCATGCAGGTAGAGGTAGCCAATCTTTGCCATTTCGCGGGCGGTGAGTTCCAGTCCCCAACCACCGATAGAACGCTCCTGCGGGTCCAATTGCCAGGGGATAGCAGGAAAGCCCAGCGGTCCGAAAAGTTTCTCTTTCGCATAAGCATGGGCTGCCTTACCGGCGGTTTGTTGGATGATGGCGGAGAGCAGGTGTGAGACGCCGCTATTGTAATTGAAGACCTCGCCCGGCTCAGTAGCCATAGGTTGGTCCAGTATGAATTGTACCCAATCAGTGCTGCGCACCATGCGCCCCAGGCTGTCGTCAATGTAGGGCGCTGCTTCGTGCCATTCCAGACCTGCGGTCATAGTGAGCAGGTGCCGCAGGGTCATGCGTTCCTTACGCGCGTCAACATTGGCGAAGGTGTGCTCTGGGAAGAACGATAACACCGGTTGATCGAGGCTTTCGATGGCGCCTTCCGCGAGTGCGATGCCCACAAGAGCTGAGATGACGCTCTTGGTGCATGAGAAGAGTGCTTGCCGGCTAGCTGCCGCGAAGGGGGCAAAATACGCTTCCAGGGCGATTGATCCATGCCGCACGATAAGCACGGCGTTCACGCCGCTATCTGTTTCGTGCAAGGTGGTGATGAGTTCAGCCAACACCTGTGAATCCATGCCTACCGCTTCCGGTGTTGCTGTTGGCAAGTCCTCTGGGGATTGTGAATCGGCAGACATGCTCGCGGTTGGTAGTTGGAGAACGGCGGTTGGTGAACTTGCAGGGGATTTATGTGCTGCAGGTGTGCAGGCTGATAACACGATACTGAGGCAGACCAGACCGAGGATAATGCGGTCTCGGGCTTGCGCAAGTCGCCAATTCATGGAATTTCCTCCTCTGCAAGTCGTTGCTCATGAGTTCACGGTTAAATTATCCGCCAGGAGCAACAGGCTGTCAATTCCTGACCCCGCAAGGGTGCGTTTCAAAACGGGGGTGAAAATCTCAGGCGCCCCTACAGGGCGCAGAAAAAATTGATTTTTGGCGGTGGGACTTTGCCCCACCGCCAAAAATCAATCAAAGAAAAGCATTTGTATGATAGTCGTCTTGCTTTTACCCCAAAATTGAAACGGACCCCCCTGCAATGCGGTTGCGATTTGTCTTCTGTTGTTTTCTTCTCATCTTACGCCACAACATGACAGAATCTGTCATGTTTTCGCATTATACTGTCATAAAATAGAAAATTCGTTCGATAAAGAGGCAACCATGACGACAATGACCATGACTACATTTGAGACGCTTTGTGGTATAATGGGGGGTGTTAGAACTTCTGTTCTAAAAAGGATCAGCATGGAACCCAACGAAATCGTTATCCGCGGCGCACAGCAGCACAACCTTAAGCACATTGATGTCCGCATTCCGCGTAACAGCCTGGTTGTGTTAACCGGTGTGAGCGGCAGCGGCAAATCGTCGCTTGCCTTCGATACCATCTATGCTGAGGGGCAGAGGCGCTACGTGGAGAGCCTTTCCTCTTACGCCCGCCAATTCCTGGGGCAAATGGAGAAGCCTCGCGTAGACTTCATCAGCGGACTTAGCCCTGCGATTGCCATCGAGCAGAAAGCAGTCAGCAAGAATCCCCGTTCTACTGTGGGGACAGTGACTGAGGTGATGGATTACCTCCGCGTACTTTTCGCGCGGGTGGGCGAGGCGCATTGTCCTGAATGTGGGCGTCCTGTCCATGCGCAGAGCGCACAACAGATCGCTGCCCAGATTTCAGTATTGCCTTCCGGTACACGTTTCCAGATTCTCGCGCCGGTGGTGCAGAAACGTAAAGGCACACACGCCGAGTTGCTGGAGCAGGCACGGCGCGACGGCTACACCCGCGCGCGGATTGATGGCGTGCCCATTGAGCTCACGGATTCCATCAAACTCGCCAAGACAAAGATCCACACCATTGAGCTTATTGTGGATCGCCTACAGATTCCCGAATCGCCCTACGCCGATTTTCGTGCACGGCTGATGGACTCGGTGGAAACGGCGCTGCGTGCGACTGAGGGGGTATTGGTGGTGGATGTGGTCGAGGGTGAGGAGCTGCTCTTTAGTGAACAGAATGCCTGCGCTCACTGCGGCATTAGCTTTCCGGAGCTCACACCAGCGTTATTCAGCTTTAACTCTCCCTCTGGGATGTGCCCGGAGTGCAATGGCTTGGGCACGAAGCTGGAGGTGGATGTCAATCTCATCATCACCGATCCAAATCTATCGTTGATGGATGGGGCGCTCCGCTGGTATGGCGAGCTCCGCAAGAAACAACTGAGCTGGACGCAACGTGAGCTGGAGGCAATAGCCCGGCACTTCGCTGTAAGCCTGGAAACGCCCTGGTGTGAATTGCCTGAGCACTTTCGGAACATCTTGCTGTACGGCTCCGGGCGCGAGCGTATCAACTTCAAATACGAGGGCGATCGTAACGAGGTCACCTGGTCTGGCGAAATGCAGCGACCTTTCGAGGGGATTGTTGCTTGTATCCGGCGGCGTTTCCGCCAGACGAAATCGGAGTACACGCAGCGCTGGTATCTGAGTTTTATGAGCGAGCAACCCTGCCCGGCATGTCAGGGCGCGCGGTTGCGACCCGAAGCGCGCGGAGTCACCGTGGGCGGGCTGACGCTTCTGAATGTCGGGCGGATGACGATTGACGCCGCTTATGACTGGATTACGTCGCTTGCAGGGACTTTCGACGCGGAACAATTGGAGATTGGCGG
>JAKJAC010000232.1:6754-6987 GCA_022707705.1 Chloroflexota bacterium
TATCTTACGCTTGACCGCCCGGCGCCCTCGCTCTCTGGCGGGGAAGGACAGCGCATTCGTCTGGCAAGCCAGATTGGCTGTGGTTTGGTGGGGGTGCTTTACATTCTGGATGAGCCGAGCATCGGCTTGCACGCTCGCGACAATCGCGCTTTGCTCGATACCTTGCTGCGCTTGCGTGACATGGGCAATACCGTTCTGGTGGTCGAGCATGATGAGGAAACCATGCGCGACGC
>JAKJAC010000233.1:0-247 GCA_022707705.1 Chloroflexota bacterium
GTGGATTTCATTGACCCTCGCAATCTGCGGCGGGTCGTGCGTGCGCTAGAGGTCTGTCTCAAAACCGGCATCCCGTTTTCTGCGCAACGGCAGCGTCTGACACCCCCGTATCGGGTACTCCAATTCGGGCTGACGTTGGAGCGTGAGGTGTTGTATGTGCGAGCCGATGCCCGCGTAGAAGCGATGATTGCCGCCGGATTACCCGCTGAAGTTGAACGTCTGCTCGCGGCGGGCTACGGTTGGGAGC
>JAKJAC010000233.1:257-6956 GCA_022707705.1 Chloroflexota bacterium
GTTTGGGGTACAGCCAGTTTAGACCTTACTTCGAGGGACGTGCGACGCTGGCGGAGGTGACCCTGCGAATCCAACTGGATACTCACGATTTCATCCGTCGCCAGTATGCCTGGTTCGGACTTCAGGACCCGGCGATTACCTGGCTTGCCCCCGGAGACCTTGTCACTGTACGTGAGCGCGTCGCTCAAAACAGGCTCTGAAAATTGAACCAACTTCAGAGCGCTGAAGTATTATTAACGTAGGTTGTATGGAAAAAAGCTTGACTGGATGGCATTCCCATGGTAAACTCTTGGGAATGTATCAGGGAACAAAAACTACCGAGAGGTAGGCATTTATCACTGGTCATCTGTCGTAACATCTGCTAATCTAGAGCAGGTGGTGTTTTTGAAGTAGGGAAGACCTGGCTGCTGGGCACGGGATGAATTGTGGGAAGAACTAGCGAACTGTCGGACCAGGCCTTGGATTGTCTATTGCGGAGCACACTCCGCGATGGCTTAGGGCGCTTTGAGCCGTCCCCGCATGTGTGGGAGCGCGTCGTCAAGCGCCTGCGTCGTGATGCGCCTGCGTCTCATACTCAGTATTCCCCAATTGCATTCTCTCATCAACAGCAATTGCTCTTCTTCTCTGTGATTCGGCTTGAAACCCATTGCCATTTCCTCGTCGGCGGTGTGTTACGCGCCGTTTAAGAGCTTCGTCTGCAGTGGGAAGCAGTACCTGTAATAGGGTTTCGCTGGTTTGAGGTCATTGACGGAAGGGGGTGGTTCTGAAGCTGGTCTGTGCAGAAAAATGTCCCAAGTGTTGTGCCCGCTCCAGATTGCCGTAAAGGCAGGTCGTGCTGGAGCACTGTATCGAGTCTGCAACCTATTTCCAAATTCTTGAAGGAGGAGCGAATGTTTACGAAGAAGAATCTGACGACGCTGATTGGCCTGGTGATGGTCGCCAGCATGCTGCTTTCGGCATGTGGTCCCACCCCTGAACCACAGGTTATCGAGAAGACTGTCGTGGTCACCCAGGAAGTCGTCAAAACTGTTGAAGTCACCAAAGAGGTGGAAGTCCTGGTTACCCCTGAGCCTGTCAAGATTGACCGCAAGGGCGCCTGGCTGGATACCGTGATCTTCGTTGAAGAGCCGAGCACGGATGCCGCCATCACCCGCCTCGAGGTTGGCGAGATTGACCTTTTCGCCAACACCGTCTCAAACCGTGAGGCTGCCGCCAAGGTTGAAGAATCCGCGGCTCTTGATGGTTACAAGTCCTCGGGCTCCTACAACGAGCTCACGTTCAACCCCGCCGGTCCCGTGCTCGAGAGCGGCGCCCTTAACCCCTTTGGCGTTCCCGCCATCCGCGAAGCCATGAACTGGCTCGTTGACCGCAACTACATCGTCCAGGAAGTCATGGGCGGTATGGCGGTTCCGCGTTGGACGGCTTTCAACATTGCATCTTCGGATTACGCCCGCCTGGCGGATGTGAACCGCACGATCGAGTTGAAATACGCCTACAACAAGGAAAAGGCCGTGGAAATCATCTCCGCGGAGATGGAAAAACTCGGCGCCACTCAGGTTGATGGCAAGTGGCAGTTCAACGGCGCACCCGTGAATCTCAGCGTCCTGATCCGCACTGAGGATGAGCGCCGCGGTATCGGCGATTATGTCGCCAACCAGTTGGAAGACATCGGCTTCACCGTGACCCGCGATTACAAGACTGCTGCGGAAGCTTCTCCCCTGTGGATGCGCGGCAATCCTGGCGACGGGCTTTGGAACGTCTACACCGGCGGCTGGATTACCACCGTCGTTCCCCGCAACCTGGCAGATAACTTCCTCTTCTTCTACACTAACCAGGGTCTGGGTGTACCCCTGTGGCAGGCTTACGTCAACGATCCTGAGTTCTACGAACTGTCCGAAAAACTGGCTTACGCCGACTACAAGGATATGGCTGAGCGTAACACGATGTTGGCTCGGGCGCTCGAGCTCTCTATGCTCGATTCCGTTCGCATCTGGTTGGTAGATCGCCAGGCTGTTACCCCCAAGCGCAACGAAGTGAAAGTTGCGGCTGACCTGTACGGTGGCGTCAGCGGTTCCTACCTCTGGGCGCAGACCCTGCAGCGCGAGGGTGAGATCGGTGGGTCCATGACCGTCGCCATGCCCAGCATTCTGACTGAGCCGTGGAATGCCATCGCTGGCACCAACTGGATTTTCGATATGATGCTCATCCGCGGCACCGGCGAAATCGCCCTCATGTACGATCCCTTCACCGGTTTGCTCTGGCCCCAGCGCATGGAGCGCGCCGAGGTCTTCATCCAGGAAGGTCTGCCCGTTGGCAAGACTCTCGACTGGGTGGACCTGCAATTTGTGCCGTCCATCGAAGTTCCCGCCGATGCGTGGGCGGATTGGGATGCCGAGACGCAGCGCTTCCTGACCGTGGGCGAGGTCTACACCGAGACCCTGACCGTAGCCCGCAAGAGCGTGGTCTACTACCCGGCAGATATGTACAGCACCGTCAAGTGGCACGATGGCAGCAACCTGTCCATCGGCGACTTCATCATGGGCATGATTCTCACCTTCGATCGCGCCAAGGAAGCCAGCCCAGTCTACGATGCTTCGGCTGTCCCGACCCTCGATGGCTTCATGTCCGCTTTCAAGGGCGTGAAGGTCATCTCCGAGGATCCTCTGATCATCGAGACCTACAGCGATGATTATGACCTGGATGCCGAGCTCTCTATCGACACCTGGTGGCCCTACTACGCGCAGGGTGAGGGCGCCTGGCACGCGCTCACGCTGGGCTTGATGGCAGACGCGGCGGGCGAGGCAACCTTCTCTGCCGATAAGGCGGATGAGCTGGAAGTCGAGTGGCTGAGCTTCATCGCCGGTCCCACGGTTGAGATCATGAAGACGCACCTGGATGAGGTCGTGGCTTCTGGCGAGCTCCCCTACGCGCCGACGATGAGCGAGTACGTGGATGCCGCCGAAGTGCAGGCCCGCTACGCCAACCTGGCGGAGTGGTTCCGCAAGCGCGGTCACCTCTGGATTGGCACGGGTCCCTTCTACCTGGAGCGCGCTTTCCCCGTCGAGGGTACCGTTATCCTTAAGCGCTTCCTGGATTACCCCGACATGGCGGATAAGTGGCTGCGCTTCTCTGAGGCTGCCATCGCTGAAGTTGAACTCGACGGTCCTGGTCGCGTGACCATTGGCTCTGCCGAGACCTACGATGTCTACGTCACCTTCAACGAGGAACCGTATGCGGTCGCCGACATTGACAACGTCAAGTTCCTGGTGCTCAACGCCAAGGGCGAGGTTGCGCATGTGGGCGAGGCTGTCGCGGTCGAGGATGGTCTCTGGAAGATCGAACTGACCGCTGATGTGACCAGCAAGCTCGAGGCTGGTTCCAACCAGCTCGAGGTCGTGGTCGTTTCCAAGCGCGTGGCGTTGCCCAGCACTGATGCCCTCACCTTCGTGACGGCTAAGTAATCTGAGCACGCTCTGATGCAGTCCGCTAGGGGCGGGGCCCTCGCCTCGCCCCTAGCGTGTTTTAAGAAGACCTGGCAATTCTGAATTAGCTGATATTGACAAAGAACACGGGCGCAGTGGACGGCAAGCCGGCAAACGCGGTAGGATTCCCGAGGCTTGCGCACTGCGAACGGCTGACCGGTTTATCCCATTAGGAGTTTATAGAAAGCGAGAGCGTTATGGCTGAAGCAACTTTGCCCCAGATATCGGGCGTCGAAACTCCCCAGAAGAAAAAGGGTCCTGGTTCGTGGGCCAAACTGGCGCGGTATACGGGAATCAAATTGATTACCCTGTTTATTGCTGTCGTTATCGGCATCTATCTGACCATTTTGATTGCCAATATGGGCGGTTATGTGGATGAGATTCTCAAGGGTCAGATTCGCGAGAGCATTTCCATCTCTGTCAGTATGGACCCCTCACTCAAGTTTCTATCCATTGAGGAACGGAATACGATGATCAATGCCCGCGTTGTTCTTGAGGAAAAACGCCTGGGCCTGGATCAACCTTTCTTGCTGCGGAGTGTGCGTTTCCTCACCCGCGCCATTACTCTCAATCTGGGACGGGCGCAGCATCTCGCCAGCGATAGCGGTTCAAAGTTGGTGAAGAATATCATTCTGGAGCGGCTACCGCCGACGTTGCTGCTGATGGCGACTTCGAACCTGTTGTTGTTTTTCCTCAGCCTGTTCTTTGCGCTCTATCTCTCTCGCAACTACGGTACTTTTCTGGATAAGGCTGTGATTGCCATGTCGCCTTTCTCTTCCGCTCCGGCATGGTTTTATGGCATCTTCCTGTTGCTGCTCTTTGCTTCGGTATTGGGTTGGTTGCCTTTCGGTGGCATGGTTGCCGCGCCGCCGCCAGAGGCGCTTGGGGCGCGGTTGCTCAGCTACGGGCGCCATCTGATTCTGCCCGTGACCGCCTGGTTAATCAGCGGTATTTTCTCCGGCGTCTACGGCTGGCGCACCTTCTTCCTGATTTTCTCCATGGAAGACTACGTCGAGCTGGCGCGTGCTAAGGGGCTTTCTTCCCGCGAGATTGAGCGGCGTTATGTTCTGCGTCCCACGATGCCCAATATCATTACCAGTTTTGCGTTGATGATGATTAGCCTCTGGCAGGGCGCGACAATTCTCGAGACGGTCTTCAACTGGCCCGGATTGGGACGGATGTTATTCCGAGCCATCGGATTGTACGACTCGCCCGTCATCATTGGGTCTGCCATCATCTATGCCTATTTGCTGGCGGCAACCGTCTTCCTGCTAGACTTCATCTACGCTCTGGTTGACCCCCGAGTGCGCGTTGGAAGTGGAGGACCGAAATCATGAAATCCCTAAGGCGCATGTTCAAAGATATCGCGCAATACCCATCGGCTATTGCTGGAGTGGTGCTTATCCTGGCGTTGGTGGCGCTGGCTATTTATACGGTCATTGCCATCCCCTATAATGAGGCGATTCGTCTCTGGCGCGGCGGAGAGGAGGTCTGGGGAGATTATCCACGCCTGGCGCCGCCTGCCTGGACGAATATCTTTAACAAGGAGAAGCAGCCCTCAACGATTGTGCGCAACAGTTCAGATCTGGGCTCGGGCGTGACGAAAGAGGTTAAGCCCATTGACGAGACGATGACGGACGTCATTTTCACTTACTCCTTTGATTACGATGCCGATGTCTTCCCTCAGGAAATGATTGTGTTTATAACGGCAAAGTTCGAGGAGAAAGGTCCCTTTGTCTCGATGTTCTGGATTACGCCTGATGGTCGGGAAATCCGCCTCGGTGAAGTCACCGCCAAAGCTTCCGAGACCTATCGCTTTAACCAGGATGACCGCCTGTTGCGGCGCCTCAAGGGTGTGGTTCCGGAGGTAGCGCTCTTCGCCGACCCAGAAAAAGAAACGCCTACAGTCCTCAAGGGGACTTATCAATTACGCATTGATGCGATCACCTTTGAGGAAGACTCTGACCTGGAAGCGAAGTTTGTATCTTACGGCACCGTACATGGGCTGGCAGGCACCGACCATCGCCGCCGGGATTTGACGGTTGCCTTGCTCTGGGGAACCCCCATCGCGTTGTCGTTTGGCTTGGTGGCAGCCCTGGTCACCACGGTGACGACCATGATTATTGCAGCCATCGGCGTGTGGTTTGGCGGTGTGGTGGATGATTTGATTCAGCGCATCACCGAAATCAACATGCTCTTACCGTTCTTGCCGATTCTGATTATGGTTGGCACCTTCCAATCGCGCAGTATTTGGGTACTGCTGCTCTGGGTGATTTTGCTCAGCATTTTTGGCGCCGCTATCAAGGGTTATCGGGCGACCTTCATGCAGATCAAGGAAGCGCCCTACATTGAGGCGGCGCGTTCCTACGGCGCCAGCAACTGGCGCATCATTGTCTCTTATTTGATTCCCCGCATTATCCCGGTGCTGATTCCCGGGCTGGTCTCGGGCGTTCCTGCTTATGTCTTCCTGGAGGCTTCTCTGGCGGTCCTGGGCTTGGGCGATCCTGTCCTGCCGACCTGGGGCAAGCTCATCAATGATGCCTACGGCAATGGCGCGCTCTATAACGGTCAATATTACTGGATTCTGGAACCGGCGTTGTTGCTGATGGTTGCCGGTCTGGCTTTTGCGATGGTGGGCTTTGCCCTCGATCGTATCTTTAACCCCCGTCTGAGGGAGGTGTAGGCACATGCCTGAAACAACTTTGCTCCATATAGAAGACTTGAGACTGTATTTCCGCGCGGGCAAAGGCACTGTGCGCGCGGTGGATGGCGTGAATTTCGATCTTAACGCCAACCAGGCAGTCGTGGTGCTGGGTGAATCGGGCTGTGGGAAAACCTCTCTGGCCAAGGCAATTCTGCGTCTTCTGCCCCGCAACGTGGATACCTATGACGGAAAAATCTACTTGCATGACCAGAATGTCATGGAGTTGAATGACGAGGACTATCGCCGGCAGGTACGGTGGCTCAAGATGTCCATGGTGCCGCAAGCCGCGATGAATGCGCTCAATCCGGTGCTCAAGGTGGGCGATCAGGTGGCAGAGCCTGCCATGATCCACAACGCGATGGATAAGGAGATGGCTCTTGGACAGGCGCGCAAGATGTTCCAGCATGTTGGGGTGCCGCTCGACTTTCTGAATCGCTATGCCTTTGAGCTGAGTGGTGGTATGCGGCAGCGCGTGGCCATTGCGATGTCACTGGTCACAGCGCCCGATCTCAT
>JAKJAC010000234.1:0-266 GCA_022707705.1 Chloroflexota bacterium
AAAAAGACCCTAAAGCGAACCGGTAACAGTATCAAAGCGAGGATACCGGTAAATCGTAGCACGCTCGCTTTTCATTCATCACTATGATTGAGGGAAAATCAATGGCTAAAATCAAGGCATTCGTCACCCAACATCCACAATGGACTTCCTGGATTGTGTTATCCATCGGCATGGTGCTCATTCTCATCTGGTCAGCCCGCGATGTGGGTTTGTTAGCCGGGCAGTGGGTCGCGCTCATCGTCGCGACCATCGCGGTAGCAGGACTC
>JAKJAC010000234.1:291-6918 GCA_022707705.1 Chloroflexota bacterium
TGGGAAGATGAGGACGAAGACGACGAAGGCGCAGGTGAAGAAAAGAGCAAAACACCGCCGCCCGCAGCGCCGGTTGAGCCTGAAAGCCCCTCGGAAGCCTGAAATTCCGCGCTGTGCTCACAAGTTTGTCGCGCCCGTCTCTGGCTCTGCGCCGGGGGCGGGCTTTGCTTTTGCAGGTGCGCACCAGATGCAATTCAACGTGGCACCCGGGAGAAGACTGCGCCTTAGGTAGTGTTCAGATTTCCATTGCAGGGCGCGAGTTTCGGGCTGAAGCCTGTTAGAAGAAGTGTTTTTTGGCTGCCGCGCGCAGTGCGGCAGCCAAAAACACTTTACAAATTCACGGCTTTAGCCGCTCTTCCGCGTGGAAAGCGGGAGAACGCTGAACAGTTTTGCACCTTACTCGGCTTGCACACCTTTCCAGATGGACTATAATGCAAGCGTTTGGCTCCCTGGCTAAGTCAATGAGCTTGCCGGGATATGGAGGAAGGGTTTGAGCGAGAACAATATCGAAACCGTCATGCCGGCAGAGGAACCGGAGCACGAGGAGACGCCATCGTTAAGTCGCTCGTTTGGCATCCGCTCCTGGCTCCAGGACATGCTGGAGACGTTACTGCTGGCGGCGATCATCTTTCTGGTCATCAACACTCTCACAGGACGCTATCAGGTACACGGGCAGAGCATGGAACCCAGCCTCTATGGCAACCAGTATCTGATCGCCAGCAAGGTCACGTATTGGTTGCATCCACCGGAGCGTGGTGATATTGTGGTCCTGCGCCCTCCAGAAGGGCAAGGGAGCATTCCGTTTATCAAGCGGGTCATCGGTGTGCCAGGAGATATCGTCGAGGCGCGTGAGGGCAAGATCTGGGTCAACGGCATAGCGCTCAATGAGCCTTACATCAGTGCGCCACCCGTGTATGCCAATCGCTGGACGGTCGATGAGGAAACGTATCTGGTCCTGGGGGATAATCGCAACAATTCCAGCGATTCTCACGCCTGGGGATTACTGCCACGAGAGAATATTATCGGTAAAGCGGTGTTTTGTTACTGGCCCCCCGAACATTGGGGCTTGATTCCACACTATAGTTATGAAGAGCTGCAACAAGACCATTGAGCGAGAACCTGAGCGACCCTGAGATGAACCCGACACGCATCGCGAGTCAGAATATAACGCCGGTGCTCGATTCGACCCGACCACCTGATGAGCCAGCCTCCTTCAAGATCCTGATACAGGACTTGTTGGAGACGATGTTGCTTGCAGCGATTGTCTTTGTGTTAATCAACACCTTCACGGGGCGCTACCAGGTTCTCTCGGTGAGCATGGAACCGACGCTGCACGAGGGGCAGTATTTGCTCGTGAGCAAAGCCAGTTACTGGTTTCATGGCCCAGAGCGCGGGGACATTGTAGTCGTGAAGCCCCTCAACGGCGACAAGAACAGCATTCCCCTGATCAAACGTCTTATCGGTCTGCCCGGCGATACCATCGAGGCGCGGGATGGACGTATCTGGATCAACGGTGTCGCCATCAACGAGACCTATGTGAGCGGACCCCTGGGTTATGTTAATCGGTGGACGCTAGCAACGAATGAGTATTTCCTGCTGGGCGACAATCGCAACAACTCAAGCGACTCGCATTCGTGGGGTCCGGTGCCCAAGGAAAATATCATTGGCAAAGCAGTCTTTCGTTACTGGCCCCTGGAGCTGTTTGGCACGTTCCCACATTATGCCTTTGCTGAATTGGAGGCGCTCCCATGAAACGAACAATCCTGGCACGAATGATAGATCACACACTCCTCAAGCCTGAAGCAATGCCTGCGGAGGTTGAGCGACTGTGTGCGGAAGCGGCAGAGCACTGCTTTGCCACGGTCTGCGTCAATCCCGCCTATGTGGCGCTCTCTGCCAGCTTGCTCAAGGGCACGGGTGTGGCAGTGTGTACCGTTGTGGGCTTTCCGCTAGGGGCGACCCCCGTCACGGTGAAGCGTTTCGAGACGCTGCAGACCATCGATGATGGCGCCACAGAAGTGGATATGGTAATCCCGATTGGGAGGCTGAAAGCCGGGCAACACGATGTGGTACGGGATGACATTCGGGTGCTGGCGCAGACCTGCCATGACTGCGGCGCGTTGCTGAAAGTGATTTTCGAAAACGCCTTGCTCACCGACGCAGAGAAGGTGATTGCCTGCCAGCTTTCTGTGGAAGCGGGCGCCGACTTTGTCAAAACCTCAACCGGCTTCGCCAAGACCGGGGCAACCACGGCTGATGTGGCGCTCATGCGGAAAGCGGTGGGTCCGGATATTGGCGTGAAGGCGGCAGGGGGCATACGCTCCTATGCGGATGCTCTGGCGATGCTCAGCGCCGGTGCAAATCGCCTGGGCGCCAGCTCCAGTCTGAAGATTCTGGCGGAAGCGGAGGATTGATGCGGCATCGCTGCCCTCGCTGTTCTTTCGGCACCCTACGGCCCGCGCATAGCACCTATGTGCGGCGCGTTGGCTGGCGGGTCATCACAGTGCCGAATTTCGCTTTCTGGCGCTGTGATGCCTGCGGTTACGCCCGCTACGATATTGCCGCATTGGCGCGAGTGGATCTATTGCTGGGTCCGGAGATGGATAGCCTGGATGAGCCAGGGGATTTGTTTCCCGGACCGACCGATGGACCTGCCACGCGCGGTCCTCGCCGCTGGTCCAACTGACAACCCGGCTCCCATCCAGACACCCATCGAACGCGCCAGCGCGGTTTGCCCAACCCGATAGCTCACGGCTAAGGGGTAACAGCTAACGATGCAAGGAGGGATGTATGGCTCAACCAGCGCCGGAGAAAGTTGATCGCAAAGCCCGCTCGCAGTTGCCTGCGGTCACAGCCCAGGTGCGCCCACCGGATGAGCGGGTGCGGGACTTCGATGAAATTCTGATCCTGCACACCCCTGAGGAAGCCATTGCCGAAGCCTCACGCTGCTTGCAATGCGCCAACGCCCCCTGCCAGCAAGCCTGCCCGCTGCACAACGATATCCCGCACGCCATGGAACGTCTGGCAGCGGGCGATTTCCTGGGCGCGGCAGCCGTTTACCGGCGAACCAATCCGCTATCCGAGGTGTGCGGGCGCGTGTGCCCTGAGCGCTTCTGCCAGGATGCCTGCACACTCAAACGGCTGGATAAGCCGCTGGATACACGCCGGTTGGAGGCTTTTACCGCCACCTTTGCCCGTACCCTGGCGGGGATGCCCACACCCGAAATTGCCCCCAGCTCGGGGAAACGTGTCGCCATCGTTGGCGCGGGTCCTGCCGGGCTGACGGTTGCGGAGAAGCTCACCTGTATGGGGCACACTGCGGTCGTATTCGAGCACCATCCTCACCCTGGCGGCATGATGTTGTACGGCATTCCGCGCTTCAAACTGGGATTGGAGATCGTGGAAGCCAAGCTAGCCTGGTTGGAAGCCCTGGGTGTGGAAATCCGGTGCAATGTGAGTGTGGGACGGGATATCAGCCTGCCGCAGCTGTTGGCTGAATATGATGCGGTATTCTTGGGCGCAGGGGCGCAGGAGCAATATCGCGCCGACCTTCCAGGCGAAACGCTGGAGGGAGCCTACGATGCGACGCAATTTCTGTGCCGGGCGAATCTCCCCGCCGAGCTGTTGCCGGAAGCCTGGCGCGCCCCCTTGCAAGTAGGAGCGCGGGTCCACATTATCGGGGGTGGAAACACGGCTATTGATTGCATGCGCACCGCGCTTCGGCTTCCCGGAGTCCAGGAAGTGACCTGCTATTACCGGCGCAGTGTGCAGGAGATGCCGGCGGAGCCCGAGGAATACCGGCACGTGCTGGAGGAATGGGGCAATTTCGTCTGGCTTACCTGCCCGGCGGAGTTCCTGGGTGATGCTGAGGGACGGCTCCGCGCTATCACTTACCAGCGGATGCGGCTCTGTGCGCCGGATGAAAGCGGGCGCTGCCGCCCTGAATGCGTGCCGGGGCACGAAATCACATTGGAGGCGGATACGGCAGTGTTAGCCCTGGGTTACCGCCCCAACAAACAGCTACTGGCGAGTGTGCCGGAGCTCCGCTTAGGGCGCGGCGGCGTGGTAGAGGTGGATGCCCCTGAAACGGGACGAACGAGTGTCCCGGGGCTGTTTGCAGCAGGTGATGTGGTCCACGGAGCCAATCTGCTGGCGCCGGCAGTAGCCCATGCCACCGGTGTGGCACAAGCGATAGACGAGTATCTGCGCGCTTGACAAATCGAAGTGTTACGATACAATGCGGAGGTGCTGCCGAGATAGCTCAGTTCGGTAGAGCAGTGGACTGAAAATCCATGTGTCCCGAGTTCAATTCTCGGTCTCGGCACCAAACAGCCCGGATTATGCCGGGCTGTTTTGTTAGGTGAAGCGTAGCCATCCTCAGGCTTTGGACTCTCCAGAGTCATCCCCTTGGGCAAGCACCTGCTGCAACAAACCCGCGGTAGGTAGCACTGCTCCGGGCTCCAAGAATGGGGCAACATCGGCGGCGACCCTATCCCAGGCGACCGTCGCCAGCCGCCCACGCACCACCGCACGCCAGGTTGAGGGTGTCAGCAGCTCTCCAGACCAACTGGTCTGCTGTAACGCGTTATTCAGAAGGATGAGATTAGGAGCGGGCCACGCCGGATCGCTCAGATACCACAGCAGGTCGTAAAGATCACGCCCCTTGAGGTAGGTGCGTTGCAAGACGGCGTGCAGTTTACCCGCCAGTAGTGAAGAACGGTCGTGATGCTGCAAGTGCAGCAGGATGTGCCGCCGCACCACCGTGGTCACCAGGCCTGCGCCAGCGGGAGCGTGTGTATCCACCTCGATTTTAATCGCCAACACCTCATCACGATGTGGCGACAACGTCAATTCATAGAACAATCCAGGGAAGCGCACCCAGGCGCTGTGAACAGTTTTCTGGTCATTGACCTTGATCTCAACGGAGTACTGCTCAGCCGCCAGGGTGGACTGCACTGCCCGCAAAAAGGCGCGGAAATCGTAACGCTCGGCGGCGTGTTCCAACGCGAAATCCAGGTCCTCTGAATAGCGCGCCGTGCCATAGAGAAAGCGTAGCGCTGTACCCCCGTGAAAGGCGAGGGGAATCATAGCTCCCGCGCCCTGCAGCGCACCCAGGATGCGCGCTTGCAGGTATTCACGCGCCGCATTGCGTCCATGTGCCGGGGTCGGTGCGGCGCGCACCAGTTCTGCCAGATATGGCTTCATAAGGGGCTATACTCCTCTGTGCGGACCTGAATTAAGGCAGTGATATGCCGCACGGCACGCTGAAGCTTGGGACCGGCAGGCAATGCCAGGTCAGCCAGCACCGCCAAATCCAGGCGCTCCAAGCCCTGCAGGCGCAACGATACCAGATAAGCCGGGTCATCTCCGCCCGGTTCCAGATAGACCAGATCAAGCAACGCTTTTTCCGGCGTGGCAATCCACGCAAGTTGCCCGGCATGCACTTCCAGTTGCCGGTAGCCGTGCCACCAGGAGGCCTGGATGTGCCTGAAAGTGAAATCCCCTAAAGCTGTCTGCCATTGGCCCTGACGCAGTGGGGTCACGCTCGTCGTCACCGGGGTGTAATCGGGAATGAGGCCGTAATAGGCAAGCGCAGCTTGCAGGCTAATGTAGGAAGGTTGTACCAACGCATTAGCAATCACAAAGGGATGGGGTTTGACCTTTTGGAATGGCGGCGCCAGGGTATAGATGCCACGTCGCAGCTGGATGAGCCGTCCGACTGCCGTCCAGCGAGACAGCTGCCGGCGCACATCATCCGGATTCACCTCACCAGCAAGCAACAAGCCAGTCTCAAAAACCGGCGCATCCCCAACGATTTCCAATAAACGCGCGAATTCCATACGCCAAGCATACCATGAATGGCAAATTAATGCAATAGATTTGATACCTGGGGCATGGGACGAATTATTGGGAAGATCAAAGGTCTGCTTGTGAGACAATGCATCTAGCCACTTTGGCACGCCGCAGGGGCACAGAGGTAGGGGTTTTCTGTGATTTTCGTGGACGGGGTAAAGGCTCACAAGCGGGCTCCACCGTCCACGAAAATCACAGTTGCCGAAAGAAGGCGCAGCGAGTGATCACTGCTGCAGGTTGTTTGCTAGTTCATTCAATGTCAAAAAGCGGCGTGCTCAAGTAACGCTCACCGGTGCTCGCGAGGATGACAACAATGAGTTTGCCCTTGTTTTCGGGCCGTTTGGCGACTTGGACGGCGGCGTGAACCGCCGCGCCGGAGCTGATGCCGGCCAGGATGCCCTCTTCTTTCGCCAACCGCCGGCCCATAGCGATGGCCTCGTCGCTGTTGACGTGGACAATCTCGTCAATGATGCCTGCGTTGAGCACGTCGGGCACGAAACCCGCGCCGATGCCCTGGATCTTGTGTTTACCAGGCGCGCCACCAGCCAACACCGGTGACTCAGCCGGCTCCACGGCAATCACCTTGAAGGAAGGATTGCGCGCTTTGATGACCTCGGAGACGCCGGTAATCGTGCCGCCGGTGCCCACGCCCGCCACCAGGATATCCACCTGACCCTCCGTATCGTTCCAGATTTCCAACGCCGTCGTTTCGCGATGAATCTGTGGGTTGGCCGGATTCTGGAATTGTTGTGGGATGAAAGCGTTGGGCGTCTC
>JAKJAC010000235.1 GCA_022707705.1 Chloroflexota bacterium
GCGCTCCGGCGCGACCGCCGTGTAGCGCGCACCATAGAGCACCGGGCGCAGGTTATCTGCCATGCCGCCATCTACCGCAACCCAGCGCGTCCCATCGCCGCTGGTCTTGCACGTGCCAACGGTGTAAAGCGCCACGCCCGCCCGCGCCGCCAACCAGCGCCCGGGCTCCAGGACCAACCGCGGCAGCGCGCTCCCGTCGCGGTCGCATTCAGCTTGTACCGCTGCTGCGACGCTCTGAACCCAGGTAACCAGCGCTATATCGGGTGCATCGTCTGTGTAGCGGGCATACCATCCGCCGCCGGGGCTGAGCTCCAGGGGCGTGAAATTCTCGGCGCGTGCCAGAGCATACAGCATCTGGATGGCTTCTACGTAGGGACCGACCTCATAGATCTGTGAACCGAGATGCGTGTGCAAGCCCACAAGGTTGAGATGCTGACTGGCTTGGGCATAGCGAATGGCTTCAGCCGCCTGCCCGCCGGCGATGGGAATCCCAAACTTGGTCGCATGATGCCCTGTTTGCCGGTAGGCATGGGTATCCACGGTGAGACCGGGTGTGATGCGCAACCAAATTCTAGGGCGCGACGCCCCCGGCGACCCTGCGCGGGGTGGCTGTTCGCGCGCCAGGCTTTCCAAAAATGTGAGTTCGTCCAGGCTATCCACCACGATGGCCTGCAAATTGAGCTCGAGGGCGGTGCGGAGCTCTGCCGCGGATTTGTTGTTGCCGTGCAGGTGCAGCTTTTCCGGGGAGAAACCCGCGCGTTGCGCCACGTGCAGCTCCCCCAGGCTGACTACATCCACCCCGAGCTCCAGCGCGGCGAGTTTGCTGGCAAACCGTGGGGCGAAGTAAGCCTTGGCGGCATACGTGATTTCGGTGGGACCCGGGTATGCGGCAGCGAGCGCCTGCCGCAGCGCGGCGAGCTCTTGCCGCACCGTCTCGCCATCATAGACATAGAGCGGGGTACCCCACTTGCGGGCCAGCGCGCCCAGATCATGTCCCGCAAGGGAGAGTCGTCCGCCCGCACATCTCGCGGTTACGGGAAGTAGCTCGGTGTTCACGGCAGGAACCTGCTCAGGCGTTGCCGCACATCTTCGGCAAAGCGCGTCATAAAGTCCTGAACGTAACTTGCGATGTCGAGCGTCGGCTCTGCCACCAGGGGGGTGAGGTCCATGGCGAAGACCATGCCGGTCGCGGTATCGGTGGCATGGGAGGCATAGTATGTTGCGTTGGCGCGTCGGCGCCCCATGGTTGCCAGATCGTAGCGTTTGCCGCCGCAAATCTGAGAATCAAAGACACCTAGCAGGGCCATCTGTAGGCTCTCTCTTGCCGAACAGTCAAAAGCGACCTTCTCGGTGTCCAGAAGCCAATCCAGCCCGCGCCACACCTCACAGCCGTAAACGGCGGCGGGACGCAGTTCTGCCGGCAGCCTGCGCAGCGCTTTGAGCGCCTTGAGCGCTACGGCGACATGCGTATCGTGTTTATCCGCCAGGTTATGCGTGTAGACCACCTGCGGGCGTGTGGCTAGCAGCACCTGCTCCAGGTCGGCGACTAATGCGGCATTGCCGGGATCTTTCACCGCTGCGCTGGGAGCATCGAGCAGAATTTGCGCCGCATAATCGCCCACGACCGCCGCTGCCCGTTGCTCATGGCGCCGTACGACCTGCATGTCAGCATCGCTGTAGGTCGCGTAGAGGTCATCACGGGGCGAACCGCTGCCGTTGGTGGCGACGACGCCGGTGAAGCGCTGCTCGGCGCTGCGGTAGCACTTCAGGATACCGTCAATCGCCATGATTTCGATATCATCCTGGTGTGCCGCAATCGCCAGATGTGTGGTGCTCGCCAGCGCTTCCTCCACGGGAGCGCCATTGGGTATGAATACTTCCGCGGTCGTTGCGACCCCTGTATCGAGATGGAATTTCATGGTTGTAGTCCTCTTTTCATCATCCTTCACTGTCGCTTTATTTGATTTCCGGCAGGCTGGCTGCGGCGATAGACTGACCCACGCGGCGCGTTTTTTCATCCGGCAGATGGAGCTGGATCTGCCCCGCCAATGCGGGGAATTCCGCTTCGAGGACGGCGCGTGCGCCTTCCAGGAGCAGCGTGCCGCCCTGTCCAGAAGTACAGCGCCCCAGGATGAGCACATGCTTGATCGTGTAGAAATCGGCGTAGTGTGCCAGAGTATATCCCATATATACGCCCATGCTGCGCCAGATATCACCTGCACCCGGGTGCCCGGCTTCGAGCGCCATCTGGGCGATTTTGAGCCTCTCTGCATCGGGCATGTTGGTGGGGAGTGGCAGGCCCGCGCGCGGCGCAAGCCGGAAGACGGCTTGCTGTGAGAAATACGAAGCCCCCACACCCTGGTCACCTGACCATTCTTCCACCACGGCTTGCGGGTTGTAATCCACTGGAGCAAAAGCCAGCTCATTCAGCCAACCGGTAATCTTCCCCTCCGCATTGACATAGCCGCTGGCCTCGCTGGAGCCTAGCGCGATACCCAAGACGGCATTGTCCTCCAGCGACATCGCGCCCGCCAGTGCAGTGACATCGCCGTCGTTGGCTACCTCAATCGGCACCCCCAGCTCCGCCCCCAAATGCCTGAAGATTTCGTGGATTGCCGTGATGCGGTTGGCTGGCACGCCTCTGAACAGCGAGGCAATCATTGGGCGGTTGTTGATGATGACGCCCGCGGAACTGCCGCCGATGGCATCCACCCGGGGCAGGTGCGCCGCAGCGGCATCAATCGCCGCGCGCAGTTCGCGGTAATGGTACTCTGGGTCGGCGTGTTTGCGTGGCTCCCAGATGACTTCCTCGCTGTAGACAGTCTCGCCGTTGATGACCGCGGAGACTTTGCGATCCGATGCGCCCAGGTCAAAGCCGATGCGGCAGCCTTCTAGGTGTCGCCCGAGTGCTTTGCTGTTTTCGCGCTCTGGTGGTACCTCTTCCGGGTGGCACGCCACGACTCTGAAGGGGCGCTCATAGACGCGTTGCATGAAGTCGAAATCGAAGGCTCGGGTCCCCTCGGGAGCGGGAACGCCGGGCGTTCCATAGCAGCGTTGCACGTAGGCGCCGATAGCGGGGTCCCCTCCTATATAGACCTTGTGGCCACCCTTTTGCCACAACAGGAATTTGACCAGACGCTCCGCATAGGCGAGATTAGCTTCAGCATACGGATGGTCACTTGGAAGGACGATGGTCTCGAAACGTGAGCAACTTCCATCAGGTCGCTCCAGTCCCAGCACCAGCGGCGCGGCGCCGGCAGCATGTGCTGCCTGCCTCAAAGCCTGGTGTGCGAGTATGGGCGGAGAGAATTCTGGGTCCAGGGGGGGGACAAAAGCGGGTTGGACTTGAAAATAGGGGATCACGAGTCTCCTTCTCTGTGGCGCCTGCACGGCGCATGTGGGTTGCTGTTTAGGCCTTGACTCAAGGCCTTGTTTTTCGGTCTTATTCTTGATTTCGAAGCCTTGTTTCAAGGGCATTTCTTGCCAGCTTCAGGGCGCCCAGGGCTGGTTCGGCTACCAACGTCACCGGGTCCAGCACCAGGCCCATCTCTGCCGCCGATTCGAGCAGCGCTGCGTTTACCCGTCGCCCATGGACGAGCACGCTGCCCGCCAGGGCGCAGGGGATTGCGATTGCATCGGCAGGCTCGGCAAACCCCAACTGCTGTGCGACGGCTTTGAGGGCCAGCGCCAGCTCCTGCCCTGCCTGGCGAATGATGGCGCGAGCGCAGGCATCCTCTGCCGCAGTTTCTGTAGAGGCCTCCACTAGCGGGGCCAAAGCGGCAATTTCCGCGCGTCCGATACTGCGTTGGGACGCGTACACATATTGTACCAGATTCTGTGGCTGTGACAGCCCCCAATGCGCCAGCACGCTTGAGGTGAGCGCGGTTTGCGGTCCCCTCCCATCTGCGGCGCGGACAACGGCGCGTAGCGCTGCCAGTCCGATCGCATAGCCGCTGCCCTCATCACCCAGAAGATAGCCCCAACCGCCGGCGCGCGCGTTGCGCCCTGCGCTATCCTCGCCATAAGCCAGCGAACCGGTGCCGCTGATGAGTGCGATGCCCCAACCTTCCGGCGTCCCCGCCGCCAGGACGAGCTGCGCGTCGGTGACCACGGTCACCGGCGTATCAGGGAAAGCCTCTGCCGCCCAGGCTTTGATGCTGGCGCGGTCTTCGGGGCGTCCCATCCCTGCCAGTCCTAAACAGAGACCGCCGATTCTGGCGCCAACGGGAGTGCAACCGGCAGTCTTGAGCGCCGAGCGGATAGCGTCTTCCAGTGCGGTTGTTGCTGCTTTCAACCCTACCGCGTGGTAATTTGATGGACCGGCTAACGCGCGCCCTATGATTTGCCCCTCCAGGGTGGCGACCAGCGCCAGGGTCTTGCTCCCCCCGCCATCTACGCCAATGAGGACGGGGGCATCGTGAAAAGCGTCCTCGGCGAATGTTGCCGCGGCGAGTGTTGTCGCGGCGAATGTTGTCGCCTTCATCGTTGAATCCTCACGCGTTTTCCTTGAGCGCGCGCCGCACGACGCCGTGGGCTTGGAGCAGTCGCGCGCGCGCCTCTGCGGGTGCAGCGCCCGTCAGTGCGACGACGATGGCGGTCTTAACCTCACCATTGCACCGGTCCAATAAGGCTCCTGCATCTTCATCGCAGAGATTCGGACCGATTGAGGCGCACGCTTCCTTCACGATGCGCCGGGCGCGTTCGCGCAACTTGGCGTTGGTCGGTTGCACATCCACCATCAGATTGCTGAAGGTTTTACCCAGGCGAATCATCACCCCAGTCGAAAGCATATTGAGTACCATTTTCTGGGCAGTGCCGGCTTTGAGCCGTGTGGAACCGCTGATGACTTCGGGACCCACGATGGGCGTAAGGCTGATTTCAACCAGTCCTTCCAGTTCTGGGGCGTGATTACAGGCTAACCCGATGGTCAATGCGCCGCGTTGCCGGGCTTCGGCAAGCCCGCCGAGCACATAGGGTGTGCGCCCGCTGGCAGCGATACCAACAATGCTGTCTGCCGGACCCACATTCAAAGCCGCAACATCCTGCGCGCCGGCGGCGGCATTGTCCTCAGCGCCTTCAACCGCGGTCGTGATGGCTTTTGCCCCTCCGGCAATCAGCGCGATGACGAGTTCCGGTGAAGTGCCAAAGGTGGGCGGGCATTCCGAAGCATCGAGGACCCCTAACCGCCCTGAAGTGCCGGCGCCGATGTAGATGAGCCGTCCGCCGGCTCGCATCCGTTCGGCGATGGCATCGATAGCCGTCGCTATGTGCGGCAATTCCTTGGCGACAGCCTCAGCTACGCGTTGGTCCTCGGCATTGATCATGCGCACCATATCGAGTGTCGAGACGATATCAATATCCACAGTGGTTGGATTGCGTGCTTCGGTGAGAGAGGGCGAATTTGGCTGCTGGTTGTTCATGCCTGTTCCTTCGCGTTAAAAATTAGGGATGCCGGGTCCTGAATTGCCCGTTGCGGCATCGTGACCAGGGATTTCATCCGTTAGATCTTTTCTTTCCCGGGGTGATGCTCCCGAGAACCACGGCGTAGCGTGCGCCGGTAGCAGCAGGGAGATTGCCCGGGCGTCCATGCCAGGTCTCGTAGGCGAGGATGGCGAAGCTGAACGCTTCCTTGGCTGCCCCTGGCAGCCCGGCTGCACCCGGCAATCTCACATCATCGGAGCGCAGGAGCGTCGCCGGCGCGATACGTTCACGCAGCATGGCGGTGAGTGTGGGATTGAAGGCTCCGCCGCCGCTGAGGATGACCTCGTCGGGGAGGTGGGGCAGGAAATCGCGGTAAGCGCGGGCGATGCTCTCCGCGGTCAGCGCGGTGAGAGTTGCCACGATATCGGCGGGCGCCAGACCGCGCTCACCCCCCAGCTCCCAGATTTGCGCGCCCAGCTGAGCGCCGAAATGCTCGCGCCCGGTGGTCTTCGGAGGGCGTTCCTGGAAGTAGGGATCGGCGAGCAATTCGGCGAGGAGCCTGTCATTCACCCCTCCCGAAGCAGCTAACGTCCCATCGTGATCGTAAGCCCAGGCGCCCCCGGTGGCGCGCTGCGCGGCATCGTCAATGAGCATGTTGCCCGGTCCGGTGTCGAAAGCGCAAGGTGGATAAGGCGAGCCTGCATCGTCTTGCTCAGCCACGGGCTTGTCGAGCGCTTGCTCGCCGGTCGGTGGCAGGTACGTGACATTGGCAATACCGCCGATGTTCTGCACCGCGCGGTGACGTGTGCGGTGGCTGAGCAGCAGCGCATCCACATAGGCAACCAGGGGCGCGCCCTGCCCCCCCGCTGCCATATCGCGCGTGCGGAAGTTGCTCACGACCGGAAGCCCCGTCATCTCCGCGATGACCGCAGCTTCGCCCAATTGCAGTGTGGACGCATCAGCCCCCTCGGGGATGTGCCAGAGCGTTTGCCCGTGACTGCCGATGAGCTGGGCTTGCTCCGGTCTCAACCCGGCGGCAGCGAGGGCTTGTAGCGCCGCTTCTCCGAACGCTCGCCCCAGGGCGAAATTGAGCTTGCAGAGATGCTCGGCTGTCCCCCTCTGCGGATCGAATCCGGCAAAGATAGCTTCACGTAACACCGGTGGGTGGGGGACCTGCACGTGAGTCAATAGCTCCCATGTCAATGCGGGCGGCGCACCCTCGATGCTCACCACGGCGGCGTCAATTCCATCGGCGGATGTGCCGGACATGAGACCAATGACGATCATGGTAACTGCGCTCCCGTGCTGGAAATGGTTGCGTCAGGGAGCGCTGCTTCCGCCACGATGCTGCGATGCACCGCCACCCGCAGAGCGCCAATCCCGCGTCCTTCCCGTCCGTGATAGACCTCGTTCGTGAGAAAGGCGACGACCAGCGCGCGTTCCGGGTCAATCCACAGGCAGG
>JAKJAC010000236.1 GCA_022707705.1 Chloroflexota bacterium
GCAACACTCTCACTGTCTAGCGTGATCTTCACGTCAGCGGCGCGTAGTTGCGCGTCAGTCAATCCGTTTGTCTGCGTTATCGGCATTTTGTTGCCTCCTCATCTGCTAATCACTCATTAGCGGTTTTACACCGCGTAGTTGATAACTTCAACAACGGTCCCGGCAGAAGCACTCGCCAGGTACAACGTGCAGGCATCCACATCGTTAGAGAATGCCTCTCCAGCCTTCAGCGTGGCATACGGATCCGTTGAAGTCGCTACCTTGCCTGTTACGAATGCAAACCGCACCGCAACTTCCGTTCGCGCCCTGAACTCCAGTCGCCCCTTGGCTATTGCAGCGTTGTATTCCGTATTTGCCAGCGTCAACGTCACAATGCTGACTGTCGGCGTGCCCAGATCAACCCCTACCGACAGCGGCAACCGCGCCGCCAACTGCGCATCTGTCAGCGGACCGTCAACTGCCAACGGTAGCCGCGCTGCCAGTTCCGCGTCTGTCAGCGGACCGTCAACCGTGAGGCTCTCACCTCCATCGGAAACAGGCACCACTGCCGCGCGGAGTTGTTCATCAGTGAGCGGGCCGTCAACGGTGATGCTGCCACCACCGTCAGTAATGGTCACATCCCCATCTACAGCCACTACCTCAGCGTGGCTGCCATCCAACATATCCCTGAACCGTCTAAAGATGGGGCCAAAATTATGTAAATAGTCTCCAATCATGTGTACCTCCGCTAACCAGCCTTAACCGCTGTTTCTTGTCCTTTACACCGCATTTAGCCGCTTCTCAAGCGCCTCTAGCCTCACCAAAAAACCGCTGCTAATCTTTGTCGGCCAACATCGCCCGCGATATTTCTTCCGCAAAGATTTCGTTGATCGCATCCCGGGTTTCATTGACCACTTGTTTATCCGTCTGCCAGGTTCCCCAGTGCATAGCTGCTTGCTTGTCGTAGCTTTGCACGTAAGGCGCATACGGGGCGGTATTCCCAACTAGCCCCAAAACATCATCACTGGTCATCGTGGCTTTTTTGTGCCATTTTTTCCCCAACGTGGTAGTGCGGTCGTAAGTGCTCTCTGGTCGGGGATCAGGGTAGAGGGCCATGGCCCTTCTGATCTTCTCGGTCGAGGCCAGCGTCGCACGCAGCAGGGCTTTGCCCAACCGCGCATTGCCCTGCAGAAACTTATCCAGCACTTCTGCGAGGCCTTCGATCTCAAGATTCACTCCGACCGGCATCTTAGTGCCCCACTTCCGCCACGCGATACCGCAGCCACGGGAACCGCGCCAGCGCGGCTCGATTCAAGATCACCTCTGAAGTCAGCCAGCACCGGCAACGCGGGTGCGCTGCCGGGCGCTCGATACCGCCATCAAACAGTTCATCAAGCGGGCGCTCTTGTTGGTTCAGCGGTCGGCAAATTGCACAGGTAAGGTCATCATTCGCCGTGTTCCACACCTTGACGATGCTCAGCCCCAGCTCGTTTTCAGCCTCTTTCCAGGCCGCCATGTTCCCGGCAGCATAGGCATTCGTCGGCTCCGTCTGCGCGATCAACTCAGCTCGGCGCTGGTCATCAATCACGGTCCGAATCCGCTTCACCAGATCACGGTAATTCTCACGGGCTTCAGCCCACGCGCCGACTTCAGCGCCAACCCGCGCCTTGGTCGTGTCATCCAAGCCCTTGATCAGTTTGCCGCCGTACTGCCGCGCCCAATTCGCAGCATCCGTATTCGCCAACGTCCAGTCCAGTCCGATGTTCACCGCCGCCGTGAACGCTTCCGCGCCAGCCTCGACACCCACCTCTGCCATCTGCTGTAAGCTGCGAATGACCACCGGGCGAATAGCTTCACCGTGCGCGTTGGAAACCGCTGCCGCCGCCTCGTTGATCATGGTCGCGGTAATCGTTTCACCGCGCTCGCTGGCCTCGCGCAACGTGTCCAACAACGCTTCGACTGCCAACCGCTGCGAAGCCTCCAGGTAACCCCGCTGGAGCGTCTCCTGGAGCTGCAGCAACACCACATTGTCATCTGGCGCCGGCACTTGCAACGGAATCCGGCTGCTGGCCCGCGTCATTTCGGGCTGGGCAGCAAAGCCCAACAGCCCCGGTCGCCGCGGTTCATCACCGCCAGGAAGCGGGTCGAGATAAAGCTCTGCACGCACCTCGTTGGGAGTTAGCACCCCCAGCGGCACCAACACCTGCGCATCCAGGCGAATCTCAGTATTCGTCCGCTCCTCCAATTCCGGCCACGCCAGCCGGTACTCACCGTAGCCGGTCAGGGCGAAAGCCTGTTGCCACACCTCGCTGATCAACTCAGCCAGCGGGCGTACTGAACGCCGCTGTGTGATCTCCTCCTGCACCTCACCGGTCGCCCGGTTCACATCGCCTGTGAATCCCAACTCCTGCGGCTGAATCTCGAACACTGCACAAACCAGTTGCGCCAAATACACATCGAACTCCGTCCGCACTTCAGTCTGCGGCGGAAAGCGTACATTGGTGCCGTTCGGACCCCAGACGCCCCGGTGGGGGCGATTGGTGGTCATCTGGTCCCAATATTCCTGGAACTCGCGAATCTGCGCCGTGCTCCAGTTATCCGGCACCTCGCCAAAAAACGCCGGCACATTCGAGCCATCCAGAAGGTCAGCGCTGTACGCCATGCGGCGTAACGCCGTCAACGCCGTGTGCAACACCACCTCTGTCGGAGACAGCCCATACAGGCTGTGCGCCCGCGGGTTCATTTGCTCGTACAGCATCTCCGCAACAGTGAAGGTAGCGGTTACGGATCCGCTTACCCGCTGCTCATACGCCGTGGCGGGCGGTTGCGGTAACAATCCCCGCGCATCCGGGGTGATCGCTATCGTCGCCGCATCCACCGGCAAGAGCGCGTACAACGCGCCGCTGCGCCGGGGCCATACGTACAGACAGGCAGCATCCAGGATCAACACATCTTCCAGAACCTCGCTGACCCACTGTCGCCAGGTATGGTCAGGCGTCGGCTTATCCACCAAGCCCTGCAGGGCAATCACCGTCGCGTCATCTGGACCGCGTACCACCGGATGCAACGCCGACACATGCCGCTTCTTGGCATTGATCGCAGCCCGCACGATGGCAGTGTGATCGGCCACCTGCCGCAACAATGCTGCATCTACCCTTCCAGAACGCGGCCAGGAGTTCATCCGGTCGCGGTCAGCATTGCCTGAGGCGATGATTCCTGGAATACGGGGCTTGCTCTCGCTGATCGCGCGTTCCAGCGCGTTCACCCGTTCCAGCAAGCTGGCCCGCCCTGTAATTCGGTCCCACAATGTTGGCTTATTCAAATCGCTCATTCGCTTTTCTGCTCACTCACTTGTTTCAACCAATCCAGGTACGCCATCCCACCCGCATTAACCAGCCGGTTGAACCCCCCGCTGCTGGCATCTACCTGATCGTCATTCGCGCCATTCGGGAAGGCGCATAACTCGTCCAGATATACCGCGTTCCACGCCCCTCGCATCAATGACACATTACCCGCTTCACACTGCGCGGCGTAGGGCAAAGCCCGGGTGAGTTTATCTCCGGTGACCTTCTCCACCCTGACGTTAAATCCCGCAAGGTTCCGTACCGTCGCCTCTGCAGAATCCTTACCGCCGCTGCCAGGTTCTTGCTCTACCCAGACCGGCACACTTTGGCCGTCCTGTTCTGCCGTGTTGCGCATCACCCGCTCGCGCTCGTGGGCGCTCCACTGTCCGCGTACCACATCCACGACATAAACGCGCCCGGCATGTAACGCCAGCAACACTCCCGCGGTATAGTCGCCGTCACCCTGCGTCCCGGCTTTATCCCAGTAGCGCAGTTTAACGGCTCCGGAGGGCAGCGCATCCACGGTACTAAACCAGCCCCGCTTGAACAGCGAGCCTTCCAGCGGCCTGGGGAAAGCCTGATACTCAGCTCCCCAGACCAGCTTGCCCACATCCTCGCGGATGGCAGCCAAGGCCTCAGCGCTGAACCTTTGTGGACACAATGGCGCGCCAGGCGCGCGTCCCAACGGATCTGGTTGACCGGCTAGCAGTCCCTGCAATCGGGCTACCTCATCGCGCTCCTCTTGCGTTTCCGCCAATGCCGGCAGACGCAACACCCGCCACCGGTCGCCCTGCTCAGAAAGCAGCCGCCCCGCCAGATCATCCTCATGCCAGCGCGTCATTACCAGGATGATCGCCCCGCGTTCCCAAATCCTTGTTCTAAAAGTACCGCGCCACCAGTCCCACACCTTGTTGCGTACCGTGAGACTCTGCGCCTGCTCCCAATTCTCGAAAGGATCGTCGATGATCCCCAGTAACGCTCCGTGCCCCGTGATCGGGCCACCTACACCTACCGCCAGCAAACCGCCGCGTTTCCCTACTAGCCGCCATAACTGCTTCGAGCGGCTATCCTGCCGTGTTTTCACCCCCTCGAAGATTTCCTCGAAGAGATCGCTTTCGACAACGGCTCTAGCCTCGGCGCTATGCCGTTCGGCGAGGCTGGCCGCATAACTCGCCAGAATGACCGGATCATCAGGCCGTCGCCCCAACCACCAGGCGGGGAAACGCACGCTGACCAGCTCGCTCTTGCCGTGTTGCGGTGGAGCGAACACCATCAACCGGTCTATCTCGCCGGAACTTACCTTTTCAAGGTGCTCTGCAATCAACCGGTGCGCCGGATCCACCACATAGCGCGGATACGTCCGGCGCGTAAACTCAATCAGGCCCGCTCGTGCCGCCTCGCTCGAACTGGCCTGCTCCGACATCTCCCGCAGCCGCGCCAGCAACGCCGCCTTCGCCTGTGGCGGCCACTCGCGCCAATTCGTGCTCAATGAGGGCATCCAGTCCCTCCACTTCCACCGACACCGTCGCCCCCTTGCGCAGTAACACAATCCGCGCTGCCAATTCCTCGTCCGCTAGCGCCAGCAACATCGCGCTGGCTTCGGTGCGATGATCGGCGCGGTCCTCGGGATTCTTTGCAGTCGCGCATAGCCCATCCAACGCATCCAGTGAGTACAACGCAATTTTCTTGCGCCGCTCCTGCAGCGCATAGGCTTCGGTACGCGCTGTTTCCTGGTCGCACCATTCCAGTGCCCTCGCTTTCAACAATTCCAGGGCGGCTTTGACTGCCGGATCGTATTGCCACTTCGTGTACCAGATTCCTTCAGAGCAGGCGCGTGGATCCTTGAAAACTTTGCTGATTGCCGTACCTGAAGCAGCAGCGCTGGCCAACAACAGCACCGTCGCCCGCTTCTTCGCCGCTTCTTTGCCGCGAATAGCGCGCAACGCTTCCCGACACGCCTCGGTCAGAAACTCTGCTGTAGGCTCTGCTAACCCCTGCTCCATCTCACCCCGCATTAACTGCCGTTTTCAAAGGCTCCAAGCAGCCTGCAATCCATCGAAAATCACCTGCAAAACCGCTCGAAACCGCTGCTAAGAACAATTAGCTGCACTCTGCTTGGCGCGGTAGGCATTGACTACTTTTCCGCAACGTGGGTCGTAAATACCCTTACGCATGGTCATGTGCCCATCTGCAACCAGCTGCTTCAACCGTTGTGAAGCCAGTTGGTGCGAGCACCCATACTCCTCAGCGTAATCCGTGACAGTCACTTCGTCTGGCTCCAGGGAGGGTCGCACACTGAACTGCCTGAACTCCTCCAGTATCCGGCGCCGTGTCTCATCAGTCATCCAGTCGCTCCTTCGTGCGCAGATCAACCGTTTCCTTGAATACTCGAATTTCACCCAACTTGCCATCCACAATCTCGATGGCGACCATGCCGAAAGTCTGCGCAAATGCGCTGCGAGTTGCTTGGTGCCCGTGCGCGCCCATGCCACAATAGCTCGGTGTCATTACCAGCGTGGTGGTGTACACCTCGCCCATAAACTCCAAACTGAGAGTCTCTGGCGGAATCCATTGGTGATAATGACCACGTAACAGTAGCCGCGCTGGTGTCCGTCCGCTGCTCAACTCATCCAGCATGTACGAGCGCACGTCATAGCGCGCCACGTTACCCCGCAGCCAGTTGCGGCTTCCAGGATATGGACCGTGGTGAGCATAGTCTGCTTCTACGCCATCCACATCGAGCAAACCATGGTAAAGAACGCTGATATCTGCATTCGGGTACAATGCCTGCAACTGCTCAGCAATCAGAATCTCGCTCGATCCTTCACCCATCACATGCGAACTCGTGCCTTTCGTCAAGCGCGCCCAGGTGACGTCTGCTACCTCAAACCAGGGCCTGAGATTCTGCACGCCGATCACGATCTGGTCGGACATTCTCGTACTGACCAGGTGGTCGGGGTACTTCGTACCTTGAGTTCCATCTCCGTTTTGAATGAGCACAAGCCTATCGTTGCCGGCGAAAGCCTTCACCTTGGCGATATGTTCCATGTACAACGGCCACAAATGCTCCTGAGTCGCCGTGAGCTTCGGAATCCATGGCACGAGATTGCCGCTTTCGTCCTCTTGCTGCAACGTGGTCTCGGGATTTAGTAATCCGAGTTTATGACCACCATGAGTATCCGAGACCACTCCGATGACGACTCTGCGCATAACCTGCCCTTGCGTTTTAACCCGGCGATCTTGCGTTCCTCTCGCCGTATCTGGCGCTTGCTATGTCTCCGCGCCCTCAACCGTTCCACTCTGCCCCTCCCCCCATGGGGAAGGCGATATCCCGCTTCGGCTCGCGGACTCCGCATTTTCTGGATCACCTCCTCTCCTTGCTTCGGCTGCCGTCGCCGCTGCTTCTTCGAGATAATCCACATTCACGGGAGACCAACGCCCCAAAACACTCGTTGCCGTCCGTCTCCCCACACCCCTGCCAGACTTCCGCCCGCGTGTCACGCGGC
>JAKJAC010000237.1 GCA_022707705.1 Chloroflexota bacterium
GCAAGGCATTCGTACCGGGGTTGACGAAGCAACCATATCGCACAGCGAGCCTCACAGGGTACGCAGAAGCCCGCTGAGCTGCTACGAATGCCCTCCTCCGTTGTCTATTGACACTTTGTCAGCAGCTGCTATACTTTTAGCGGGGGGCTATGATGCGCAATCGGGAACGCCATTGTGAAGGTCGGGGCTGCAATCGCCGGATGGGCCAGTTCCTCGATCCGGCGCTGCTGTTGTTGTTGGAACAATCCTCGGCGCACGGCTATACCTTGTTGAGTCGCCTGTCTGAGTTTGGCCTGGAATTTCTCGCACCAACGGTCGTCTACCGTGCCCTTCGGGAGATGGAGGAGCAGGGGTGGGTGACCTCTATCTGGGACGATGAAGAGACCCAGGGTCCTCCGCGCCGGGTCTACGCGCTGACTTCCCTGGGGCGTGAGGTTTTGCGCTGTTGCGTGGCGCAGCTGCAAGCTACGCGGCAGATGATCGACTATTTTCTGGCGTTGCACGAGGATCTTGTCGCAGAGCGTGAACCGGAGGCGCCGGCGCCTCCAGCCATTGTCGAAGAGAGCCTGGTGCGCCTGGTCGTTCCCGCCAATGGTGTTGACCTGGATGCCCCCACCAGTCCCGTTTTCGGGCGCTGCCGGACCTTCATTTTCGTGAATCCCGCGACGCTGGAATTCGAAGCCTTGTCTAACTCAGCCGCCAATGGTTCTTCGGGCGTGGGTGTGCAGGTGGCGCAACTGATTCTACAGCACGGCGCACAAGCGGTGTTGGCGCGCAACCTGGGACCGAAAGCCTTTGGCTTGCTTCAATCGGCGGGCGTCTCCATTTATGCGTTAGAGGGCGCCACCGTGCGTGAAGCGCTTCTCGCCTTCATATCGAACCGTTTGACCCGGCTCTAGTATCGGGGCCACCGAAGACTGTGTTACACTTTGCCGGTGCGAGAAACCTTCCGCCCTATCGCCTTCTCGTTTTCTCGCCTTGTCGCTTTTTCGCTTTTTCGCAACATTCTTGAAGGAGACTTCTCATGACCAGAATCGCGATTGCTGCCTTGGATGCCAATGGTTTGGAGGCTCAGACCAGCCCCCATTTTGGGCATTGCCCGTACTTCGTGCTTGCTGATGTCGAGGAAGGCAGCGTGCAAGCTCTGGAAACGGTTGCCAATCCCTACTGCCTCCATCACGAACCGGGCGAGATTCCGAGCTTTATTCACAGCCTGGGCGCACACGTGATGCTTTCCGGCGGAATGGGCGGACGTGCGGTCGCTTTCTTCCGGCAATTGGGGATCGAGCCTGCTACCGGCGCTGCCGGTACCGTGTGCGAATCCCTCGAGCGCTATCTTGCCGGAGCTCTGAACGGCGCCGCTGCCTGCTCGGAGAGCGTCGAGCATGGGCACGGGCACCAGCACGGTCACGGCTAAACCTGGGCGCGGTTGATTCCGCAGGTGGTATCCATAAGCGCCTCTGGGGCGGTGCTCACCGGCTTTGATGATCGAAGGAGGTTTTGAGATGAATGCTCGTATTACTTGCGTCGTGGATAATGCTGTACGGCAGACCAGTCACTTGTGGGGCGAACATGGTCTGGCTTTCTGGATTGCCACGGAATCCGGACCAGCATTGCTGGATACAGGGCAGAGCGGCACAGTGCTGCTGCATAATCTCGATGAACTGCACCTGGACGCGGCAGAACTCAAGGCGTTGGCGCTGAGTCACGCACACTATGACCACACCGGCGGTCTCCCGGCGCTAGTCGGGCGTCTTGCACCGGGCTTGCCGCTTTATGCCAACAGCGACCTGCTGCAGGAACGTTTCTCTCAGAGCACCGGGCAGCGCCGTTTCATCGGCATATCGGTGGATGCTGCCTGGCTCTCCGCCCATTTTGTGGTGCATCTGGATGATGCCCCGCAGCAGCTGCTCCCTGGCGTGTGGACTACCGGCGCCATCACCGAGCGCCCTTATCCGGGTGGTTACGTCCCCCGACAGGAGATTCGCGCCGGAGAGGACTATGCTCCAGACCCTTACCGTGATGACCTGTCATTGGTGGTGGAGAGCGATTCCGGTCTGGTGGTGCTGTGTGGCTGTTGCCATGCCGGGCTTCTCAATACCCTCACACATGTACAGCGGGTTTTCGGGCAGCCCATCGTTGCTGTCGCGGGCGGCACACACCTGATTAGCGCCGATGCCGCCACCTTAAAAACCGTCGCGCAGACGCTGACTGGGTGGGGTGGGTTACGGCGTCTCTATCTCAATCATTGCTCTGGCGAAGAGGCTTTCGTCGCCTTGCGTCAAACGCTTGGCAGCGATGTCGTTCGCCCTTGCCCGGCAGGGACCGTGCTTGAGTGGGGTGCGGCGGCGTGAAACCCAACGAAGTTAAGGAGTGAGTGATGCGACTTTCTACGTTGGGACGTTATGCCTTGCGGGCGATGGTGGACCTGGCGCTACACCAGGGGGAGACGCCGGTGTTGCGCAAAGACATTGTTGAACGCCAGGGGATTTCGAGCGATTATCTGGCGCACCTGTTCGGCAAGTTGAAGCAGGCACGCCTGGTTGAAAGCGTGATGGGACCCGGCGGCGGGTACACCCTGGCGCGGGATCCCCGCGACATCACCGCTGCCGATGTGCTTCGAGCGGTGGATGAGCAACTGGACCCGGTCTTCTGTGTGGGGGCTGCGCCGGAAACACCGTGCTCGCGCGCCGATGCCTGCGTCACTCATTTGCTGTGGGGTCGCTTAGGCAAAGCGATTATTGATCTGCTGGATACGGTCACCCTGGCGGAGTTGTGCGAACAGGCGCAATGGTTGCGGGCTGAACATGCCGTCGAAGCGCCGCTCAACTGTGAAACTCTTGACGACCAATTGCAGCGGTGGGATGAATACCGCACCGGATGTATCCTCTACGATGGTTCCGGAATTTAGCTGGCTACTTTCACCCACTCAACGTTGATGCCTTCGGTAGCGTTGTGCACCAAGATGATTTCTCGCCAATCTTCTGCGCTTATCAAACGCGTGATATTCTGTTGCGCGTAACTGTTTAGACTTCCGTTGCAATGCGTAAACTTCGGATTAAAGTCCGCTAAAAACCGCGGCTTTAGCCACTCTTCGTGGTGGCAAGTGGGAGAACACTGGGCGGTTAATGCTGCGCTTGTTTATACAGCTCCTTGCTCCCCGACTCAATGGTTGCGAGGGGGCAATGGCTGTTGTTGTTGAAATACGTGCAAGACGCTTGGCGCGTTTCCCGCACCTGGTTCGGTTTCTGTCAGATCACATTCAGTTATCCGCAACATGTTGCCGGCTTTGTTCCGCAACATGCTGGCTCTGGGCCGCCGCATGTCGGCTCTTTTGACCCTCGCAGCGCCGCATTGATCATCGCCGCTGCACAACCCACGCCGCTGTCTACCTTGAGCGCGCCGGTTGGGCAGTTGATCTGGCACGCGCCACATTCCATGCAGGCGTCCGCCCTCACAATCTGCACCCGCCGCGTCTCTTGTGTGCCTGGCGCAAAAACCCCCTGTGGGCACACTGTGCTGCACATCCCGCAGTTGATGCACGCCACTGCGTCAAACTCCAACGTATTACGCTGGCTGAGCGCCACAAACCCCATCTGCATTTCGCTTGCGCAGCCACAAGTCCTTGTGTCAATAGGATTCACCATAGTTTACCTCATCACCTTGCCGCCTCGTCGCTTCTGGCTCTTTTGAGTCAACTGCAGCCCAAATGCCAACAACACCCCTGCTCCAAACATCCCCGCCATCACCCGGATGTACTGGAACATCTCGCGCTTCACGCTGGTTTGGGACGTGAATGGCGTTGCGCCGGTGAAGTTGAGCGCGAGGAAGGCTGTCACCGGCGGTAGGCCCAGCAAATACGCGAGCGACCAGCCAATCCGCTGCCCCTTTTGGTTCGGCGATCGCCGCTGCGCCAACCACGCAAACGGCGCCGCCACGACTCCCCCCAGAAGTAAACCCTTGCTGCTGAAATCTCTGGTGGGCAACCAGGGCAGTAGAATGGGGAACAGCGCTGATCCGGCGAACACTGCCGCCAATGCGCCCAACGCCGCCAGGGGTCCCAGCAAAATGGCCGACACCAGTGCCGCTAACGCCGTCGGTCCGGCAACCTGAACCAGCTCCACAGGGATCAACACCAGCCGGTCGCGCAAGGGGAAGCGTACCTGCCGCATCTCCGGCGCGGCTTGATGGTTTTTGAGATATTCCGGTAGATCGGCAGCGCGCACTGGGCCATACTCTACCTTGAAGCCCGTCCGTTGCTTGACCTCGTGTGCGGCGACGCCGGGCGCGCCCAACTGCGGCAGGATCAGCGTCCGGTGACTGACTACCTCGGCTAGATGTACCGCCTCGACGCGGCGCACAATCTCGTCGGTGCTGAACGTCCCCTTGCCGGCGGCGCACCACACGTTGACGCCCAGTGTGTCCAACACCAGGATGTAGGCATCCACCCCTGGCAAGGATGAGCGCAGCGCATCAAAGCTGAGCGTGTAGTTGGCCGTAACGAATACCGGCGATTCTGGGGTGGGGTGCCCGAGGGCGACCAGTCCCGGTGTCACACGATGCTCAGCGCGTCGGTAGCCCAACCGCGCAAGGAAATGATCCCAATGATTGGCAGAGCTTAAAGTGCTGCTGGTGTGCATAAGGTCAAGTTTTGATTTCATCGGCAATCTCCATAGTTTGATAGTCATCCCATAATCTGTACTATCTGTTCCCGGAACCACGCAATATTCTCCGCGTTCAGGCAATAACAACGTGCGGGACCCTCGGTGATGCCGCTGATCCAGCCGGCTTCGCGCAGGACTTTAAGGTGCTGCGATACAGTCGCTTGCGCGAGGGGTAGAGTGTCCACGATGTCACCCGTGATGCAACCGGGATGCGTGACCAGGAACTTCAAAATCTCAAAGCGGATTGGGTTGCCCAGCGCCTTGAACATCATCACCAAGCGCTCTTGCTCTGCGCCGGAGACGTCAAGTGAACAGCATGGCGGTGCGCAATGGCTACATGAGGGAGTATCGGTCATCTAATCTCCTTTATCGTGTTTTTACGTTTATCGTATTTATACGATAAATCATACAACAGAAAAGACGCTTGTCAATACCCAAGCGCCTTTTCGGAGTATTCGGGTCGGGACCAGGCCTTAGATCTGGTCCTCCTTGATGATGATCCCACCCCCCACCACGGCCTCACCTTGGTAGAACACCGCGCCCTGCCCTGGCGTGATGTCGCGCAGCGGCGCGGAGAACACTACCCGCGCCGTTGCTCCGGCCTCCGGATAGAGTAGCGCTTCGACGTCAGCCGCCTTGTAGCGGATTTTGACGGTCACGGGCAGGGGGGCTTCCGGCGGCGACCCGGCTATGTAACTGACATCCTGCACTCGTAACTCAGTGCGGCCCAACTGCGCGCGCGGTCCAACGATGAGCGCGTTGCGCGCCGCGTCGATTTCCAGCACGTACAGCGGTTCGCTCCAGGCTAATCCCAGGCCGTGCCGCTGGCCGATGGTGTAGAACGGCAAACCCTGATGCTGCCCCAATTCGCGACCGGCGCGATCCAGAATCAGACCCGGGCGAAGTCTATCCGGCGCGTAGGCTTGCAGAAAACGCCGGTAATCGTCATGCACAAAGCAAATCTCCTGGCTTTCCGCTTTCTGCGCGACGGGCAGGTTCCACTGGGTGGCCAATTCCCGCACCTGCACCTTGGTGATTGTGCCGAGTGGAAAAAGGGTGTGACGTAACTGCGTCTGCCCCAACATATACAGCACGTAGCTCTGATCCTTAGTGCGATCCACACCCCGCAACAACTGATAGCGCCCGGCGTGTTTCTCGATGCGCGCGTAATGGCCCGTCGCCAGAAAATCGGCGTCGCACGACTGTGTCACGTCCCATAGAAAGCCGAATTTGATGAGCCGGTTGCACGTCAGACAGGGATTGGGTGTGCGTCCGCGCGCGTACTCGGCGATGAAAGCATCCACCACCTGCTGCTTGAATTCGTCGACACAATCCACCACACACAAGGGAATCCCCAAGACCTGCGCGACGCGATGCGCATCTTGGGCGGCATCGGGCGCGCAACCGCGGTCTTCCGCGTTCCCGTCGCGTTCCTTCCACAAATTCAGCATTCTGCCGGCCACGTCGTAGCCTTGCTCCACCAGCAACGCGGCAGCGACCGCGCTGTCAACCCCGCCGCTCATCGCCACGACGACTTTCTGTTTACGGTTTCTCACTACAAATCCTTGCGGTTTCTGTAAATTTCACCTGCCAAACGCCGCAATCGTACTATAGTTCAGTGCTTCTGTCAATAAATTCCCAACGATAACTGTTCAACGTTCTCCCGCCTGTTGCAATGTAGATCGGCTAAAGCCGCGATTCTTTGGAGATGATTTTAGTGCTGCGGCAACTCAAATCACCTTCTCTAACGGACTTTTGTCCGCAGTTCGCACATTGTGATGGGGGTCTTGGCAGTCACCCCCGAAAATCCGGTTCAGATTTCCTCATGAAATAGTTGACAAACATATACAACTACTATATAATCCTTAGATAAGAATAGAGAAAAACTTCATATTTAACAATCAGGTACGGAGGACAAAAATGACTATTGCACATGATATCACCCAATTGGTCGGTAAAACGCCGTTGGTACAGTTGAACCGGGTGACGGACGGCGCAGAGGCGCGCGTCGTCGCCAAACTCGAGTTCTTTAACCCCTTAGGCAGCGTCAAGGACCGCATCGGCGTGAGCATGATCAACGCTGCTGAGC
>JAKJAC010000238.1:0-285 GCA_022707705.1 Chloroflexota bacterium
ACAAACACAACGAGGCGACGCCGTGAGCAAAAAGACCAAAGGTCATGCGCTCACCATCGTTGCCTGAAAACAACCCTGCCGCACCCCATAATACATCGAATACCGACCATAACGCCAGCGTGGTCAATAACGATCCACCAGCAAGACCATGCCAAACCGCCAGCAAAGCCGCCAGGGTGATCGGACCGGAAAGTGGCGGCATCGAGCGCGAGTCTACCGCCTCGATCCAGGCTACGCTGCTAAGGGCAAGCGCCAGCACCAAGCCCAACCCCCACATCGCGGGGG
>JAKJAC010000238.1:295-2439 GCA_022707705.1 Chloroflexota bacterium
AGACCAGATAGAAAGGGGCCATTGACCTGTCTGAGGTAGCGTGACCCAAAGCAGGGTCATTAAGCTTAACAAGATTGCAGTCAGAGACTTGCGCCAAAACCGCACGCTGGGAATGAGCTCAATTACCAGCAGCAACAAAGCACCGGCAATGCCGGTGAGCACTAACAGAGTATAGTCAGATTGCATACCAGTCTCCAACAAGTCATTTTAACACATCTGGCTTTTGTGACAAGCCCACGCAGTCAGGACCCACGCACTTAACCCGTTGCCCCGCTCCAGATTTCTGCCTCGCACCATGCCCCAGAGCGACGCTTCAGGACTTTTCGCGCACCCCAAGCTGTATTTTCCTTGAAGGGATTTTGCACACAGTTTCACCGGCGCAAAATCCCTTTCTTCTTTCCCGAACTCCCACTTCAGCTGATTGTCATTTCATCCCATTGCTGTAGAATATCGCTGAGCATGGTAACTCCATGTCACGATAGCTTTCACATTCGCGGCGCTACACCCTGATGCGAAACTACGCTCTCAGAGGAGGTCCTTATGGACTCGACGATACTGAATAATCGCTACCGGTTGGGAGAACTACTTGGCACCGGGGGCATGGCGCTGGTGTATCAGGCGCAGGACACCTTGCTGGATCGCCCCGTCGCCATCAAGATGCTGCGAGAACCGTATGCCAGCGATCCGAGTTTCCGTGCGCGCTTCTTGAACGAAGCACGTACCTCGGCGCGGTTGGATCACCCCAATATTGTCCATATTTACGATGTTGGCATCCACCAGATCAATCCTCAACAGGAACAACCCTACATCGTCATGGAATTCGTCAACGGGCAAGACCTGAAAACGCTCATCCGCCGACAAGCGCCATTGCGGGTACCACAAGCCCTGGAATTTGCGCGCCAAATCTGTGCAGCGATAGGGGTTGCGCACCGAGCCGGGCTGGTACACTGCGACATCAAACCTCAGAATGTGCTCGTGACGCAAACCGGGCAGGTTAAGATCACGGATTTCGGCATCGCACGCGCATTTCAGAAAGACTCCGGCGATGCCAGCGACGAGCGCGTCATCTGGGGCAGTCCGCACTACATCGCCCCAGAGCAAGTCCAGGGGCAGGCGTCCACGCCCGCTTCCGATGTGTATAGCATTGGCATTGTTCTGTATGAAATGCTGACCGGTGTGCCGCCCTTCCACTCTGAAGACCCCAACGAGCTGGCGCTTAAACACCTGCAAGAGGAACCTGCCCCCATGACCTCCTTCAACCCGCGCATTCCACCACGCCTCGAATGGCTGGTGAGAAAGGTTCTGGCAAAAGAACCCGCCGCTCGCTACCGCAACGCCGAACAATTCGGAATGGCGATTGAGGCTTACCGGCAAAGCGCGGAGGAAGGCACAACGCCACTGCAAACCGTTGCCGCACCGGTCGCCGGGGAGCGACCTGCCCCAGCCAACCCTGCCGCAGCACCCGTAATAGCCGCGGCAAGCCCGGCGCCTGTGCACCCGGCACGATCGTCCGCTGCCCCAGCCATACCGCCGCGACCGCAGCCCCAACCCACCGCTATCCCAGTGCCCCAAGAGACCACAGAAGTGGATCAGCCCGATTGGCTTTTGTGGCTACTGTGGATTGTCGCTGCTGCAGCCGTATTGGGCTTGATTCCCTTGATGGTGCGGGTTTACCGAACCTACACCACACCTGCCGTATTAACTGCGCCGGCGATTGCCACTATGACTCCCACGGTCGAGGCAACCTTGCAGATTGTCACGGTGCCCAACCTCATCAACCTGAGCGCGCCTGAGGCGCAACGCCTGCTGCAAAGTTATGAGCTATCGCTGGTGGTAACAGCTGAACGTGAAACGACCGAAGCGCTCCCCGGCACCATTCTGGAGCAAAATCCGCTGGCTGGCACACGGATTCAAAGCGGGAGCGTGATCAATGTCGCTGTGGCGCAAGGGACCGCCTTCCTGCTCCCGAACCTGGTAGGCTACCAGCATGAGGTGATTAGCCCCGAGATAGAAGCCCAGGGGCTTTTGATGGTCACAGAAGAAGTCTGGAGCACAGAGCCGCGCGGAAAAATCCTTGCGCAGCAACCAGACCCCAATACCCAAATTCGCGCCGGCGCTCGCATCACGCTCACCCTCAGCGGCGG
>JAKJAC010000238.1:2451-6698 GCA_022707705.1 Chloroflexota bacterium
ATTCCGTTACAGGTCAATCTGAATAACCTGATTATTTTGGAGGAAGCGCGCGTCCCTCAGACCGCCATGCGTCCCGGGAATATCCTGCCAATCACATTACGCTGGCGAGCGTTGCAGCCTATTGGACAGCGTTATACGGTATTCGTGCATCTCCTTTCCCCGGAGATGAACCTGGTCACACAACACGATAGCGAGCCTCTCAATGGGCTTAGCCCCACCACCAGCTGGTCAACCGGCGAGATCATCGTGGACCCACATCAACTGACTATCCCGCCGGGCACCTCCGCCGGAATCTATCAGATTCGCGTAGGCCTCTATGCCGGAAACGCACGCCTGCAAGTCATTGACTCCGGAACCACACAAGTCAATGACAACAGCATCCTGATCACCCAAATCGAAATACGCCCGTGAGGCAACCATCGGACCGGTAAAAGCCAGTCCACCCTGCAGGGTGTTCAACCGCGCATGCCATATCGCAGCCTCATCGCGATGGGGCTAAACCGTTTGGAGCATCATCCCAAATGCGATAGCCCTGCCCCTGAACACAACTCAGAGTACCTGTTCGACGTTCTCCTGTCTACCAAAACAACGGGCGGCGAAAACCGCGATTCTATGACGGACTTGGGTCCGCAGTTAGCGATGGAGGCCTGAACGGTTGCTTATCAGACCCCTTCTAGTAGGTTCATGGTATAATGCAGTTACAACCTTCCCGTGATGTCAGGGTGTAGCAAACACTCGATATTAACACGACAGCGCTGAGAAAACCCTCCGAATGGAGAAGATAGCACTCATTGCCTTCGGGAAGAAGAGGAGGAAGTGTGAAAAAACAAGGAAATAACAGTACCTTCATCTACGTCATCCTGATCATTGCTGTGTTCTTCCTGCTATACAGCTATTTTGGCAATAACAACGCTGGCGAAACAGTATCCATTCAATCTGTCGCCGCGGATATCAATGCCGGAAAAGTCAAGAGCATAGCCGTAGCAGGTAGCAATATCGAAGTGACTTACGATGATGATACGAAAGCGATTTCACGCAAGGAGCCAGAATCCACCATCGTGGAGCAGCTTCTAGCACTAGGTGCTTCGACAGAATCACTGCAAACCGTGGCAATCACTATTGAAGAACCCACAGACTGGGCAACCGTTGTCGGCGCTGGCACAACCGTGTTGACCATCGTCGCCCTTAGCGTGGTGGCTTTCCTATTTATTCGGCAGTTTCAGGGCGTCAACAACCAAGCAATGTCCTTCGGCAAGAGCCGGGCGCGAATGTTCAGTGGAGACAGGCCCACCGTCACCTTTGAGGACGTGGCCGGCATCGATGAGTCCAAAGCCGAACTGCGCGAAATCGTAGAATTCCTCAAAGACCCGCAGAAATTCATCAACCTGGGGGCGCGTATACCCAAAGGTGTCTTGCTCATGGGCGCGCCGGGAACCGGCAAAACGTTGTTGGCGAAAGCCGTCGCCGGTGAGGCTGCCGTCCCCTTCTTCAGCATCTCAGGATCGGAATTTGTCGAAATGTTCGTAGGCGTTGGCGCCAGCCGCGTGCGTGACCTTTTTGACCAAGCAAAGCGCCACAGCCCATGCATCGTCTTTGTGGATGAAATCGATGCGGTTGGACGCTATCGTGGCGCAGGCCTTGGTGGTTCCCACGATGAACGCGAACAGACCTTGAACCAAATCCTGGTCGAGATGGATGGTTTTGGAACGGATACCAATGTCATCGTGATTGCTGCCACCAACCGCCCAGATATCCTTGACCCGGCGCTGTTACGCCCCGGACGTTTCGACCGCCGCGTGATTCTAGATCAGCCTGACATCCGTGGGCGCGAAGCCATTTTCCGCGTCCACATGCGCGGCAAACCCATAGATACACGCATTGATATCAGCTTGCTGGCGCAATCAACCCCTGGTTTTGTTGGCGCAGATATCGAGAACACCATCAACGAGGCAGCGATTCTGGCAGCCCGCCGGGGCAAGAAACGCATCAGCATGTCAGAATTCCAGGAAGCAATTGAGCGGGTCATTGCGGGACCCGAACGCCGCAGTCGCGTCATCACGGAAGAAGAGCGCCGCATCGTGGCATATCACGAAGCGGGTCACGCCGTGGTCGCACACGTGCTCCCAAAATGCGATCCTGTTCGCAAGGTTTCAATCGTAGCACGCGGCATCGCGGGCGGATACACCCTGACACTTCCAGAACAAGATCATTACCTGGTGCAACGGGGCAAAATCCTCGACAACATGGCATACGCACTCGGTGGGCGAGCAGCTGAAGAAGTCTGTTTTGATGACATCAGCACCGGCGCAGCCAATGACCTGGAACGTGTCACCAAGATGGCGCGCGACATGGTCATGCGCTTTGGTATGAGCGACGATCTGGGTCCGCTGGTCTACGGCAAGAAAGAAGAAATGATTTTCCTGGGACGTGAAATCAGCGAGCAGCGCGACTATAGCGAGGCGATGGCACAAAAGATTGATTCCGAGGTACAACGTCTGGTACGCGAGGCTTACGAACGCTCCAAAGACGTCATCCACAAACACCGCGAGAACCTGGAGCGCATCGTACAATACCTGCTTGAGCGCGAAACGCTCTACACTGAGGAATTTGTAGCCGCCTTCGAGGGACGTGAATTGCCCGCACGCAAAAAAGAGGACGTCGGGCAACAACCACAGGGTGAAACTGCTGCGCCTGTGCCGTTTGCGGCTGCGGCTTGAGGTCAATCTGCGGCTGAAACCGCGGTTTTTGAGAGTGACTTTCGGTGCCGCGCGGCACTGAAAGTCACTCTCTTTTACAGACTTGAATCTGCAGTTTGCGCCTCGTGATGGAAGTGTGAGCAGTTACCTTCCTCTCAGAAGTTGCGCAATCAAGCGACTGTGCTATAATTCTGCGAGTTGGAGAGGTAGCGTAGTCCGGCCTAACGCGCGCGCCTGGAGAGCGCGTGTACCGAAAGGTACCGCGGGTTCAAATCCCGCCCTCTCCGCCAGGGCAAGCAGGGCATTCCATCTGGAATGCCCTGCTTGCATTAAGCGCTCTTGTCAGGTGAGCGACATCAATCACGCTTTCCCGCAGAACTCTCCTGGGCACGAGCAAGAAAATCCAGACTCAAACTGACCACCGTCTCCCACTCGGCGTCGATGGTGGTGCAATGCCCCGATAACGGCAGCCAATGCAACTCAGTGAAAGCACTTCGCGTCGCACGACATAAGAACTCCGGTCCCTTGACCGCAACCGTACGATCCAGTCGCCCCTGGGCCACCAACAACGGCTGAGTAATATGCCCGAGTCGCCGCCGTACAATTTTCTGGAACCATAGCAGCTCGCGAGCGCCGCCCAGCGCGTTGACCCGATAGCCCTGCCAGAAAGCATCGGCGTGACTGGGACGTCCCTGGGGTTTATCAACGATTGGGCGCCAGGGCCAGAATAGCTGAATCTGCAGCGCGGATTTTCTAGAATACAGCCACAGCGCCGGCGAAAAAGCCAAAACGCCTGCCACTTCTGGATGCACGCTCGCCAGATACAACGCGATGAGACCTCCCAGCGACTCACCACCCACAAAGACGCGCTCACACGTTGCGGTCAGCCGCTGGTAAACCTCCTCCGCGCCAGCAACCCAATCCCCCCAATGACAGCGGTTCAACTCGAATGGCGTGGTACCGTGACCAGGAAGCAGCGGTCCGGCAACGGTATAGCCTTGCGCGTGCAAACGCTGCGCCAAAGGCATCATCAGCGCCGGGGTCGCCGTAAAGCCGTGACTGAGGAATACCCCTACAGATCCTGCGGGTAAGAAGAACGCTGCACCGGGCAATTCAGGGTTTTTGAGCCACGATGCCGATACCGCTGCTGTTGCCACTGTCGCTGACGCTGTCTCTGGCATAGTCACACCTCAACGCAAATACCAGACAACAATCTCCAGCCCCCACAACATCGTTGTGACGGCGCCCAGCACCAGAAAGGGACCATACGGAAAAAAGGAGCGCAGCGAACCTTTGCGCGAGAGTAGCAGGAGCACAGCGCCCACAAAGCCAAAAACGAAGGTCAAAACCAGCGCCTCGATAATTAGAGGAAAACCGACCACCAGGCCAATATAGGCAGCAAGTTTCACATCCCCATAACCAAGTGCACCCTCGCCCCATACCAGCGTCCCCAACACCACCAGCACCCAAAACACGCCCAGGCCCACTGCCCCCCCAGCAAGGCTCTGCCACCAGGTCCAGGAACCGCTACCGGAAACGGCAGGTCCCATG
>JAKJAC010000239.1 GCA_022707705.1 Chloroflexota bacterium
CGGCTGTGCCGCGTCGCCAAAAACCCAACAAAGAAGAGGTTGCTAGTGCGAGGCTGCGCGGGCTGGCGGAAAACCTCTCGCGCCGCCAGAGGCAATTGGGGCCTGGCAGATTTACCGGTTTCAACTTTGAGAGTTCTTATGACTCAGCGCCGAGTCGCTTTCACCCGCCTGCAAGAATCACGTTTCTCCCGTCATTCCCGTCGCCGGTTCAGTTCGGCATACATCTCCTCGCGCACTTTGCCCTTCAGCGGGTAGAAGAGGATGAGGACGAGCGCCGAGAGCAGCTGGAGCAGCGCGGGAATCAGGCAACAGACGAGCAGCAACCCCGAGAGCAGTGAGCCGACCGGTTGGGTCCCGACGTAGTCGCCGGCTTCGTTTACCACGTAGCCCACGGCGATGAGCACGGCGCCGGTCGCCGCGCCGGAGACCGCCGCCTGCGCTTTTTCACTCAGCTTCCCCAGCGCCTGATTGATGCCCTGCATCCCTTTGCCGACCTTGTACAGGGCATAGTCAATCGTTTCCATGCTGAGCAAGGTCCCCGGGATGAAGCTCATGCCAGAGGCAATCAGCGCCAGGAACATCAAGGCGAAGAAGAGGATCATGCTATTCAGTCCCAGCAGCGAAAGCCCGTATAACACCAGGAGCGGCGCCGCCGTCCCGGCGCAAGCCATCAGCGCGACCGCCAGGGGCGCGTGCTTTTTGAGCAGCCGCGGAGCCAGCGCCGTGCCAACAAGAATGCCGAACAGGATCAATGCGCCCCAGATGGCGGCATTGGTAGCGAAAGCCTCGGCTCCAAAAGCCCATTTGATGTAGTAAGCAGCAGACGCCATGATGAAGGGAAAGGACATGCCGCCGATAAGGCCCGCCAGGAAGAGAATCCACAACGGCCGGTTGATTCTGAACATGTGAGCGATTTCGCGGAAACCGGCCTTCGCCTCCGTCTCGACCACGTTGCCCTCTTTGACGCACCAGGTGCCAATCAACGCCATAATCATCATCGGCAGCACATAGAGCGCCGCCAACACGCCCACGCCCGTCTTCATGCTGCCGAGGGCATTGCCCAGGAGCACGGCGAGCGAAAGGAAAAAGGTGAAGGGAATGACGATGAACTGCTCGACGATGCGGGGCGTGACGAGGAGCTTCTCCCGCACCTTAGGATCGAGCGACAACGAATAGCGAATCGGTCCATCGGGTTGGAAGGAGTAGCCAATCTCATAGAGCAGGTAAGCCACCGCAAGCCATACGATTTTGGCGGGGGTGCTGCTAAAGCCGGGGATGTTGAAGAGCATCAGCAGAGCTACGGAGCAGGTCAGAATACCGCCCAACATGAAGGGCTTGTACCGGCCGATACGCGTGACCGGGGCGTTATCCATGAGCCACCCCTGCAGGGGGTCGTCCACGGCATCCACGATCCGCCCGACCAGGAGCAGAATCGTGCCGGTGGTCGCAGCTACCGCGCCCAAGCCGGAATAGTCGGTGAGGTACAGCATGAACGCGCTCGTCATCAGCGATGAAGCCGCGACGATGACCCAGCGCATGGTCGAAAGGCCAAAGAGCGTCTTCCCATCCAGGGGGTACGCTTTTTTCGGATTGCTCATAGTGTTTTTGCTCCTTCTGCGAGATGGTCTAAAAATCTGCTGAGGTCAGTGGACCCGGCGACTAATCCGGCGGACAATGCCGGCGCATTTCACCTGGCGTGGGCATATCTGATCTCCCCTCAACTCACAATGGCGCTGAGCACCTGATCCATGCTATCCAATTGTTCCGGCGCCAAAGGCAGGTAGGGCGTGCCCGCCATGTCGCGGAGGTTCGCCTCGCCCATCGTCGCCAATGTCGCTTCATCCAGCATAGCAATCATGGGAAAAGCCTCCACGAGGATGGCTTTGGCTTGCTCGTTCCGAACCAGTTCGAAAATGGGCGTGCGTGTGCTGAGAGTCTTCCGGTACGGGTGCGCCGGCAGGTAGTGAATGCGATGGGTCCCGGCGCCAAGCTGCAGCAGCAGGTCGCTGCCCTGCGCGGTCCCTTCTGCCGAACGCTGCCCATTAATGATGACCTCGCCCAACACGGCATCTGGGAGCAGCACCTGCGCCTCGGCATCGAAGGGGATCGTAATCTCGAAAGTCAGTGCGCCACCCTCATCGATGCGCCAGCCACTCTCGAACAGCCCCGCCGCCGAGTGGTAGCGCGCCTTCGCCCACTGGAGCGCGGGGTCGGGCTTGGGCGCGATGCGCGCCCGCCGGAATCCCGTGACGCCATCGTCGCCCGCGGAGGGATTCAAGCCGCACATATCCCGGTACATCCACTCCACAATGGAGCCGTAGGCGTAGTGGTTGAACGAATTCATCCCCGTGGAGCTCACCGTGCCATCGGGGTCGAGCGAGTTCCAGCGTTCCCAGATGGTGGTTGCTCCCAGATTGATCGCATACAGCCACGAGGGATAGTCCTCGTTGAGCAGCAACCGGTAAGCCAACGCATTGGCGCCGTGGCCGGAGAGCACCCGGCAGAGGTAGGGCGTGCCCACAAAGCCGGTGCGCAAGTGAACCCGGTCTTTGCGCAGCCGGAAGATCAGGTCGTGAATCACGCGCGCGCGGAAGTCCTCCGGAGCCAGCCCCATAAACAGCGCCAGCACGAAGCCGGTCTGCGTGTTGATTGCAAGGCGTCCGGCCGGCGTGAAGTACTCCTGCTGGATGGCGGCTTTCACCTCAGCGGCAAGCGCGCCATACGTGGCGGCCTCCTCCGTCTTCCCCAACACCGCCGCAGCACGCGCTACCAGCCGAGCGGAGTGATAGTAGTACGCGGAGGCGATGAAATCCTCAGGCGTGCCCCCCATCGGCGAGTTCGGGTCGCTGCCATCAAGCGCGAGCCAATCGCCAAAGTGGAAGCCCGAGGTCCACAGCCGCTTGCCGCCCGTGGCCTCGTCCGCCGCCTTAATGAAGTCTACCCAGGAGCGCATGCTGTCGAACTGCTGCTCGAGGATGGACCTATCACCGTAGAACTCGTAGACGTTCCAGGGCAACACCGTCGCCACATCCCCCCAGGCGCTCGAACCGCCACCCTGCATATCCACCGCCGGCACCACCATGGGCACCATCCCGCCGCGTTTGGCCTGCTCGAGGGCGCAATCGTAGGCGTATTTGGAGAAGAACGCGGCGGAATCCATATTGAAGCAAGCCGTCCCGGAGAACATCTGCGTGTCCCCGGTCCAGCCCAGACGTTCATCGCGCTGCGGGCAATCGGTGGGAATATCCAGGAAGTTGCCCTTCTGCCCCCAGAGCGCATTCTGGAAGAGACGGTTGACCTTGGCGTTGGAGGTCTGGATATCACCCGTGAGTTCCAGCTGCGAGGTGACCACGCAGCCCGTGAAGTCGCCGGGGTCGAGCGCGCCGTGCCAGCCGGTCACTTTGACGTAACGGAAGCCGTAAAAAGTGAAGTACGGTTCCACGAGGGCTTCACCGCCGCCGGCGATATACGTGTATTCGGCTTTAGCCGAGCGCAGGTTCTCCCGGTAGAAGTTGCCGCCCTGCAGTACCTCGCCGTATTGCAGGTGAATCTCCGTCCCGGCGGGCGCGCTCGTTCTGAATTTGACCCACCCCACCATATTCTGGCCCATATCCAGCACCGTCTCGCCCGCGGGAGTGTGGAGCACCGCCGCCGGCCGGCGCTCTTCCACGACGCGCACGGGCAACGAGCGCCGCGCCTGCAACCTCTCTAAGCCCAGCGCGATGGACCGGACGCCGCTGCAAGAGTCGCAGCCTTCGCCATCGCCGGATAGCCGCGCGTCGTAGACCTCGCCGTCGTAGATGTCGCTCGCCACGACCGGAGAGCGCAGCGCCCGCCAGGCGCCATCGCTGCCCAACACCTGCTGCTGACCGCCCTGCAGCGTCACGCGCAGCTCGCAAATCAGCGCGAAGCGGTCGCCGTACACGCCGCTGTGATGCCCGCCATCGCCGCAATAGCGGCCCTTGTACCAGCCGTTGCCCAACATCACCGCCAGGTGGTTTTCGCCTGCGGTCAGCTGCCCGGTGATATCGAAGGTCTGGTATTGCAGCCATTGGTCATAGGCATTGCAGTAGGGGGTGAGCTCTTCATCGCCCACCCTGGCGCCGTTGAGCGCCAGCCGGTACAGCCCTAACCCGCAGATGTAAATGCGGGCCTGCGTCACGGGCGCGGGTAAGGTGAAGGTCTTCGTGAGCACGGGGTGCAGCGCCTGGTCCTCGAAATCGGGGGTAATCCACTCCGCCTGCCAGGGCTCATCCAGCTTGGCGGTTTCGAACCACGCCACAGGGCTCTCGGCGCTCTCGGTCTGGCCCCACACGAGCACCTTCCAGTAATAGCGTGTACGCGGCGCCAGCTGCAGCGGCAGCTCCGGGCGGTAAGCCACACTATCCAGGCGCCCTTCCCGCCCGCTATCGAAGAGCAGCTGCTGAAAATCAGGGTCCAACGCCAGAATGAACTGCGACGCCGTTTGCGCGGTATCAGGGGTGTCTTCCACCACCCAGGAAAACGATAGGTGTTTCAGGGCAAAGCCCAACGGATTCTCAATGCGGTTGGTCTTGAGGCGGGTGATTATCATGCTTGCTCCTCGCTAACCCTTGGTTTTGATTTCGTGAAGCGATAGGTTTTGGGCGGCGGAGCTACGCGCCAGCGCCCAAAACCTGCCAATTGCATCGAGTTTACCACAAAACGCATGCGATGTCAAGCGTTTCTTGTTGATATTGACAAGAATCAAAAATACTGTATAATAAATCATAGCGATTTTTATCGAATACAACAACAAGGATCCCAGCCATGACCCAATACGAACGCCGCCAATCCATTGTGACCCTGCTTCGGGGGAAGCCCGGCTTGCGCGTCACCGAAATCGCCGCCGCGCTCGGCGTCTCCGAGGGCACCATCCGCAACGACCTGACCGCGCTAGAGGAGGAGGGCGTGTTGGCCCGTTTCCACGGCGGGGCGGTGCTGGTGGAACGCCGCGCCATCGCGCACACCTCGTTTTCCGACCGGCACCGCGAACATGCGCCGGAGAAAGAAGCGCTCGCCCGCGCCGCCGCGCCCCTGATCGAGGATGGCGACGCGATTTTGCTGGATGCCAGCAGCACCGTGTATTACCTGGCGCAGACGCTCACGCACCGGCAGCGGCTGCGCGTGGTGACCAATGGCCTGGATGTAGCGCGCCTGCTGGCGCAGAACCCGACCAACACCGTCATTCTTATCGGCGGCATCCTCAACCCCGATGGCTCCTCTGTGACCGGGCTGTTGAGCGAGCAGATGCTCCAGGAACTGCACATCCAGAAAGCCTTCGTCTCCGCCAGCGGCTTCAGCCTCGCCAGCGGCCTCACCGAGGTACACGTCGAGGAGGCGCAGCTCAAGCGTGTCGCCATCCGCTCCGCCAGGCGAGTTTACGCCCTGGTGGACTCGAGCAAACTGGGTCGGGAGGATCTCACCGCTTTTGCCCGCCCGGAGCAGATCTGCTGCTTGCTCACCGATGAACGCCTGACGCCAGAATGGAAAACAGCCATTGAACAGGCAGGTATCGCGCTCACCATCTGCGTGCTGGAAGCGTAGGGGACGATGAAGCCCAGCCATTTCCTGGCACTCGATCTCGGCGCGGAAAGCGGGCGCGCCATCGTGGGAACGCTGGCAGGCGACCGGTTGGGGCTGGAGGAATGCCACCGCTTCCCTAACCGCCCGTTGAGCCTGCCCACCGGGCTGCATTGGGACATCCCCACCCTGTGGCGCGAGATTCAGCATGGCATCGCCGCCGCCGCAAACCGCCACCCGCTGGCAAGTCTGGCTTTGGATGGGTGGGGTGTGGATTTTGCCCTGCTGGATGAAAAGGGCGCGCTGCTGGGACCACCCCACACCTACCGCGACGCCCGCACTGATGGCATGGTCGCCGAAGCGTTCCGGCGTGTGCCCCGCGAGCAAATCTTCGCCCAGACCGGCATCCAATTCATGCAGATCAACACCCTCTACCAGCTGCTCGCGATGGCGCAAGCCGGCGACCCGCAGCTCGCCGCCGCGCGGACCTTTCTCACCATCCCGGATTTGTTCAATGCCTGGTTGAGCGGGAGCCGCTGCTGCGAGTTCACCAACGCCACTACCACGCAATGCCTGAACCCCCACACGCGCACGTGGGCACTACCACTGCTCGAAGCCCTGGGTATTCCGGGCGCCATCTTCCCCACTCTCTGCGAACCGGGGACCACGCTGGGACCGCTGCTCCCTGCGGTTGCGCGAGAGGTCGCTGCGGGCGCAGCGGGCGCTGCAGACGCAGCGGTTGCTGCGGGTGAATTGCCCGTAATCGCTCCCGCCTGCCATGATACCGGCTCCGCCGTTGTCGCTATCCCCGCGGAAAATGCCGGATTTGCCTGGATCAGCTCCGGCACCTGGTCCATCATGGGCGCCGAGCTGGATCATCCCAACCTGAGCCCGCAAGCGCTAGCCTTCAACTTCACCAACGAGGGCGGGGTCTGCGGCACATGGCGCCTCTCGAAGAACGTCATGGGGCTGTGGCTGGTGCAGGAATGCAAGCGCGAGTGGGACCTCTCCTATGCGGAGCTCACCCGCCTGGCGGCTGAGGCGCGCCCCTTCCTGGCGGTGATTGACCCGGACGCCCCTCTCTTCCTGCACCCCGGTGGAATGCCGGAGAGAATCCGCGCCTTCTGCCGCGCGAGCGGGCAAGC
>JAKJAC010000023.1:0-11647 GCA_022707705.1 Chloroflexota bacterium
GTGGCAGGAAAAGCTCTGGTGATATTTCTCACGTATGCGCTTTTTGTTGGTTTCGGCGAGGAGATTCTCTACCGGGGATACGTCCACTCCCGGCTCAATGCCGCCTTTGGCAAGCCCTTTGTTTTTCGTGGTGTGGCTTTTGGTTGGGGGACCCTCATTGCCGCATTGATTTTTGGCTTGACGCACGTTGGCATTCTCCGCTGGATTCTGGGGATATCTGACGCGGCAACCTGGGCTTGGGGCTTCTGGACGTTTTTCGGCGGTTTGGTGTTTGCCTGGCGCCGGCATTATTGCACGGCTTACCGCAAGCTATCGCCACAGTAGCGCTGCTCTTCTTTTGAGCGGCGACTGCTTCTGATGGGTGGGCTAACGGTGCATCGAAGCCGCGCTGCTAGCCCACCTGCTGTGGATCAATCGCAGGAGATGGCGAGCGTTAGTGGTCAGGGTTACGTCTCTTTTAGAAAGCTCAACACTGCCTGCTGGAGGCGTTTCCCGGAAGCCGCATGGCCCATGCCCTCATACAGGATAAGCCGGGCATGGGAAATCCCCTCAGCCGTTTCACGGAAGAGGTCCGGTGTGTAAAAGGGATCCTCAGCGCCGGCAATGACCAGCGTGGGTGCTGTAATCTCCGGCAAGCGTTCTCGGAAGGCATGTTTGTCCTCAGCCTCTACCGTGACGACCAGGTCGTTGGGGTCTTTGGGTGCGCTAAGCGCCATGAGGGTGGAGATGATGGCATTGAGCGGTCCTGTGAGAACCTTCATCAAGCCGGTACGGGGCAAGATGAAGCCCATCATGGCAGCGCTGGCTGCATACCACCGTCCTTGTTTCGCCATCTGCGCTACCTTGATCTGCATCTGTTTGCCGGCTTCGCTTAATGTATGCGCGCTCGAATGGAGCACCAGGCGCCGCACCAGCTCGGGATGATCGGCGGCGAAATGCTGCGCGATTGAGCCTCCGGTTGAGACGCCAATGATATTCACTGGTCCGCCAAACTCTTCCCGAATTGTGCCGGCATAATCATCCGCCATGTCCTTCATGCTGTAGCCCACCGGCAATCCCGGTTTGCGCAGCACGGCGAAAACGTTGTAGGCATCTTTCAAGAATCCGTAAGGCGATACCAATCCGAACTGGGGGCGGTTCTCGAACATCAACCCTCCGAAGACGACGAGGGTTTGAGAGCCGCGCCCCAGGCGATTGTAAGGCAAACCACTGCGAAAGTAACCGGCGCTCTTCGAACTTAAGCCGTCCATGTTGCTTCAGATATACAGGTCGCGGCGGCGGTACAGTTGGTAGGCAGCAATCACGCAGACGACGATGATGGCAGCCGAGAGGAGCAGGTACGAAACCTCTAGCTTCCCGCTGCGGAAGAGCTCACCCGAGTCGAAATACTTGAACGGTGAGAAGTATTTGAAGAAATCCAGCCTCTCATCCAATGCAGAGGCGACCGATAGGAAGTAAGTCATCAGAATGATGCCGACCGCGACCGAACCCGAGATTTTGTAGCGCTTCATGCTGCAGCCCAGTAACAACCCGATGGCGAGAAAGATGAGTTCGATGACCAGCATCGCTTGCATTTCCAGCGCCAGGAATCTGAAGAATGTGGAATCAGGGTTGTAGGAGCGCACCGCAACCAACGACACTGCCCAGGTAATGAGCACCAGGGCAATGCAGTTGACCAGGGCGGCGAGGGCTTTGGCGGTAACAACCTGTGCGCGGGAGACCGGCAGGACTAGCGTGAACTCCACCGTCTTATCGCGCTCTTCCTTGGAAATGATATCACTGCCCCACATTGCTGCGGCGATAGCGCCCATCAAGCCAAAGTAGATGAACATCACACCGTAGAAGCCGCTCAAGGTAGTGAGATTGAAGGCGCGCATGCTCAGAGCATCTAGCAGCGCTGGGGGCATGGAATCCAGAATTTTCAGAGTCTCGGGATTGCCAGCAAAAGCGGCGAATTTGGCCACAGCAATCACGATAAGTAGTGCAATAATCGCGCTCCAGATGAGCAACGATTTGAGATTGGCTTTCAGTTCACGGAAAAAGATAGCCATTGATGGACCCTCCTTACGATACCGCCGGAATATCGCGGCGCAAGTACAGCCAGGTGCTTGCTGCCAGTGCGATGACAGTGATGCCCACATTGAGCAGGACGAGTGGCATATCATACGCGCTGTTCGTTACAATCGCTGCCGCGTCGAAATGCTTGAAGGGCGTCAACAGCTCCAGCTTCACATCGCCTAATACACCGCTGAACGCACTCAGAACATAGGCGCCAAAGCCCAGCCCCAGCCCATAGGGTGTAACACTGCGCACACGCTTGACCAACAACGAGATAACTAACCCTACGCTGAGGAAGAAGAGCTGGAAGATGACGATACTGAACAGCAACAGCAGCAGCGTCCGTGGCTCATAGTCGCGTTGACCGCGGAAAGAAATGATGGCGATGAAACTGCTCGCCCAAATCACCAGATCGGTGATGCCAAGGCTGCTCAATGCAGCCAAAAACTTGCTGCTGAGCACTTCTACTCGGCTCACGGGTTTGCTCAACAGGAAATCGGCAGTCAGTTCTGCCTCTTCGATCGAGACCAGCCCAAAACCGTAGTTGCTGGCTTGAATGGCAACACAGAGCTGGACGAACATGAAGAGGAAAGCGAAATAACCCAACACGGTAGCCAGATTCATTTTGTCCAGATTGAAGGCGGCTCGCATTTCTGCCGGGAAATTCGCCATCATCTCGTTCATCAGCTCCGCCTGGTCGGCAAATGCCGGGAACAACGCGAAGAAGAAGATGATGAGGAGCGCCATAGAAACAGACCAGACAGCCACCGACTTAAGCCGGGCGCGAAACTCGTGACGAAAGATATTTGCGTTCATAGTCTGCGCCTATTCGTAGTAATGCATGAAGATTTCTTCCAGCGTCGGTTCCTCGATGGACACATCGGTCACATGGATGGAGCTGAGACGCTGCAGCACGGCGTTGATATCGCCCTTGAAGAAGAAATGCACCGTGCCATTTTCCACTTGCACATTCGTCACACCGGGCAATTCAAAGGCGCCTGGAGTCAACCCTTCTGCAGTGACGTGCACCTTCTTGTAATTGCTTTGCTGCAACGTGCGGATGTCGGAGATTTCCACGATCTTCCCCTCGCGAATGATGCCCACGCGGTTACACAGGCGTTGCACCTCGCCCAGAATGTGTGACGAGAAGAATACTGTCACGCCGCGCGCGTTTTCCTCGCGGATGAGGTCGAAGAACTTGCGCTGCATCAGCGGGTCAAGCCCGGAAGTGGGTTCATCCAGAAACAGCAGCGCGGGGCTGTGTAGCAAGCCCTGAACGATGCCGACTTTCTTCTTGTTGCCATACGAGAGGTCGTTGATACGCCGGTTGAGCTCCAATTCCATCGCGTCTGCCAGCTGCCGCATCCGCTGCGTGTGGTCCCCAGGGTAGAAACTCGCGGAATACTTGAGCAGGTCAATGACCTTCATGCCTTCGTAGTAATAGACTTCAGAAGGCAGGTAGCCGATATCGCGCCGAATCTCGGTGCCTTGTGTTACCACATCCTTGCCGAAAACTTTCGCTCCGCCGCTGCTGGGATGAATGAGCGAGAGTAACAGGCGGATGGTGGTGGATTTCCCGGCGCCGTTGGGTCCGATGAAGCCGAATATCTCTCCTTTCTCCACGCCGAAGGAAACATCCACAATGCCACGCGCTTTGCCGTAGTACTTGGTCAAATGGCTGACTTCGATGATGCTCATAGAATTTATCCTCCATACATGCAATGACGCCGTTGCGGGGCTTGCCAGGTGGCGTAACGAAACGTCGCCGGTGGCTCTGCAATCTTGGGCAATTCGACATTGTACAACCATGGGCAGTTTAGTCAATTGAGATTACTTACTGCCCCTTCGTTTGCGCATTTTGTGATAGAATGGGCGCTGCTGCCAACTCGCAATTTACAGCTTCCAGCTGTTCTCAAAGGAGCCAACATGAGCGATATCCGTCTATTAACTGCCGAAGGTATCCGGGACTTCGTGGATATTTCCATCAACGCATATCCGGGTTTCAAGATCAACACCGAAGAGGGTCGCCAACGGCTGATTGACCGGCTAACGGAAGCGCAGGAGCACATCCCCGTCTTGCATCTCTACGGTCTCTATCGTGATGAGCAGCTGGTGGGGGGGATGCGGTTGCACGATTTCCGCATGAATATGCTTGGGGTAGAGATTGGCGTTGGCGGTGTGGGTATGGTGGCGGTGGATTTGTTGCACAAGAAGGAGCATGTTGCCAAAGAGCTGCTTGCGTTCTTCTTGCAGTATTACCGGCAAAAGGGCGCCCCTCTGGCGTTGCTCTATCCCTTTAGGCCCGATTTCTACTACGCCATGGGCTTTGGCTACAGCACCAAGTTTAGCCAGTATCGTTTCCGCCCCGCAGCCTTGCATAGGAGCGCCTCGAAGGTGCACGTCCGTTTCCTTACCGCCGAGGATAAAGATGCGCTCATGGATTGCTATAATCGCTACCAGACTGCGACGCACGGCATGATTGTGCGCTATCCCCCGGAGTGGGATGGTTGGTTCACCAACCTGGGTCTGGAAAGGCGCCTGGTAGGCTATGTGCGCGATGGGTGCGTGGAGGGCTACATTCTCTTCAACTTCAAGGCGCGCCCCGTGGAGAGTGCTTTGCGCAACGACCTCGTCATCAAGGAATTTGTTGTCAACAACCGGGAAGCGCTCGGCGCGCTGCTCGCTTTTCTCAGCTCACAGGCGGATCAGGTGGACCGGATTGTGCTGACCACTGCCGATGAGTCTTTCCACCATTTGCTCTCCGATCCGCGCAATGAGGTGGAAACGATTATCCCTTCTGTCTATCATGAGAGCAATGTGCAGGGTGTGGGATTGATGGCGCGGGTGCTTGATGTGCCCGGCATCTTCCGTGCTCTGGCGGGGCATGATTTCAACGGTCAAAACTTGCGGCTGCGCCTCACCGTGCGTGATTCCTTCCTGCCGGAGAATGATGGCAGTGTGGTCATCGCTTTCCAAAATGGGCGGGCGACTTTGCCGGAGAGTGGTTCCTTCGATGTGGAGATGACGTTGGACGTGGCGGAGTTCTCATCCTTGCTCATGGGAGCGGTAGATTTCCAGCATCTCTATGCCTACAATCTGGCGGAGATTTCCGATCCGGCAGCTGTGCCGGTAGTGAACCGGCTCTTTGCCGCGCCAAAACCCATCTGTCTCACCGATTTTTGATCGACCTGCCGGTTGAATCTGTCTGTGGCGCTGCTTCTCTCGCAGCGCGCCATTTTGCGAAGGAAGCTGGTTCTCTCACTTTCGTGGCGCACCCTGCCTGTGGGCGCGGAGATGTCCTCCGCGCCCATAGGGTTTTCAGCGACCTATCCGGTCACCTCGCGCAGGATGAGCGGCACGAACATCTTGTGCGGTAGGAGCATCACGGTGATTTCTGTCTCAAAAATGGGCCAGGGACGCTCTGGTTCTCTGGTGCTGAAGCTCACCATGCCGGTGCCTTCTTCGAGCAGCTCCATATCGAAGCGCAAGCGATAGCGTTGCAGCGCCTCGGTCTGCAGCGGGGCTGTGAGCGGCACCCCCACCCGAATGCTCTCACCGGGCGCCACGATCTGTGAGATGGTCACGCGTGTCGTGGCTGTGATGACCGGCGCGCCTTCCTCATCCTCCCAGCCAAATTGCGTTAGCGCCACCTGCCCGGTCCGTGTGTACACCCCCGTGTTTTGCACCGTGAACGTGATGAGCTGTGTCTCTCCCGGTTGCAGCAGCGGTGGGTTAACGCTGCCACTGCGCCAGTCAATTTCCAACGGCGCCCAGCGATAATCCGGTGTGAGCCGCGTGCCGGCGCTTTCTCGCAGCTGGACGCCGGTATAATAGTGCGTCAGAATCTGGCGCGCATCCTCCCAACGCACACTCCAGGGATCGTCTCCCTTGCCGGAATAGGAGCAACGGTTTCCCCGCGCCCAGCGACTTGCTCCTTCCTGGCTCATCCCCCGCTGATGCCCGTAATTGTTGGCATCGCAACCGCTGCTGATGGGGTCTTCTACACTGCGCAAGTACACCCGCCCGCCGTTCACGGTCCGCAACCAGGCGTCGGCGGAGAATTCCGCGAAGGCGGGTACGTAGTCCTCCGGTGTGGAATCATGGGCAATGTAATACCCTGGCGCGACGGCATCGCAGATGATGCGTTGGCGGGTGTTGAGATTGTCGGATGCACACGGGTCTTCTGAATTGCCGGGGAAACTCGCCGTGGGCAGACTTTCGAACTTGTAGGGGATGAAGGCTTGGAAAGCCGTAGAGTTGTTGATGCTGCGTCCGTCATAGATGGCGCGATAGGCATAGCTGCGGGCAGCAGCTGCCTGCGCGATAAGCGCCGTGGCATGATAGTAGGTTCCCATCTCCAGCGGCACCACATCCAGCAGATAATCGCTCTCGATAGGGATAGATATCGGGTTGGTGGCATAGGGATAGGGGAGGGTGACCGTGCGCACACAGGGTAAATCGGCTTCGTCACAGAAAACGGTACAGCCCCAGGCGGTACTGCCCGGTTCGCAGAGAGTATAGGGCTGACGGCGTGCGCCTCCGAGCGTGAGCTGGTAGACGTGCAGGGTAATCTCCGCAGGCGGGGTGTACGGGGTTGTGGCAGCTCGTAGCGCCGGTTGTGCCGGCGCCACAACTGGCGCGATGTTTACGGCAGCGGGGTGTGCTGCGGAAGGCTCACCATTTTGATTGACCGCGAGAATGCACACCCGCCCTTCCTCGGTTGTAGGGCAACCGACCGCCAGCTGCATCCCATCCGGCGACCATGCCAGCTGGCGCCCCCACATCCCGCCGCCGAAGACCTCCTCGCGCGCCAGGTAGCCTTCCCCGGTGTGCGCATCCACCAGGAAGAGCTGCGCGCGTTCGGCTCCATCTGCCCCTATGCCGGCAACACCCAGCACGGCAAGCCAACGGCTATCCGGCGCCCAGGCGATATCGGTGATAAAGCGGGGCGCACCATCCCAGGTGCTTTCCCGTCCTGTGACTGTATCGAACAGTTGCAATTGGGTGACCGGGATGGGCGCGCCTGCCTGCGCGCCGGGCGCCAGAATCGCGGCGCGAATGCGTCCATCAGGGCTCCATTGCGTCTCCAGCAACGGCGTCTCCGGTAGACCTACGTCAGCAGGACTTGGTGGTGCCAGGCGTCCCACGGCTTGCAGCGCTTCTTGCCATGACGTAGGTCCTGGCGCGATGGCGAGCTCCTCTGTTTTGGGGGTGAAATACGCAGCCCGTGAGTGCTGCCCCTCCTGCAGCATGAGCATGAGCTGCCCCTTAGGAAGCCATCCAACGATACCTATCGCGCCAGGTCGCGCTGCCACGACCTCCGGCGCGCCAAAGGCATAGGCTGTCATCGCAGGCGCAGCTGCTCCAGGGTGACCGTTGACAGAGCTGAACAGGATCAGGCATCCGATGCTAACGAGTAGACTTAAGCTGAGTCTTGTTTTCATGTGAGCTCCCCAAATGCAGTGATGACAATGTCTAATCTATCCGCACTCATGGCTGATAGGATTGGGTGGTGAAATCTCAGAATCCCGCCCACGCGGGTGACCCGTGTTATACTATGGTTGCTCTGTTTTGTAAAAACCTCATTCACTAACGTGTTCCCGCGCGGAGCGGGCGAAAACATCTGCATCAGCGCTCAATTCTCCGCGTCTTCTTTCTGCTTGTGATTTTCGTGGACGGCGAAGCCCACCTGTGGACTTTTGCCCCGTCCACGAAAATCACAAAAGAACCCTACCTCTGCACCTCTTCAACGCGTCAAAGGGTCCAGGTGCATTTTCTCATCAAACTGATCCTTGAACTTCCCAGTGATTTGTCTTATATCCCTCATTTTCTGGCACATTGACAGCCCTGGTCGTTTGGCTATACTGATTCAGGTCTTTGGGGGTGCGCTTGAGAGGAAGCCTCTACCAACGACTCGCAGCCCGTGCAACCCGATGGCACTGCATACGGGGGAACTTTCCTCAACCCGGCGGAGTCTTTTAGAGCAGATATTCCTCAACAGTTTTATGTGTTCTAATTTGGTATCGCATTCCAGCAAGGAGGTCGGTATGTCTGGCTTATTTGGGCGTGCTCACGTCAAGTGGATTTTGGCGGCTTTGCTTGGCTTACTGTTGGTGCTGGTAGCCTGTAACACACCTGCACCTACCTCGGCTCCGGCAACTGCCGAGCTACCCGCGGCAGCAACGGCGACTTCAGCGCCGTCACTCTCTCCTGAGGATACGGCATTGGCGTTGGGCGCGCAGGCGCTCGCGGCGCTCAAAGCTCAGGACATGGCAGCGCTCGCGGCGCTGGCGCATCCCACGCAGGGTGTGCGCTTCTCGCCCTACGCATTTGTGCGCGATGAGGATTTGGTTTTCACGCCGGCGCAACTGAATGGCGCGTTCTCCGATTCGACCGTGTACGAGTGGGGCGCCTATGATGGCAGCGGTGAGCCGATTAACCTGACTTTTGCAGGCTATTATCAGGAATTCATTTTTGACCAGGATTACACGACCGCGGAAGCCGTCAGCGCCAACGAGCGTCTCGGTCAGGGCAACAGCATTGATAACAGCCAAGAGGCTTATCCCGGCGCAATGGTGGTGGAGTATCACTTCCCTGGCTTCAATCCTGATTATGAGGGGATGGATTGGGTGAGCCTGCGCCTGGTGTTCCAGGAATTTGAGGGACGCTGGGTTTTGGTGGGCATCATCCACGATCAGTGGACCATCTAGCCGATGGCGAGTATCACGGTTGAAGCCCTCACCAAGGCTTTCACTTCCCAAGTGAAAAGTCCGGGGTTGCGCGGTAGCGTGCGTGCCTTGCTGCACCCCGAGACCCGAACTGTGCTGGCGGTCAAGGGCATCAGTTTTGCGGTGGATGAAGGCGAGCGAGTGGCTTTCATCGGTCCCAACGGTGCAGGCAAATCCACCACCATCAAAATACTGACGGGGATCCTGCACCCAACCTCCGGCAACGCTTCCGTTCTGGGTTTGGTGCCCTGGAAGCAACGCCAGCAGCTGGCGTATCAGATTGGCGCAGTCTTTGGGCAAAAATCGCAGCTGTGGTACCACCTTCCGCCGGTGGATTCCTTTGACCTGCTCGCGCACATCTATGCCCTGGAGCCTGCTGCTTACCATGAGCGCCGCGCTATGCTCGTGGAGCTCTTCGAGATTGGTCCGCACTTGCAGACACCCGTGCGCAAGCTCTCGTTGGGAGAGCGGATGCGCTGCGAAATTGCGGCGTCGCTGTTGCATCGCCCGCGAATCCTTTTTCTGGATGAACCGACCATTGGTCTCGACGTGGTTGTCAAACAGCGCATTCGCGACTTGATTCTCGAACTGAATCAGCAAGAAGGGGTAACCGTTTTCCTCACTTCGCACGATGCGGGTGACGTGGAGGTGCTCTGTAAGCGCGCCATGGTCATCAATCACGGCGAAGTCATCTATGATGGCGGCGTCACCGAGCTCAAACACACGTATCTGCGCACCAAAATCATCTCCCTGAAGCTGGCTGTGCCCTGGCAGGGTTTCGATGCGCCTGGGGTGACTGTGCTCAAACACACGGGGTATGGGGTCAAACTGGAGGTGGATACCACTGTCGCGCCCATCGAGCAAGTGACCTCCGGGTTGCTCTCGCGTTACAGCATCGTGGATATCAACATTGATAATCCACAGATGGAAGCCATCATCGCCCAGATTTATAACGCGGCGCAGGTAGTCTGACCCATGAAACCGCTCCGGCGTTGTCTGTTCATTGGGCGTATCGCGGCGCGACAGCAGCTTGCCTATCGCGGCGAATTCCTGATGCGCGCAGTTGCCATGGTCATCTTCATGGGCATCTTTATGGCGCTGTGGAGCACCGTCTACACGGTCAGTGGCAACGCTACTGAGAGTGGTTACACGCTGCGCGATATCGTCTGGTATCTGGTGATGACGGAAACCGTGATGATGTCATCCTCACGCATCTTTCTGGATATGGGCGAAGCGGTACGCTCCGGTGCGGTCGCGTATACGCTCGCCCGTCCGGTGTCTTTTCCCCTCTTTCAGGCAGCAACTTCGTTGGGCACTTCCGCGCCGCGCTTCGCGCTCAACCTGGCGACAGGTGCGCTGGTGGTGGGGTTGGGCGTGGGCTTTGGCGCGGGCAGTCTGCCCGGGTTGCTGGCTTTCTTGCTGCTCGCAATCCTGGCTTTGTTGCTCGATGCGCTGATTGGGGTGCTCATCGGTCTCCTTGCTTTTTGGATGGAGGAGACGCAACCGGTCTTCTGGATTTATCAGAAGCTACTCTTTACCGTTGGCGGATTGTTCCTGCCGCTGGAATTCTTCCCTGATTGGCTGCGGACGATTTCGCGCTGGTTGCCTTTTCACTTCATCACCTACGCACCCGCGCGCGCCTTCGTCGCCTTTGCGCCCGGCGAAGTGGCGCGACTGGCGCTCGGACAGGTGCTTTACCTTGCCTTCTTTGGGACTTTGGTCGCCCTGGTTTGGCGTGCTGCGCAGCGACGCCTGGTGGTGCAAGGAGGGTAGATGAAGAGCTTAGGGCTTATCTGGCGTTACTTGCGTCACAATCTCATGTCGGCGATGGCTTACCGGGGGGCGTTTGTTCTACAGGTCTTCGGCATGTTGCTCAACGACCTGATGTTGCTGGTTTTCTGGACGTTGCTCTTTCAACGTTTCCCGCTCCTCAACGGCTGGGATTTGACCGGCGTGGTGACGATTTATGCGGTATCGGCATCGGGCTTTGGCTTGGTAGTCGCGGTCTTTGGCAATTTGACGCGAGTGGCGCACGTCATTGCCTCCGGCGACCTGGATTACTACCTGGCGTTGCCTGCCAATCCGCTCTGGCATTTGCTCTCTTCGCGGACGAACCTTTCAGGTTGGGGGGACTTGCTCTTTGGAGTCCTGCTCTACGTCATTGTCGTCCCCGGCGGGTGGCAGACCCTGCCTTTGTACGTGCTGCTGGTCATCTTGGTCGCCCTGATCTTTTGTGCGGTGGGGGTGCTGGCGGGGTCGCTGGCGTTTTGGTTGGGGCAGGCGCAGGACCTGGCAGCGCAGTGGTTCAATGCAACCCTCTCCTTCAGCCTCTACCCGGTAGACTTTTTCCCTGGCGTGGTGAGGGTGCTCCTGTACACGCTGTTGCCGGCAGCGTTGGTTGGCTCTGTGCCGGCGCGAGCGCTGCTGCAATTCCGCTGGCAGAATCTGGGATTGATGGTCGTTTTTACCCTGGGCGCGATGGCTTTGGCGCAATGGGTCTTCTTCCGGGGGCTGCGGCGTTATGAATCGGGCAATATGATTGTCACGCGCGGGTGAAGCGCACTCGTTTTTCCGTGATCGAATGCTCGCACAATGTGCCGCGAGCCTGCACCGGGCAGGCTCGCGTTTTCGATTTAAGGGACAGCCGCATTTTGGATTCATTTTTACGTTATGGTCATCACCTCCTTTAGGGGCGTTGCCCACCACCAGGGCGGGGCATTCCTCCACCAGGTCCGCCCATCATTCCCCCGCCCATACTGGCGCCGGTGACAATACTGGAGATGGTGAAGCTGCTCGCTTGTGTGCCACCGCTATAGGTCCCACCAGAGACTAAGCCGTTTGTGGCAGAACCTGTGACCTCA
>JAKJAC010000023.1:11695-31187 GCA_022707705.1 Chloroflexota bacterium
TTGTAGGTGACGCCATTTTGCAGTGTGGGCAAGGAGAAGGCTACGGATTGGAACGCCTTGGTGGGGACAAAGGTCAAAACCTCAGTTCCGTCAGCGCTTTCGATATGCAGCACAGTGCCTGCCGCCTGCATCGAGGCGAAGTTCACCAGCACCGAGTATTGCGTAGAGGTGGCGCTCGGCGCCTGTGCCATGCCTGCGCTGCCCACCGCAATCAGGGAACCGCCGGTAATCGTGAAGCTGCCCAGGTAGTCCAATGCTCCGTTCATGTTCTCGGTTGGGCCATTGACGATGACGACTCCTGCAGTCATGTTAATCGGTCCATTGGCGTCAAGCCCATCACCCGCTGCATCTACGGTGATAGTGCCACCGTTGATGTTGAGCTGATAGTCGCCAGTCTCCGCGAACATATTCTGCCCGGGGCGCCCGCCAAGGGCTGAGCCATCGGCGCCGCCAGCTGTGTTGATCCCGTCATCGCTCGCGGTGATGGTGATCGTACCGTCGTTGAGCGTGATGGCCGCACTCTCGATGCCCTCATAGGATTTGCTAATGTTCAGCGTCCCCCCGTTGATTTCCAACGCGGTGTCAGCGTGGATACCATCATCGCCTGAGGCAATCTGCACAGCGCCGCCGTTGAGACTGATACTGCCGTTGGCATGGAGCGCATCATCCGAGGAGTCAATGTTGATGTTCCCACCCGTGATGGCAACCGCTGTGGTAGCCTTGATGCCCTTGGCGCTTGCGGTATCCTCTGCGGTCGCTGACTGATTGGGCGCACCCCAGTTGCCCCAACCCGCTTGGGTGCTGCCGTTGGCGCTGCCGCCGCCCGTGACGATGCTGATGTTGCCTCCGCTCACCAGCACGCTCGTCTCGGCGTGGATGCCATCCAGTTCCGAGGTGATACTTAGAGATCCGCCTTCGATGGCGATGATACCCTTTTCGGGATCCTCGGCGTTATCAGAGCGCAAGCCATCACCGCCTGCGGAAACGGTGATGCTACCGTCTTTGACTGCGATGGAGCTCTTCCCCTTCAATCCATCGTTCACGGCGTTGACGGTGATAATGCCGCCGGTGATTTTGAGGTCATCATCCGTGGCAATACCGTTGCGGTAATTTGCATTGACGGTCAACGCGCCCCCGCCGTTGATGGTGAGATCGTCGTTGCTGAAAATCGCGGCATTAGGCTCGGTCGCTCCCGCTTCCAAGACGTAAGCGCTGCCGTCTGTGATAACGTTCTCTGTGCCTTCTGCCAGGGTGATGACAGTTTTCTCCGCGTTTTGCACGAAGATAGGAGCGCTGCTTGCATTGCTGATGTTTGCGTTGTTGAGGAGCAGCACCACTTTCTCCTTATCCTGTGTGTTGACGATGATTTGCCCATCATTGAGTGTGCCGCTGATAGCGTAAGTGCCTGCGGCAGTGATGGTGACGGTGCTCCCGTTCACCTCAGCGCCGGTGCCTTCAAAGCGAATCGTATCCCCTTCCAGCGTGATGCTCGCGGCGGTTGCGGTATTGACGCTATCGTCCAAATCCTCGCTTTCGTATTCTACAGCGATGGGTTCATAGGTCACCGTGACTGCCGGTGAGGTTTTCACGGTTGTGGTAGAGTCGGTGACCGTTGCTGCGTTGCTCGAGGTGGATTCTACGGTTGCAACGGTCGCGGCGACTGTGGAACAGCCGACCAGGCTGAGAATCAACAACCCAGTAAACAGGTATGCCATTATCTTTTTCATGTGTATTCTCCTTCTCATAGCTTTGAGAGTGTTATAGGTAGCGTTGAAACCCTTATTTTTGCCCGGCAGGGGAGAAGAGTGTGTTGTAATCGAGTGACTGCTCTGCTGGGCGGTGCGTGACGGCTTGTGTCGCAGGCTCGGCGTACGTGATTTTGATTTCTGCAACGTCGTGCAGGAAATCAATCTTCCCGATTTCGGCGTGGGTGATTTCCAGACCGGTGCGCGCGCGCAAATCAGCCAACAGGTCCTCGTAATGCTCTGGGCGAATCCATTCGATGCGCTCATAGGTGACGGTCTTTTGGTTGATATTCTGCAACCCCCAACCATGCTCGATGACCAGCAGTACGACGGCAACGGCAGCATCGGCAATCACCAACGTGGTGTAGCTCTCCTCTTTGATCAACAGCGCATTGATAATCGGCAGCGCCATCATCACTATCTGATACGTCATCTCGCGGACGGGGATCGGATCGGTGCGGAAGCGCAGGATGCGAAAGAGGATGAAGAGGCTTACACCAACCCCCAGGCTGAGATTGAGGTCGCTGAGCAGCCCTGCAATCAGGTAGACCAGCGTGTTGAACATCAGAAACATCAACACATAGTCCTTATTGCGCCGCACAGGTTTGTAGATATACCGTATGATCAGCAATGCGACGCTGACGTTGAATACGAAACCTGACCCGAAAACCAGAAAGTCGTTCATGAGTTATTTCCCTCCCGGAGAATGCGATCGAGAAGACCTAGTTGGGGCTTGAAGGCATTGTGTTTGACCTGCGGCGCAAGCAACGCAATCCCCGTACAGTATTTACTGATGCTGGTCGTGCGCAGGCCCAGTTTGCGCGCCTCACCGATAAACTCGGAGCACAAGGAGTAGGCAGCCTGCTTGATTTCGACGACGGCGATGCTGGGAAGCACGATACCGGATCGACCCAGGCGGAAGGACATCCCAATATCAATGGTCAGCCGTTCCGCGCGATGCTTGCTCACGAGCGTCACCCGGCGAAACGCATTTCCCAGAACCGGGAGCAGCGTATCAGCGGGCAAAGGCAGAATCGCATCCAGAAATTCCCGCTCCTCTGCGTCGAGGGATGCCGTGGGTTCCAGAACTCGCAACCGTTCCTTGCTAGTGATATCCTGGTTCGTCTTGCACTTGACCTCCAAGAACGCCAACCCGCTATCCTCATAGGTGCGGATGCGTACCTTGTAACGACTGCGTTGCCCGTTGTGGTGCTGGTGATAGAACGTCAGCGCTGGCGTATCGAAGTACAGCGTAGTGTAACGGTGGATGCGTTGCCCTGCTATTTCCAGTACATCGTAGGCGGCGCTCAGCTGCGCCAATATCCGCGTTAGATGGTCTTCCCGAAGCACCATCTTGGTGTCGAAGCGCCGTAGTAGCGCTACGTCTTGAATCTCATCCAGACTGATCGGCGATAGCTGTGCCAGCGAGTTCGAGAGCGCTTTATGCGCCGCCGGTGCAACTGCTGGCAGCTGACGCGGCATTTCTGCATGGCTTGATTGTAAATTTAACATTTTTCCCTCATTCCCTTAACTTCACTCGTAGTTTACCGCTGCAACCTGAGAGGAGCCTGAGAGTGAGTTGAGAATTTGCTTAGAGATTGGTGGGCGCCGCCGGTCTCCTCTCCTGAAATGCACCCGAGGATTGTTGCTGATTAGGTTTTCGGTTGTATAGTACCGGACAGAGGTTTTGATCTCAACATGCCGGAGGTTATGATGTTCAACACAGATGAGCTGCTTAAATATCTGCCTTTGCTGGTCCCCGTTGTGCTAATTGAAATTGGGTTGCTGATTTTTGCGCTACTGGATTTGATAAAGCGCCCTCAGGAGGAACTCAGAGGCTCCAAGACCATGTGGCTGTTCATCGTCGTGTTGGTCAATATCATTGGTCCGATTATCTACTTTACGCTGGGACGGAAGGATGAGTGAGACGATTCGTTGCGAGGGCTTGACCAAACGCTATGGCGAGGTTTTGGCTCTCGACCACCTGGATTTGAAAGTACCGGCAGGGTCCATCTTTGGCTTTCTGGGACGGAATGGCGCCGGGAAAACCACGACGATGCGCTTGCTCGCCGGGTTGGCGCACCCCACAGAGGGCAAAGCCTGGATTGCGGGTCTGGAGGCGACCAATGGCGATAGCGCCGCCCGTGGGAAATTCGGCTATCTGCCTCAGGATCCGGCGTTCTACAACTGGATGACGCCCCGCGAGTACCTGAATTATGTGGGGCAGTTGTTTGCCCTCTCTGATGCTGAGCGCCGTGAGCGTGTCGAAGAGGTCCTGTCGCGCGTCGGTCTCAAGGAGGCTGCGCGGCGGCGCATCGGTGGTTTTTCCGGCGGCATGCACCAACGTCTGGGCATTGCCCAGGCCTTACTCCATCGCCCGCCCATACTCCTCCTGGATGAGCCTACCAGTGCGCTTGATCCGGCAGGGCGCCACGAAATATTGCAATTGTTGGCGGACTTGCGCGGCGAAGTGACGGTCTTCTTCTCCAGCCACATCTTGGCGGATGTGGAGCGCATCTGTGATACTATCGCGATTATCCACCAGGGGCGCTTGATGTTGGTGGAACCGCGCGAGACCTTGCTGCAACGCTATGCGATCAATACGGCGTTGTTGGAGCTTGATCCTGCCGCCGGACCGGTCTCTCCGGACTTTCTGGAGGGACTGCGTGCTTTTCCCTGGGTCGAACGAGTGATGGCAGAGGAGCACAGTGTGCGGGTGGTGTTGCGTGATGTTGATGCAGGTAAACATGCCTTACTGCCTTTTGTGGTTGGGCAAGGGCTGCTCCTTAACCGTTACGAATGGGTTCGCCCCACGCTTGAGGAGATTTTCCTTCAGGTGAGCGCGTGATGCCGAATCTCACCACGACCTGTACTTTCGCTCGCCTAACAGGAGTTGCGAGATGATTTTCACTTACACACTGGCGATTCTTTTGATGTTCAGTCTACCCGTTGCCGCGGCGGTGGCGTTGAGACGCCGGGTAGCGGCGCCGTGGTTCCTTTTTCTTGTTGGCGTGGCGACCTTTGCAGTGTCTCAAGCCGTGCATCTGCCGCTGAACGCGGGCCTGACTCGCCTGGGCTGGCTACCGGAGCAGACGCGCGATTCTGCAATCCCGCTTTGGCGCACCGCGCTGTTGTTGGGGCTGACCTCGGGCTTGTGTGAGGAATCCGCCCGCGCGTTGGGCTATGCACTCTTGCCACGTTGGCGCCGCTTCGAACACAGCCTCATGCTCGGCTTGGGGCATGGAGGCTTTGAGGCGATGGTCGTCGGCGTGCTAGCCGCCGCCTCATTGAGCTCGCTGGCGGCGTTGCGGGGTGTGGACCTGCAAACGCTGGCGCTCTCACCGGAGCAACTTACCGCCTTGGCGGCGCAGCTGCAAGTCTTTGAGCAAGGTCCGCTTTCTGCGGCGTTGCCGCTGCTGGAACGAATTTTGGCGATGACGCTGCATGTTGTGCTTTCGGTGCTCGTGTGGCGCGCTTTTGTCAGCCGCAAAGCCGTTTACTATCTGGTGGCGGTTGCCTATCACGCCGTTGCGAACGCCGCATTGGTCATGGTTTCTGTGTCTACGGATAGTGTGCTTCTGACGTATGTGGTGCTGGCGTTGTTGCTCGCGCCCGGACTGGTGTGGCTGGTGCGACTGTGGCGGCAGGCGTCTCTTTCTCCGTCCCCGGTGGTTCCCTGGAAGGTGGAAGTGGCGGCTTTTCTCGCCGCTGCCCGCAAAGAGTTACTGCAGCAATGGCGCACCAAACGGGTGCTGGTGGTTGCGGCGGTGTTTATCTTGTTCGGGCTGTTTTCGCCGTTACTCGCGTATTTCACACCGCAAATAATCAGCGGCGTGGAAGGCGCGGAAATGTTCGCCGACCTGATTCCGATACCGTCCGCTGTGGATGCTATCGGGCAATACCTCAAAAACCTCTCGCAGTTCGGTTTTATCATCGCTGTGCTGCTCGGCATGGGTGCGGTGGCGGGGGAGCGTGAGCGCGGGACGGCGGCGCTGGTGCTGAGCAAACCCTTGCCGCGTTGGGCCTTCATCCTGAGCAAATTCACTGCGCAGACGGTGGTCTACGCGGGCGGTTTTCTGGTCGCAGGTTTGGGCGCCTATTGCTACACCGTTGTGCTTTTCGGCGCCCTGGATTTCGGGCTGTTCATGGCGATCAATGCCCTGTTGTTCCTCTGGTTGATGGTTTTCGTGGCGGTAGCGCTTCTGGGAAGCGCTTTAGGCGGGAGCACCGGTGCTGCTGCGGGCATTGGTTTGGGTGGTTCTGTGGCGCTTCTGCTGGCGGGCAACCTGCCTCGCGTGGGTCCTCTGATGCCGGGGGGATTGCTTGCCTGGGCTGGGCAGCTCGGCGCGCTGAGCGGAACCTCTGTGCCCTCGAATAGCGGCGCGGTTGCCGCAGCTGGAGCGCTGATTCTGCTCTGCCTGCTGGGAGCGCTTGCCGCATTTGATCGTCAGGAGCTATGAGCTGCGACCGCTGGCTTGATAGATAGCCATGAAATCGAGGTCCACATAGGGTAGTGCCTGCTCAATGCGTTCTCGTCGCCCGGGCATAAACTTGCTCACCCACTCGTCGGCTGTCGCGGGATCGTAGTCACGATAGAGCATCGCATAGACCCCGATCTCCAGCAATTTGATAAAATGCGGTAGCTGGCTGACCCAGAAAGAATCGAGTGGCATTTGCGAACGGTAACCGCGTAGGAATTGCTCCAAGAAGTGAGCGCCAAAACTTAGCGGCTCATGACCGTTGTAAACGACCAAAATATCAAACAGCAACATGGTGATATCCATGAGGTACCAGCCATAGGCGCAATCGTCGAAGTCGAACAGCACGATGCGTTGCGCCTCGGCATCCACAAAGAAGTTGCCAAAGTGTAAATCCAGGTGTGCCAATCCGTAGCTCACGCGTTCCTTGGGGAGCACTGCGATTCTCTCTAGTGTCTGTGCCCGCCTTTCGAGGAGGATGGGATCCGCGTCTTCCAGTTCTTCGTGCGGGTTGAAGCAGCTGCTGCCCGCAGACCATTCCGGGCGCCGGAATTCGGCTTTTGAGGGATTGTAGTCCTGGGCAATACGATGGCATGCTCCTACAGTGCGCCCCAAAGCCTCAAACAGCGCATCGCTCCAGGCTTCAGGCGCCATTCCCTCCGCCAGCATCCCCGGAGCCTTCTCAAAAACCACTGCTATGTAGACCTGTTCTCCATCCGCCATCGCCTCAATCAGGTTGCCTTGTTGCGAGAATACCGGAGGAACAACGGGTCCTCCGGCTTCGGCAAGGAAAGCCAACCATTCCAGGACCGCCCGCATGGCGCGTACATCTACATCGGTGTTGGGGGGGATGATTTTGAGGATGCAGGCGCGTTGATTGAGCCTGAGTTCATACACGTATGCGAAATGTCCTCCGGTGGCGGGTTGCAGTTGAGCTGCTGTAACACCGTAGAGACGGGCGATGGCTTCGAGCACTTGCTGTGGTAGTGGCATGCAGAACTCCTGAGGTCGCGTCTGAATCTGAGGGAATTGTACTTCGCTTTGAGCGTAATGACAATCGAAGCCCAAACCAGGGATGCATTTCACGACAGGGGCAGCAATCTCAAACGCCCCTACAGGGCGTGCTACAAAGGTGTTTTTGCGGCGTGGCGCAGCCACGCCGCAAAAACCAATAAAAGAGGAATCCTTTGTATGACAATCGGTTACCTTTTGCCCGGAAGTTGAAATACACTCTTTGCGTGGCACTGTCCAGCTACTGCGGAAGATGCGAGGCAAGTGTTGAGGGAAGATAACAAACGTCCTCGGTGCGTATGCAACCGAGGACAGGTGACATCACAGCCAAAAGGCTTGAACCAAACATGGAGAGGTGGGTCGTACAGGATTCGAACCTGTGGCCCTGGGCTTAAAAGGCCCCTGCTCTACCGTACTGAGCTAACGACCCACGGCTGCGAAGTATAACATGACCGGGAAAGATGTCAATGCAACCCCGTCCGATATTCCTTCAGTGCCGCCAGAAGCGCGGGCACGGTCTCGCCTGCTTTTCCCTGCAACAACACATCGGCGATGCTGCTGATGAGCGTGGGTTCTGGATTGACCTCCACGAGCGCTTTCCGCCGGCTTTTGGCGCGCCACAGCAGCGAGGCGGCTGGCTCAACCAGCCCTGATGTTCCCACCACGAGCACCGCATCGCAGGCTGCGATTTCGAGGACTGCACCTTCCCAGACATCCGCTGGCAGCATCTCGCCAAACCAGACCACATCCGGGCGGGTCAAAGCGCCGCAGTTGGGGCAGGGCAATGGCTCTTCTTGCGTGAGCTCGGGTACAGGCGTGAGGGTGGGGGTCCCCCGGCAGTTCTTGGAGCATTTGTAGCGGTGAACGCTGCCATGCAGCTCCAGCACGCGGCTGCTGCCCGCTCGCTGGTGCAGCTCATCAATGTTTTGGGTAATCACGGTGACGTGAGGCAGGAGCGCATCCAGCCTGGCGATGGCTTTGTGTCCGGCATTCGGTTCCGCTTCAAGCATTTGTCGCCGTCGTTGGGCATACCAGCGCCATACTTTGCGCGGATTGCGGCGAAAGCCTTCCGGCGAGGCATAATCTTGTGGTGCGTTGTTTGCCCACACCCCATCCGCATCACGGAAGGTATCTAGCCCGCTATCCTTCGACATCCCTGCCCCCGTGAAAACGACCAGGCGTTGGACGTCGAGCAGGCGGGCAGCTTGTTGCAACAAAGCCTTCATTGGGTTCCCCCTTATTTCTGGCTTACCCCGGTAACCTCAGCTGGAGGTATTGTGCTTGCAGCAATAGCGAGGCATTGAGGGGGTCTTTTTCGAGGAGCACCAGATGAGCGGGACAATCGCAATCTGAGGCGCCAAATCGCGGCGCCACGATGCGAGCTTCTGGGAGTGCCAGCAGCTGCATTGCCCAAGCACATTCATCTGCTGCTTCTGGCGCTACCCACAGGGCGCACGGCTCAGCGACCGCGCGCAGGTAGTCGATGTGCCAATGCTGGATAGACCCTCCGCCAAGGTGCCGCCCCACGCGCGCCCTCAGCCCTCCAGGTCCCCAAGCGCTCCCCACATAGAGATAATACCCTGCCGGGAATAGAAAGTCTCCTAAGGCTCCTATGCGCAGCTGTTGGTGTTGGTCGAGATACAATGCCAGCGCATAGATGCCGGGTCTGGCGCTCAGCTGCGCATCTGCCGCTGCCACAACATTCCCCCCAACCACGTCAAAACGATGCCCAGGCTGACAGCAAACCCACCTGCAACATCCATGACGCTCAGTGAGTGATTGGGCGCGAGCAATACTAATAGCTCCCCCTCATAGCTTGTAGGGAGGGCCAACGCGACCAATCCCAGGATAATGAAGCACACTCCCGCAGCGCTAAGCGCCGGGACTGTCCAATCGCCCTGGAACCGCGCCTTCAATCCTCTGCGGGGGGCGGGACCGGCAGCGCCTCGACCGCCGTCGTCTGCCATTTGCTACCTGCCTCGATAAGCATCACGGGAATATCTTCACGAATGGGGTATTTGCGACCGCAATCCCCGCAGACCAACCAGGTGCCGTCACGCACCAGGCTCAACTGTCCCGGGTCCTCTTTGTCCTTGCGACGTGTCTCGCCGCTTACACAATAAGGACAGCGTAAAATATCCAGAAGCTCTTTTGCCACCATAGCTGCCTCCTTGGGCTGGATTGTGATGCTCAAAGTATACCACGCCACAAGGCTCCCGCAACTATCTCACGCCTGACACCTGGAGCGGTGTTATCGCCTCTTTGTTATCACGAGGATTCCCGCGGCGAGCGGAAAACCCCGGATGGTTATGACACTTCTTTGGCTTGTGAGGATTCAAAATCGGCTATACAATGACAATGAAGCGTGGTTTCCATGGATGGGGCTTCATCACAGAGCTTATCCGCGATGCCAGTTTTTCTCTGCGATTCTCTCCCATCTTTGTAGTTATGAGCAAAGGAGGGCTTATGGAAATCCCAATCATTGCCCCCGCGAACGGGGAGACGCCAGCTCTTGCACCACCTTCTAGAGTTGACCTCAACACAGCCGATGCTTCTGCGCTCAACTCCATTCCTGGTGTTGATTCCGCACTTGCAGAACGGATTCTCGCCTATCGGGAGGAGCGTGGTCCTTTTCTGGCTGTTGAGGAACTTTTGGCGGTGCCGGGAGTAGATGGAGAGGCTTTTGCCGGTATCGCTGAGCACGTGATGGTGTCTTTTCCACCGCTGGATTCTGTGGCTGGTGCACCGGAGCAGGTCGAGCCTGATTCTGCCCCGCTATCGTTGGCAGAGGACTGGCTTCCACCTGACGAAGTCGCTCCGGCGTTGGAGGAACCGGTGCCCCCGGCGCCGCCTGCCGTGCCGGTTCCCAGTCTTGCCGCTGAGGCACACCTGCCCGAACCACCGCCTGCTGTGCTGACCGCCGCGCCGGAGCCGGCGCTTTCCACTCCACAACCTGTGTCGGTGGCGCCGCCGCCCGAACCACCGCCTGCTGCGCCTCACCCTGTCTCTCGACCCGAGGCGCCCGCCTCCGCCCCCACCCGCGAGCCTCGCGCTGCCAAAGGTTCAGGTTGGGGCTGGCTAGCTTGGGTTGGCGCTGTCTTTGCCGGCAGTATCCTGGGGATGATTTTCTCTCTCCTGGTGCTAAACGGCATCAATGGCACATTGAACATGGATTACCACCCTGCCATCGTTGACTTGCGGAACCAGACCACCGATCTCGGGGCGCGCCAGGAAACGCTGCAGGGAGAGGTAAACGGCTTGCGGCAGCGTCTCGACCGCCTTGAGGGGCTGACGGCGCGTATGGACCAGGCTGAAGCGGGGTGAAAGAACTCCGTGGTGAGGTTGAAACCCTCGATGAGGAGACCGCTACCCTGCAAACGGCAGTGGAGACTCTCACACAACAGATTGCTGATGTTGAGGCGCGCACGGCAAAAGCGGAGACTTTCTTCCAGCGCCTGCAGGCATTGCTCTCGGAACTTTTCGGCGGTGCAGAGCCAATGCCGGAGGTTCCTATCGAACAGGAGGTACAGCCATGACCGAAACTCCATCCTCGTCAGGGAATGCCTTTTGGCGAGTCGTAGGTGGTTTCTTCAAATTCTTGTTGCGCTTGATCTTTGTCATCGTACTGGGCTTGCTCATCGGCGCGGGGCTGTACTTCGGCGTGCCATGGGTCTATCGTACCTTTGTGCGCCCCGTGCAGGAAAACACCGCTCGCATCACAGCGCTGGAGCAACGTGTGACGCAAGAGCAAGCGCGGGCGAAAACTGATCTGCAGAATTTCGAAGAACGGTTGACGACCTTGGAAACGGCATTGCAGGAGGCGCGGGAGGAACTTGCCCATCGCGACGAGGCGCTCACGTCTCAGACAGAGGCGCTGAGCGAGGCAAATGCACAGGTCGCCTCGCTGGAAACGGACCTGCTCGCGGTCGAGGCAGATGTAAAAGCACAGGGCGAAATCCTTGTGGATTTGAAGGCAGAGCTCGAGGTATTGCAGGAATCGGCGGCGGGCAAAGATGAGGTGGTTGATCAGAAGGTTGCCGTCTTGGAAGGACGCGTGGCGTTGCTCCAGACCGCACAGGATTTGCTGCGGGTGCGACTGCTGCTCCTGGAGGGTGATTCGCGCGCCGCTGCCGAAGCGACCACTCTCGCCATCGGCCATCTAGAGCAGGCGCGTATCCTGTTGCCCGATTTGGAGCCTGCTCTCACACCGCTAAAGCTGCGCTTGCAGGAGCTCCAGACCTTGATCAACGAGCGTTCGTTCCGCGTGGGTCTGGAACTTGAGGCGTTGTGGGCAGAGGTAATGGAATTGGTGTTGCCCCCTGTTGTGATGGAGACGACGCCGGCTACCACTCCCGTTGAAGTGACGCCTGGGCTTTCTCCGTTGCCGACTCCGCCTGCGCCTTAATGCGCTTGGGATGGTTGCTTGGGGGTGCTGTTGGTGATTTTTGGGTGCGATGCTCTGCGTCGCACCCAAAAACTGTTATAATCTTCCCCAATTAGGACCCCTGCATCTTTCCGTGGTGAGCGGGAGAATGCTGAGACCTTGAACTTGCTGTCACTGGAGAACCTGCATGACCGATCAACCCGACTTGTTCCGCTTTGAGTTGCTGGCGACTGAGGGCGAAGCGCGCGCCGGTACCTTTTCCACCGCCCACGGTCTCCTACACACCCCGGTTTATGCACCGGTGGGTACCCAGGCGAGCGTCAAAGCGGTCACACCGCGGCAACTCAAAGAGGTTGGTGCGACCCTGGTATTGGCGAATACCTATCATCTCTATCTCCGTCCTGGTGATGAGCTCGTAGCGTGTTTGGGCGGTGTGCACACGTTTATGGACTGGCACGGTCCCATGCTCACTGATTCTGGCGGTTTCCAGGTGTTTAGCCTGGCAGGTGCTCGCGGTCAGAAGGGCTTGCGTACTCTGGATGATGATGGCGTCACCTTTCGTTCGCACATAGATGGTTCCACGCATCGTTTCACCCCGGAGCGGGTGATGGAGATTGAGCAAAACCTGGGCGCTGATATCGCCATGGTGCTGGACGAGTGCGCCGCGCCCGATAATTACGACTACAGCGTTCAAGCCATGCGCCGTACCCACGCGTGGGCTGAGCGCTGTAAAGCTGCGCATTCCCGTCCCAACCAGGCGCTCTTCGGCATCGTCCAAGGCGGTATCTTCCCCGACCTGCGTGAACAGAGTGTGCGTTATCTCACGGACCTGGATTTCCCCGGCTATGCGATTGGCGGGCTTTCGGTGGGGGAGACCAAGGCGCAAATGCTGGAAACCTTGACCGTCACAGCGCCCTTGTTACCCGCGCACAAACCACGCTATCTGATGGGTGTTGGGACGCCGGAGGACCTGGTGGAAGGGGTCGCGCGGGGTGTGGATATCTTCGACTGTGTGCTGCCCACTCGGGTGGCGCGGAACGGGCAGGCGCTGCTGCGCACCGGCAAAGCCAACCTGCGCAACGCGCGCTTTACTGAAGACCCTGCGTCGCTCGACCCGACCTGCGCTTGCTACGCCTGCCAGCACTTCAGCCGCGCCTATCTACGGCATCTCATCATTGCCGGGGAGATTTTGGGCGCCACGTTGCTCACGATTCACAATCTCCACACGATGCTCACCATCATGCGGGAGATTCGGGAAGCCATTCTTGCCGGGGGTTTTGCGGATTACCGTGCGGCTTTCTGGGAAGCGCGGCGCTAATCGCGATTACAATTCCAGCTCGCGCAACCGGGCAACATCATCCCGCCACTTTGGTTTGACCTTGACCCACAGCTCGAGGTAGACCTGCCCGCCGATGAAGCGCTCCAGCTCGGTGCGCGCCGCTGAGCCGATGCGCTTGAGCTTATCTCCGCCCTTGCCAATGAGGATGGGCTTTTGTGAATCCCGCTCCACCCACAGCGTGGCGGAGATATAGGTAATGCCGTTCTCACGTTCCTCAAATTCCTCTACCAGCACCGCGCTTGCATGGGGCACTTCTTGCCGCGTGAGGTTGAGCACCGCTTCACGGATGAGTTCTGCTGCGATGTGCCACTCGGTCTGATCGGTGAGCTGCGCATTGGGATAATAACGGGGTCCTTCGGGCAAGCGCTTGATGATGGCTTCCAGCAGGCTATCGAGCGCGGTCCCTTCCAGCGCGCTGATGGCGGGGACGAGTGTGCTACCCGGCAGTAGCGCATGATAGGCTTCTAGGTGTGCTTCAGCCTGCTCTGGTGGGATTCGATCTACCTTGTTGCCGACCATCAGCACGGGATGTTGCCCCGCTTTCTGGCGTAGCAGCGCAGCGATGTGGGTGTCTTCATCCCGTGGGGACGTGGTGAGATCCACAAGAAAGAGGATGACGTCCGCGTCCGGAATAGCTGCCACGGCTTGCTCAATCATCCGGCGGTTCAACCGGAACACGGGGTCCTTGTGGATGCCGGGGGTATCCACAAGCACGATTTGAGATTCGGTGCGCGTGACAATGCCCAGAATGCGGTTGCGTGTCGTTTGTGGTTTGGAGGAAACGATAGCAACTTTCTGCCCGACCAGGGCATTCACCAGCGTGGATTTGCCGGCATTGGGGCGTCCAATGAGCACCGCAAAGCCCGAACGGTGCCCTTCAGGCAGCGCTTCATCTTCCAGACCGGATGCTTCTGCGTCTGCAGCGCTCCCATGCCGGGTGAGAAAGGCTTCAATCAACGCCAAGCTTTCATCCTCTGGCGCTGTTGTTTCTATCGCTTCATCATCTTGCTGCAATTTCATCTCGTCTATCACAGGTCTCTTTTCCAAAAGTGAGGCAATGATTGCCGGCGTCAGTCTATTCCCCTTTGACCAGGTAAATGGCGGGCAGACCTATCAATGTCGTAATTCCTTTGACCAACACGTTTGCCCAGAAGATAGACCAGACGATGGCAGCAGGCAAAACCCCACCAAATGCGCCCCAGCAGAAGATCAGGCTATCCACAGGTATGCTGAAGCTATTGCTGATGAGTACCCGCGCCCATTGATACCGGCGCGTGATGCGGGTAATCCACAGATGGTAAACCTCGGTATCCAGGAGCTCGCTGAAGACTTCTGCCGCGATGCTCGCAATAACGATGCGCCACACCGGCGTGAGTACCCCGGCAAAAGCTTCCTGCAACGCCCAACTTGGATCGGGTGGAAGGGCGCTGAGAAACGCGAAGTAACCCGCCATGAGCAGATTGATGCCCGCAGCTGCAATGATGATCGTCCTGGCGGCGCGACGTCCCAGCTGCTTGTGTACCATATCCCGTAGAGTAAAGGTGAGCGGGTAGATAAACGTGCCGCCATCAATGCTGAAACCACCCACCAGGGCGATTTTTAGGCTCCCGATATCTGCCAGAATCTGCGCAGCGACATACGCGGCGATGACCAGCACACCCGCTTGTGAGAGAGCTGCAGCCGTCTTGTGCAGATCACGGTCTGCGATTTGATCCATTCTTGTGAGCGCTCCTTGTCGTTGGTTGGAATAACCTAAACATACCACGTCCAGGCTATACGACAAGGCGCACAAAGAATGTGCTGCAGGGCGCGTTTAGTGCGCCCCGCGCAAGGCGCGCCCCGCGCAAGGCGCGCCCCGCGCAAGGCGCGCCCCGCGCCCTGCAACATGAACCGCAACCGCTTGACTCAAAAATCCATCATGGTCGAGGGCAGCAACTCCAGACCGGTTAGCTCTGGCGTGCGCAGGATCAGGGCAGTTGTCGGAAGGGGCAGCTGCCCTGCGTTGACCTTGACAGGGGCGCCGGTGAGCATGTCGGTGTAGCTGCCGTCGGGTAATTGCACCGCAACGCTGCCGCTGTTGCCGGAGACATTGAAGACGCCATACAACCCGGCGTCGGGCGCGCTCCAGGCGGCTTGAATGGCAGGTTCGCCCGCCAGCAGCGTGAATTCCCCTTGCGTCTGTGCGATATCTTTCTTCAGCCCTGCCAGAGCGGTGAGGAAAGGTGCCAGGCCGTAATCCCCCCAGGCGACTTTGTCTACATCGAAGAGTGAGGGCGTGTGCGCGGCGCCGGATTCCTGCCCCGCGTAGATGAGGAAGGCGCCCTTGTTGAACGCTTCGAAAGCGGTCCATGCCAGCGCCCGGTCGCGGTCGGGTACGTAGCCCATGATGCGTGGCTGATCGTGGTTCTCCACGTAGCGCAGTTTGACGTAGTTCGCCGGATAGATGGCGTCCTGGAGACGTAGCAGCTCCAGGTAGCGGGAAGGTAGCGCCGCACCCTTAAAAGCCGCTTGTACCATCCCCCAGATATCGTAGACATAGGTGATATCGAACGCGCCGTAGAGCTCGCCGTCTGAAAGCCCGCTTAACTTAATGCGCCGGCGGTACTCTACGAACCGCGCATGTACGGATTCTGCCAACCAGATTACCCCGGGCTTCACCCGCGCCACGGCTTCTCGCGCTTCCAACCAGAAATCCAGAGGGAGTAGTGAGGCGACATCGCAACGGAACCCGTCCACGCCGAATTGCGCCCAACCCTGCAGCGTCTCGATGAGATAGGCCGTTAAGCCAGGGTGGGGGTGCTTCAGATCAATCACATCACTCCAGTCTGGCACGGTCGTTACCGGCACGCCGTTGGCATCTTGATGGAACCATTCCGGGTGCTCGCGCACCAGCACGGAATCGTGTGCGGTGTGATTGTAGACCACATCAATCATCACCTTGAGCCCCAGGTCGTGTGCCGTCTTGATTAACCTGGCAAAGTCCTCGCGCGTGCCGTATTCCGGGTTGATGCCGCGATAATCGGCGATGGAATAGGGACAGCCCAGACCGCCCTTTTTATTCTGTTGCCCAATCGGGTGAATGGGCATGAACCAGATGATATCCGTTCCCAGGCGCTTGATGCGGGGCAAATCTGCTTCCACCTCGGCGAACGTGCCATTGGGACCGTGGTTGCGAACGTAAATTTCGTAGATGACCAGATTTCGATACGCGAGCGGTGTGTCTTGTGCCATAGTTTCCTCCAAAAATGGTAGTGATTCAGCAAGCAAGCGAATCAGTAAGCCGAAAAATCAGGTTCTCGATTGGGACGCGCCCGGTTGCGCGTTGCACTGCACAGGCGCACTACTTTCTCATCTCCCTGGCTCTGACCTTATTATGCGGGCACGATGCACTCTGGAAGGTCGTTAGCCGGGCTGTTGACCAGTGTTGAGACGGGATAAGCGACCATTTCCTCAGCCGGGTAGGGGCTGAGCAGGCATTGCAGGTCTTGCGGGGCGCGTTCCGCAGGATCGAGCCAGGCGGCATAGGCGCTGCGCGGCAGGATGACCGGCATTCGGTCGTGGATGGGTGCTATCAAGCTGTTGGGGGCTGTGGTGATGATGGTGCAGCTCAGCAGCGGCGTGTCATCGGGGCGCCACACTTCCCAGAGCCCGGCGAACGCGAACGCCGCCCCAGAGCGCAATCGTATGGCTAACGGCGTCTTGGTGCGCTGCCCCGGTTCCGTGCGCCACTCGTAAAAACCATCCGCCAGTATCAGGCAGCGCCGTCGCCGGTATGCCGCGCGGAAGGAGGGTTTCTCTGCCAGTGTCTCCCCCCGCGCGTTGATCATCCGGTTGCCAATCGTGGGGTCTTTTGCCCATGAGGGGACCAATCCCCACTGGAAAAAGCTGATGCTTGGCTGCCCGTCGTTGGCGACGACCGGCACGGGTTGCGTGGGAGCGATATTGTAACGCGGTTGCCACTCTCGCGGAGGCTCAAACTCCGGGAATGCATCTTTGAGGTCGTCATACTTCAACGCGATGAAGAATCTACCACACATGATGGCCCTCTTTATCTGGCGCTTTGCGGCTTAGCTCGCCTGCGACAAGGTTTTGATTCGACGTACCCGCAGAATACTGCGCACCTCTTCTAGCCGGTGGGCAATCCGCGCGATGATGCGGCTGTTCTCCTGGATTGTGATGTGCAGCACTGCCAGACCCTCTGCCTCGATTTGGTGGGCGGACGCATTCGCCACGTTCAGCCCCTCATCTGCGATGACTTTGAGAGCATCCAGCATCAATCCCATGCGGTTCATCGCGTAGATTTCCAACGTGACGGTATGGTGCTGTTCTGGTGTCCCATTGAGAACCTCATCTAGGATGGAGGCCCCTAGCGGACCCGGCAGAATATCCCCTCGCCCAACCCGTAGGCAGAAATCCTCCACGGTCAATCCTCGTCGTCGGGCGAGTGCTTCGATCATCATCGGGGTCCATCCATCGCATTCCCCCCAGCAAGCGATTTCCATTTCGACGACTTCGCGCCCTTCTCGCAGCAATTCTGCTTCTGGTAAATGGGAGAACCAGCGACGAATGTGGCGCAGAGTATCGGGGCGTTGTGCGTAACCCAGATCGGTATCCATCCACTTGCGTTCTGGACCCGCATCCAGTTTCGTGATGATTTCCACTTGTGCGCCATTGCTCAAGGGGGTGTTCAAAGGGACTGCCTGGTGATTGACCAGTGCTCGCAGGCATTTCTCACCAATTTCGGTGTGGATAGCATAAGCGAAATCCAGCGGGGTAGCATTTGCGGGCAGATTGACCACATCGCCATTGGGGGTGAAGAGACGGATGCGTTGCGGCGCTACTTCAGATTTGAGCTGGTTGATGAAGGCTTGCGGGTCTTCTTCCAGCAGGGAGACGATTTCCTTGACCAGCGATAACTGTGGGAGCGGCTCTGTCTGCCCATATTGCAGGTAGAGGGCAATCCCGTAACTTGCCAGTTGCCGCAGTTGCTCCGTATAGATGCGAATCTCGACATAATGCCTGTCGGGTCCAATCACGGTGGTGTGCAGGGCGCGGTACAGGTCGTGGTCTGGCGCTCCAATGTAATCGCGGAATTCATTCTGCAGCGGGCGCCATAGCTGGTGCACGTAATACAGGGCCAGATAGCATTCCGGTTCACTGGCCACCACCACGCACAGGCGCAGCGTATCGTAGGCGAGGCCTGGGTCTTCGCCCTGCTCTTTGATTTTGCGATAATAAGTGGATACCGGATTGTCGAGTGGCGTCACTTTCGGCTTTAGACCGTGCGCCATCAGGTGTTCCTGAAGCTGTTGCATCGTCTTCTCGAGATCGGCAGCGAGTAAGCGTGTGCTGGCGCTGAGCATCTCCTTGATCTCAGCATAGGTTTCTGGTTGCAGTTCCCGCAAACACAAATCGCTGAGTTGCTGTTTGAGAAACCAGATCCCCAACCGGCTGGCGGTAGGCACAAAGAGCTCATCGGTCTCCACTGCCATCCGGTGGCGTTTATCCGCTCTCAACGCCTCAATGGTTTGCATGTTATGCAACCGGTCTGCCAGTTTGATCACGATGACGCGCAGGTCGGCGGTCATCGCGAGAAACAGATTTCCCAGGCTGGCGGCGTTGCGCTGTTCAGGAGAGAGCTGCCCCAGGTTCTCGAGTCGTTGGGCGCGGAGAGTTTCCACGCGCTCGTCGAACTTAGTCAACCCCAACACCAGTTGCGCTATCTCGATACCGAACTCCTGGAGCAGGTCCTCGTAGCTGATTAACGTGTCTTCCAGCACATCATGGAGTAGCGCGGTGGCGATACTGGCGGCATCCATGCGCATGTGTGCTAGAGTTTCGGCAATGGCGATGGGATGGCAAATATAGGGTTCGCCGGATTTGCGATTCTGTCCATCGTGGGCATCGCGCGCGGTCCGAAAAGCCTCATCAATCAGCAGCAAATCTGTTTCCGGCAGATAGCGGAGTGCACCGGTCAATCGGTGGTAGGCGGTCTCGACCCGATTTGCGGAGCATCCGACCTCAATTTCAGTTAACATAACAGCTTCCTCTGCATCGTTTCATCTGTCGGGAAAACAAAACCCCGCGCTTTTGTGGAAACAAGCGCGGGGTCTCAGGGTTGATGATGCGGCAGCATAGAATAAAGCTGCAGCTGCCAGCTTTTACGTACAATTAACATAGCCTGGCGATGAGGCTTTGTCATGGGAGTTACCTCGCCTGTAATGACCGGAAATCAGGTATGCCCTCGAATTCATTTAAGATTCATTTTAGCCGAAATCGGCAAAATTGCAAAAACGCAAGCTATAGTAACTGTTCAGATTTCCAATACCAGTCTGTCTGTTTTCTTAATCTTCATCAATCGGTCTTTGTGATTGAAAAATAAAAATCATTATTGTATCATGATCGCAATGGTTTTTACAAATGATCAGACATGGGACCGTGTCAATACGCTGTTGGATCGTAACGGTTCAGATTTCCAGCGCCGGGCGCAGAGTTCGGGCTCAAGACTTTTCCGTAAAATCGGTGATTTCGGTGT
>JAKJAC010000240.1:0-5950 GCA_022707705.1 Chloroflexota bacterium
GCTCAACGGCGGAGTTCAAAGTCTCGATTTTAATCGCACAGAAAGGAGAAGGCATTGGAGAGTCAAAGTTTTGGCCTGCTGCTGACGGCACTGGAGCCGATCAGCCATCACGACCCGACCACGGGAAATGATGGCAACACGCTAACCTTCAATCGTCAGAAACAGTTTGTACACCGTGAGGCTTCAGATACGCCCGTGTTACAGCATCTGGTAGATGCGCTAACCGCGCAGCATCCCATGCCGGAACCAGTAGCCGAGTTATGCAGTCGCCTCAGTCTGCCAGAGTGGACGGCTGTGGCATACATCAGACTGCTGCTGGATATTTACAATCACGGTGAGGGTGAAGGCCTGCTCTCTGGCATGGAGCGCTATCGGATGTTAGAGAACCGCCTGCAAACCGCAGCGGTGCGGTGTCATACGCTACACCGGCTCTGGTCCATCCTGACCAGCGAACTGCAACTTGGAATTCAGGCAATGCAGTACGATGCGCAACTAGTGGGCTTCTGGACGCTCCCGCCGTCGCTGCAGTACCAGGTGCTCATAATCCTGGCTGAACAATACCGCGCCATCGTCACTCTGGCGCGGGTCTGGCATTCGGCCAACAAGCAACCCGGCGGGAAGCTCGTGACCGCGACCTTCTCTGTCGCGGAGCTGCCCGCGCCGCCAGACAGCATTGTGCTGGATGTGCCAGCCATCAGCGTGAACAGCCTGCGCCATCAGCTGGTGCGTGAGCCTGCGTGGTTGCACCTGTGTCACGCGCTTGGCTTTGCGCCGGCTGCGCGTGGCGAGGGCGAGATTCCCATCCACGCTGAAGCGGTGTTCTATAATGGGGGGAACATCAAGGCGGGCGCGCAGCAACCAGCGAACGCATTCTTTCTTGCTGGCGAGATTCGCAAGGCTTATCCTGTGCTGGATCTCCTAGGGGGAACGACCGCCTCCTTTGATCTCGGCGAAAGCAAGTTGAAGATGTCTGCCTGGATCGTCTGCGCGGAGAACCGCGCGGCGTTACCAGAATCCCTGCGCGCCACACCCCAGGCGCAAACCAGCGTCTTCGAGATGTTGGACAATATGACCCACACGCGGCAGGCGTCTCCAGGCGGCGAAGGGCAGATGATCTACAACTATGAGGTCCTGGTGGCTGGGACGCAGGTATACGTCGAGCTCGTGCTTACGCCGTATACCACGGAACTCACCCGTGGCGCGCTGGCGGCAGCCTTGCTGTACTATGCTGCCAATAGCCGGGTGATTGGTGGGCAGAGCGCCCGCGGCCACGGTCGCATGCAGATGACGCTGCTGACCGATATGCCCGACGGTCTTGATGCATATCTGGCCCATCTGGATGCCAATCGAGAGCGCTTACGCGCCGGGATTTTGGACGGCACACTGTGTAGCGGGGCCGTGGTGGTGAAATGATTTTCCTCGGGTATGCGGTGGCGGAGAAGCAACGCCTCATCGCGGATTATGTGCAGGAGCACGGGATCCAGAAGGTGTTTGTGATTTCCGCTACCGCGTTCCCAGTGCTAGATGACTGGGAACTGATTGCGTTCGAGGACGTGATCAGATATGTAGTCTTCTACCGATTGTTGCAGGAAATTCACGACGATACGCTGGTTGTAATAGATGAATGCTTAAGAACGCAGAATCGTTATGATTTATCTTATAATTGTATTCGAAATTATTTGAACCAAACTTCGCACCAGTTGATTTTCCAGTTCCTCCCGCAGATTGACACACGGGAAGATTACATGATCCTCTTCGATTTTGACACGCGCAGCCGCTTCAAGCGCGAGGCTTACAGCCTCCAGCGCGTGCGGCAGGCATTACCACAGGTGAGGGCACACCCGATCACGTTTGAGCCTGTTGAGGTAATCACCTCGCTCAAGACGCAACTGACCTATGCGCAGGAACGCGAGCGGCTGTTTGCAGAGTTGGGTGCGCGCGACCCGCACACCTTGCCGCGTAATCTTTATCTTATCGGTGGGCCGGATAAATTACAACTGATTAATGCCACGCCAGAGACGCGCTACGTGGCTAGAAACAAGCGGCTAAAGGCCAGGCACGGCAACCTTGGTACTTATGCTGCGCCGTTACCGGCGCCGGTTACGCTGGTGGAGTTGCCCCACCGGTTTATTGATTTTACCGATTTCGTTTTCAGAACTGGACAGACGCACTTTCCAGTGCTGGTAGCGGATTTGAAGGTTGATCGCTGGTATTACCAGCGATATAAGGAATGGGGGGAGCGTCTCAATGCAACCTACGCAGACCTTCACGGGTGAGACGGTCCTTGAGGCCGCGCGCCGGCGCATCAGCTTCATCTTCGACCATTTCGAGGAGGTGAAGATTTCAGTCAGTGGCGGCAAGGACTCCACAGTCCTGGCGCATCTGGTGTTACAGGAAGCGAAGCGCCGCAAGCGGCGCGTGGGCATGTTCTTCCTCGATGAGGAAGTAGTCTATCAATCCACAGTAGATCAGGTGACGTACTTGATGGAGGAACTCGCTCCAGAGTGCGTGATCCCGCTGTGGGTGCAGATAGAGTTCAACCTGACCAATGCCACATCCGCGACTGAGACCCAATTGATCTGCTGGGAAGCGGGTAAACACGACTTGTGGATGCGCCCTCGGAAACAAGGGGCGATATGGCATAGAACATGGGCGCTCGAAGACCAGACTGTACGGGATAAGAATAAGGGCTTCGGATTTTATGATGCCCTTGAGAACTTCGAGCGGTGCTATTCTGGCAATGCCTGGCTGGTAGGATTGCGCGCCACAGAATCGCCGAACCGCTGGCGTGCCGTCACGAAGAACCCCGTTGATGTTGATGGTACGCCTATCTATTGGGCGACGCCGAAAGGCGCCAATACGGCGTTCTATCCGCTGTACGACTGGAACTTCCACGACGTGTGGCGGTATATCGCCGACCAGGGCTTGCGGTACTCGAAGATTTACGACTACCAGTTCCGCAAGGGGTTGCCTATCAGCGAGATGCGGGTTTCGTCGCTCATTCACGAGCGTTCATTCAAGGCGATCTGTGAGCTGCCGGAGTTCGAACCGCAGACCTACGAGCGGTTGGTACGCCGGTTAAAGGGCATTGAGTTTGCCCAGGAAACTGGCAAGGATGCGAAGATGTTCAGGGCGCGCAAGTTGCCGAAGAATTTCAGTTCCTGGCGCGCCTATCGGGATTTCCTTATTGCCACGCATCCTGATCAGGAGAAGTGCGCGATCATGGTGCGCCGGTTTTCAAAGCACCTGGACAACGAGCACGTCGCTCGGCAGCAATGCCGGCAATTAATCCTCAACGATTATGAGAATAATCTGCCGGTAGACAATAAACCTGATCCGCGCGACGAACTCATCGCCTATTATCTGGAGGTCTTATGATTATTATCAAAACTATTGCACAGTATCTAGAAATCCGCGAGCAGCTGACGCCGGTCATCGTGCAGGGACGGGAGCACGCCATCAGCATTCCATGTGTCAACACCTTATTGGTGGCGCGGGAACTGGTGCAGGCAAATACCTACAATCCCAACACGGTGCCAGAAACGCGCCTGGAGTTGCTCAAGCAGTCCATCATTGACAATGGCTTTGCCTATCCAGTGGCGGTTATCTACGACCCGGATTTGGAAAAGTTTGTCATCATTGATGGATTCCATCGGCATTTGATTACTGCTGCAGAGCACCTTGGATTGCCATATCTGCCAATCGTTGTGTTGCCGCATGATGCGGCCAAGAGGATGATTGCCACAATCCAGTTCAATAAGGCGCGAGGGCATCATCAGGTGGATTTGGATGCTGAGGTGGTACGTGCCCTGCTGTACCAGGGACTGTCAGAAGAGGATGTGGCGCAACATCTGGGGATGGACCTTGACACAGTCCATCGCTACAAGCAGTTGACGGGCATCGCGGAGCTGTTCAAGGCGGCGCAGTATTCGATGGCCTGGGAAATGGTGGAGGTGGAGTGATGGATTTTCGATATGGCGATGCCTGGGAGCAATTTCCGATCCAATTCGGCGAGGTCTGGGGACTGGATAATGGCAGCCGCGTGGCGGTGCATGATATTTTCGAGCCGTTGCCGGAATTCATGTACCTAGCAGATTTGATCTTCGTTGATCCTCCATGGAATCAAGGCAACCTGACATGTTTTTACACGAAGGCCAAACGCACAGACTATCAGCAGTTTACTGCATTTACCGACGTGCTGTTTAGACGCATTGCCGAAATCGGCCCGCAAACCTGTTACATCGAGATCGGCAATCAATTTGTGGACGCCTGGTATGAGCGCCTGGCGCAGCTCTATCCGATCTTGCAGCGTTGGCCAGTGGTGTACTATCGCAAGTATCCAACGAATATCATCCGTGGGGGACAAGCGCCAGTCCCTGCCGATTTTGCCGGGATGGACGAGGCGCGAGTGATCGCCATAGTCGCACAGATCGAAGACTACCAGGTGATGGGGGATTTGTGCATGGGGCAGGGGTTGGTCGGACTGGCGGCTCATGCCGCTGGTAAGCCGTTTGTCGGGACGGAGCTCAATCAGCGGCGCTTAGCCGTGCTGTTGCAGAAACTAGCCAATAAAGGCTTGCGGGTGCAACGCTATGAATGAGTTGTTGTGCGCCAGCTTCAAGGCGCATGCGCTGTTGCCAGCGTACCAGCGCCGAATACAGCAGGCACAAGCATTCGTGGCTGAGGCGCTGGCGGCCTGTCGGCGTCCATACATCGCCTTCTCGACGGGCAAGGACTCGACGGTCATGGCTGACCTGGTGTGGCAGCAGAATCAAAGTATTCCGGCAGTGTACTTCGATGCAGACGCGGCGTTCCCAGAAAGCCGCGAACTGCTGGAACGGTATCGCGCTGCTGGTAAAACTATTATCAACTGGCGTACTGAACCGTTACTGGAAACGATGGCGCGCGTTGGAGGGCCGTTGTTTTCAGAGGACGCCACCATGGAGAGTACGGTCTATGCGCCAATAAAGGCGCTGGTGGCAGAATACGGCTTCGATGGAGCGCTCGTGGGCTTGCGGGCCGAGGAGGGCCTGCACCGGAATCTCAGCATTACGACCAGGGGGACGCTGTTCTTATCGCGGCGGCACGGCATCTATTCAGCCTGGCCGATTGCCTGGCTTACATTCAGAGATGTGTGGGCTTACATTCTAGGTCATGGCGTAGATTACAACGCGGTCTATGACCGGCAATTCGACCTGGGGTTGCCCTGGGAGAACTGCCGGGTCTCATATTGCTACGGCGAAACAGTTGCCAGCCAGGGGCGCTGGATCATCCTGGCACGGGGTTGGCCCGAGTTGTTCAACCGGCTTGCGCAAGCATTTCCAGAGGTGCGGAGGTTTATATGATTAATGTCGCGGCAATCAATGCGATTGCAGAAACGTGGGGATTGGACTATCAGCCGTTGCGTGTGCGCTTGATGTTGCACGCGAATAGCCGGATGGTGAATTATCATCCGCTGCAATTGGATGGGTTGCTCGCGCGCGCTGTGGTAGAGCGCGCAACAGAAGGACGCGGGTTGCACGATGCGGAAGATGGTTATTGGATACCTCTGCCACTTAAGCAGTTATGGCAGAGTGCCGAGGGCTACCCATTGTGGGCGGCTTCTACGTTCTATCCAGTTGGACCGAGTGTCGAGGACACTTATGTGCGGCATAAGCGCAACTCTGAGGGCGCGATGCACTCGCACAAAAAACTTACTACACGCAACGGCCCATGGATGGAACGCAGATTGCCCACACCGGTGCGCGTGTGCACGACCTACGAGGCGCGTGCTATTGGGAACCTGGAGTCCATTGCGGAGTTATTGAAGGATTTCGTTTACATAGGCAAATTGCGATTGGCACGTGTTGTGAAGATTGAGGTCGAAGCGGCTGAGTACAGCGATTCTGAAATCGTCATGGATGGGGCGACTCTGATAAAAGCCATCCCCGCAGAAGCGCGGTTGCTCAAA
>JAKJAC010000240.1:6035-6292 GCA_022707705.1 Chloroflexota bacterium
GCATTGGAAGCCGTCATTATTTCGTCTTGGCTGGCCTGCTGGAACCCGCAATCCAGCAGACTGGTTTACAGCGATGTAAGACATGTTGGAGCGTCTGGAGGCAGAGTTGGAGGTGGAAATGAATGACACTATCGGAGCCATTATATCGAGCCTGCGGCGCTTGAGCCTGCAGGTCTGCGCCAGGCGCATTGCGGAGCATCGCGGCCACACGCCGGCGACCCCGTGGACGGCGCTCCGCAAGTTATTCTTGCAGGAGC
>JAKJAC010000240.1:6367-6670 GCA_022707705.1 Chloroflexota bacterium
CGCTCGTGGGGCACGGCGACATCGCGGAGGAGTGGGGCGACGTGGGATATTACGTCGCCCAGACCTGGGGCTGGCTGTGGCGGCTCTACTACGCCGTCACGCCAGACCGCATTGTCGCCGAGGCCATCAGAAAGTTTGCTAATCGTGCCGATGAGAGCGCGCACGGCGGGACGCTATACGTGCCTGTTGTCTACGTGGACGGCAAGCGGGAGGTGGTGGATGATTAGCACCAGGGTAATAAAGTGCCCGACGTGCGGACGCGTTTTGATCGCCCTCCGTAGGGGATACCGTTGCGAGCGATGT
>JAKJAC010000241.1 GCA_022707705.1 Chloroflexota bacterium
CCGCGTCCACATCGAAGACGAAGCCATCGGGGTCAATCAGCACCTCGCCATGGGTGACGATGGGTTCGCCCGGTTCGCCGCCCGGACCGAAACACTGCGTCTCGATGGTGACCTCGTGCGCGGAGCCGATGTTGAAGGTCCACATGCGCCCGTTGTGCGCTACCGGTTCATCATACAGTTGCCCATCCGCCCGCACCTTGAAGGGATTGAGCTCGTTGTAGGCGCAACACGAGTACAGGTGCATTTGCGTGTTCCAGAAGCCGTAGACGCCGGGGAGCGCGAAGTCGTCGGTGGCGTAGCGCCCCAGGTCGTTGCGGAAGTAGAAGGTGTGGTGGATGCCCTGAGCCTCGCCCTCCCAGTAGGAACGCTGCGGGCACCAATGTCCTTCAGGGTACTCCAGGCGGACGACATCCGAAGGTCCGCTGCACGCGCCGCCCGCGCCCGTTTCGCAGGATTCAGCGTAGATGAAGACCAGGGGGTGGCTCTCGGTAAGGGCGGAGGTCCAGGTGATGGTGAACTGCCCGGTGGCGGAGGCAGTAGCGGAGGCTTTGTAAGTATTATCCTCGTAGAGGCGCACGAGCATCCCGGCGCCCGCCAGACCGGTGGCGCGCAGGCTGCTGCTCTCGTTGACGCAGATTTCGCCATCGCCCGGGGTGAGGAAGAGTGGCGGGAAGACCGGGCGCGCGGGCACGACCGTGGTCGCGGAGAAGGGCAGCGTGCCGTGCACCTCGTTCGCCAGGGTATAGCTGAGGCTGCCCGTGTTGAGCAGGCTCGCGCCGCCGGCGATGTCGCCGGAGCGCCCGGTCAAGCCAACCCAGCTCCATTCCCCGGGGAGCAGCGGCGTCTGCGAGGTCCAGGTGAGCGTGACGCCCTCCTGATTGAAGCGCAGCCCTGCGGGATTGGTCGTGCTCACCAGCTCCAGATCCGCGGGGAAGCGATCCTGCAGGGTGTAGCTGCGCACCTGCGGCGCTGTAGGGGGCGCATAGTAGGCAAAGGGAATCAGATACTCCTGCTGCAGGTAAGTGGAGGGCGGGACGCCGACGCCGGTGTAGTAGACGCGCCACTCGGGCGGGCTGGCGAGCGTGGAGACCTGCACGCCGTTGATATTTGCCGAGTAGGGGCTTTCATCCGCGCCCACATCGGGCCCGTTGCCCAGGGGTCGCGGTTGCCCATCGATATCGGTGGTCACTTGCGTGGCGGCGCCCGCATCAATCGCCGCGGAGCCGGCGTCCCGGTGAGCGGCGCCCGGTCGGTGAGACCCCAGGTGTTGGCATTGAGGGTGGGGGTGATGACGTTGTGCCGCAGCACGTGGTCGAGCGTCACCGTGTCGTTCTGGCGCTTGATGCCGATGACGCCATCCGCCAGGATAGTGTTGGTGTAGATGGCTTTGCCCATCATGTGATAAATCATCGTGCCATCGCCGCCGGTGTTGTTGGCGACCGTGAGGTGCTGGAAGGTGACGGGGGTGGAAGTGTAGCGGTAGAAGTAGAGCGCGCTGCCGGAGGTGGTGGCGGTATTTTCGAGGAAGACCAGGTTGCGGTAAGCGATGCGCAGGTTGGCGCTGTATTTGGGAACGCTGTACAGCCCGCCGCCGAAAGCTGCCGAGTTGCCCTGGAAGAGATTGTCCCCGGTGACGGCGCTGGCGTTATCGTGGCAGCTGTAACTGGAATAGGGGTCGGAGCAGTATTCCTGCTGGAAGACGCCGCCGCCCTTGCCGGTGGCGGTGTTGCCGGTAAAGCGGTTCCCGATGACGTCGATGGCGCCGGTGAGATGCGCGCCGCCGCCGTCGCCGGTGATGGAGTTGTTCTGGAAGCGGTTGTTGAGGACGCGCACGGTGGTGGCGGCGCCGGTGTCGGAGACCGCCCCGAGCTTGAGCCCGCCGGCGTTGCCGGTGAAGTCGTTGTCTTCGACCAGCATGTTGACGGCGCGATTGCCCACGAGCATCCCGATGCCGGTGTTGTTCTCCACCAGGTTGGCGGTGACCGTGATGTTGGCGACGGGGTAGCTCCATCCGGAGATGTACAAACCGTAGCCGGTATTGGCGCGGAAGGTGTTGCCGGAGATCACGGTATTGGGCGAGTAGGTGCTCGCGCCGCCGTTGGTGTTGCCCTCGAAGGTGGAATCGAAAAGGTGGAGCGAGCCGTTGCGGTCCCACAATCCGCCGCCGCCGCCGTTGCAGCTGGTGGCGCTGTTGGCGCGGAAGGTGAGACCCCGCAGATACGAGGTGCTGTTCTCCAGGTGCATACCGCCGCCGGTGCCGCAGAGGTTGCTGTTGACGGCGGCGGTGTTGCTGAGGAATTGTGAGGCGGTGATGGCGACGGTGGCATTGATGGCATACAGCCCGCCGCCATCGTGGGAGTTATCGCCGCCGGGGTTGGGCTGGTTCTCCTGGACGGTGCTGTCTTCCATGAGCAGCGTCCCACCGGATTGGTGCAAGCCCACACCGAGGTTGCCGTTGAAAGTGGGGTTGACGCGGTTATCTTCGATGAGGCAGTGCAGCACGCGCAGTGTGGCATCCACAGAATACACCCCGGCGCCGCTATTGGAGGCGTAGCCGTTGGCCAGCTGCAAGCCCTCCAGCGTGACGGAGATCGCGCCGTTGACCCGCACGACGCGCCCCGCGTTTTGGGCATCGAGGCGGGTGGGGTAGAGCGCGGGATCCCAGGCGGTGAAAGCGGCGTTATAGCCGCCGCGCAGGGTTAGAGTTTTGGTGAGGTAGGCTATTTGGGATGAACCGCCTTGCGCGATGACGCCGGTATAGACGCCGGTGGCAATCTGCACCACATCGCCCGGCGCGGCTGCATCGATCGCGCTCTGCACCGTGGTGTAGGGGCAACCGCTGGCGCAGACCTGCAGCTCGGCGCGGGGTTCGGCGCGGGCGGGCGGGGCGCTGCCCCCGACGCCCGCGAGCAGCAGAAGTAGGAGCACAATTCCGCCAGCGACACTCAAGGCGGTGCTGGACCAGGACTGTTGACGTTGCATAGAGACCCTCCTGTATAGCTGTTGTGGCAGGCGCGCAACGGCGCCTGCAAGTTGACAGGATTAGTGTACAGCTAATCAATAACACGGGAATAACAGGAAAGGGGATTTTGGACGCAGATTAACGCAGCTGCGCTGAGGTAGGGGCGAACACACGTCCGCCCCTACGTATCCGCCCGAATTCGGATTTTTAGCCACGAATTACGCGAATTTCACGGATGGTGAGCGGGAGACCTGACGCCGCATTCCGTGGCCGCGGCAGGATGCCATACGCGCTGTGGGTGAGTTATGCGGAGTGGGGTGCAAGTCTCAAGGGTTGAGGCGCTTGCAGGTCTGCTCCGGTAAGTGGGTTATTGGAAAGCGATGGTTTGCAGAAGCAGCTCCAAAACCCATTTCCCCTTTTCATAAGCCGGGGGCCGGGCCGCCAGGGTGAGCTGGATGATTTGCGCGTTCGCTTCCAGAAAAGCGTGTTCTATGATCAAGGGGGCGGTCCCACCTTCGACAAAGCGTTTGCGGCAGCGCCAACCGGAATAGCCTGGGGCGTCAATCGGGTAGGGCGGGATGTTTTCGTCTTTGAAGATTGCCGAAGCCTCTGCATAGACTGCTTCAGCCGCTGCCTTGGCGGAAGGGTAGCGCTTAGTTCTCTCGATGGTGACTCTGAGGCGGTTCTGGGCGTCGGGGTTGTAGACTAGCCGCACGGCGCCTTCCCCATCGCCGTGGTCAAAGTAGATGACTTTTGAGCCTTCGGGATGAGAAAAAGAGATGCCGGCGCCCTGATATTTGATCAACGCGCTTGGCGGTACGATGGTTGCTGGTTGCATGTGTGTTTGGCTCCTGATGTTCACGATTTCTGGAGTGGTCGTATGGAAGTCTGGATGTTGCCCTGGTCATCTACCCACAGATCAACTTCATAACCATAGTCGTCCAGGTGGTCATTGAGCCACTCTTCATAGTAGCTCTGGTAGTCTTTCTTTTCCATAATTCTCTTAACCTCACCTGCTGTCAAAGTTCCATCATCCTCATAAGCATTCTGGTATTCTACAGAGTCCCCGCGTTCATAGGCGCGCACTTCTGTTGCCACCTCTTGCTCTATCATCTTGGAGATATCTTGCTGCAGCTGCTGGCTATCACCTAAGGTCTGCTTGCCGTCGACCTCAGTTAAGTACTTCTCAAAATCAATTCCTGGCGTCAATCCCTGTTTGTGGTCGAGCGCGTGTTGCATCTCGTGGGCGATAATACGTGCCAACGCCGCTTTGTCTTGCATCAAGTGGCGGCTTAAAAAATCATCCGCAATCACAATGGCCTGGTCATCCATCTCAGGGTTGCCGTCGGGGTCAGGATCGTAGAGGCCGCCATAGGGGCCAGTATCGCCGAAGTTGATGGGAATGATGCGCCCATTCGGGTCTCCAATGATTTGACCATCGGGTAGCCTGAACCCGATCCCGGCTCTTTGCGCATCTTCGATGAGTTGTTTTCCCGCTTCGGTGTTTTTGAGCCAGTCAACTCCTTCTTCTATCTCCCGCGGGTTGAACAAGATTCGCACAGACTCACCGATTTGTTTAACTCCTTCCCACATATCCCCAAAAATTCCGGGAGCTGCAATGATGGGAACGGCGGCTCCCAGAGCAAAGTCTACCCAGGGCATCTCCGCGAGTTTTTGTGCAGCCTGCCCGTCTTCCGTTTCAAACACCTCAGCGATTCTGACGAGAACCGTTCCCAGGCGCTCTAGCTGCTCCCGGACGTGGTAATTTTCGCGTTGCAGTTGTTCGAATCGCGGTTCGATTCTGGCGCGACTGCGACCGTCCCAGGCCCAGGTATCGAGATGTCTGCACGCGCGTTGTAGTTCGGCTCCGATTGTCCCTAGTTGCTGACCGGCTCCTTGTAGCTGGTTGCCCGCTCGCCGGACTTGCTCGGTGCGAATGCGAATCGTTGTCATAGCGACTCCTCGTTATGATAGAGATGTTTGGGTGACCGCGTTGCTGTTGCTCTGCCATCATTATAATGGGATTGTGGCATGGCGTCAAACGAATTGTTGGTCGGGGTGCGTTTCAAAACGGGGCAAAAATCTCAGGCGCACCTGGGACCTGGTTTGCTCGATTCTCCAGATGCAGTATAATTTGTCTTGTTGCCGGTGTGTGGGGTCGGTGAATTTCGCCGGCGCGGGTGAGGTGGGACATGCCTTTGTCGCAAGGTAAGGTTCTGGCAAACCGCTATCGCATTGCCTCGCTGTTGGGGCAAGGGGGCATGGGCGCGGTCTATCGCGCCTGGGATTTGCGGCTGTCTGTGCCCGCGGCGCTCAAGGAGCAGATTCCGCAGCCGGACCTGGATGTGACGACGCTGGCGCAGCTGCGGCAGCAGTTCCGCCAGGAAGCCATGACGCTGGCGCGGCTGAGCCATCCCAACTTGGTGCGGGTGACCGACTTTTTCGAAGAGTCCGGTAACGCCTATCTGGTGATGGACCTCTTGCAGGGCGAGAACCTGAGTGAGCGGATTAGCCGCGAGGGGCAGATACCTGAGGCGCAGGTGCTCACCTGGGCGCGACAATTGCTCAGTGCGCTGGCTTACTGTCACGCGCAGGGCATCCTGCATCGCGACATCAAGCCGCAGAATATCATTCTGCAACCCGATGGGCGCGTGGTGCTGGTGGATTTCGGGTTGGTAAAGCTGTGGAATCCACGCGACCCGCGCACGCAGACGGTACTGCGGGGTATGGGAACCGTGGAATACGCGCCGCCAGAGCAATACGGGCGGGTGGGACAGACAACCGACCCGCGCAGTGATCTCTTTAGTTTAGGAGCGACGCTGTATCATGCGCTGACGGGGCAGGCGCCTCCGGCAATCAGCGAGCGCGTCGCGGATCCGCAGGTTTTCAAACCGGTTCGGGCGTTGAGTCCGCAGGTGAGCGCCACGACCGAGGCGGCGGTGTTACGCGCGCTGGAGCCGATGCGCGACCAGCGCTGGGGCACGGCGGCGGAGATGGCGGCGGCGCTTTCTGGAGCTGCAGCTGTGACAAAAGCCGGCAGCGGCGCAGCAGTCTCCAAAACGACAGCGGCAAAGCCCAAGGCTGCTTCAGCGGCGCATAAGTCAGGCTCCGGCCCGGCAAAACGGCGGCGCATTCCCGGTTGGGCATGGGCATTGATGGCGATAGTGGGCTTGGAGGGCCTGGTCCTGGCGCTGGGGATTGCCGGCCTGGCTTGGAGTTTCCTGTCTCCGGCTGCCACGGCGCCAGCGGCGGCGCCTGGCATTACCCCAACCCCAGTGCTGGCAACCGCCCGCCCCACCAGCACACCTACGCCGCCCGTGCGCGCTACCTCAACGCCGGGGCACACACCAACACGGCAGGCTCCCCCTACTTCGACGCCGCGGCGCGCTGGCACGTCGACGCCCGCCTTCACCGCTACGCCCGACGCCACGCCAAGAGCTGTTGCGACGGCGACTCCAAAACCCGCGACTGCGACCAGGCCGACGTTGCGGGCGCCCGCGGAGGGGGTGACGATTCAAAGCCCGTTTGTGTTTCGCTGGGATGGGCGGCTTGCGAGTGGGCAGAGCTACATCGTGCGCGCCAGAAACACGCGCACCGGCTACGCCGTGCAGAGCGCTGCGCTGCAGAATGCATCCTGGTCGGTAGCCGTGCCCGGAGAAACGTATGGCGAATGGAAATGGACTGTGTCGGTGGTGCAGG
>JAKJAC010000242.1 GCA_022707705.1 Chloroflexota bacterium
CATCTCTTATCTCACGCCAAGGCGCAACGAACGCAAGGGTTTATGTCTTGGCGACTTTGCGGCTTTGCGTGAGGTCACCTGAGACATGCACTTTTCAGGCTCGCAGGGTTTCGCGAACGGCGCGATAGCCAATCACCTGGATGCCCTGCTGCGCGATGTAAGCCCGCAGCGCCTCATCGCAGAAGACCTGATAATCCGCCACCCGCGCGCGCCAATCGGGCGTAATCCCGCGCAGTTCGGGGGTGTCTTTCGAGGGGTGCAGGATGAAGTAGCTGACCCCCACCGGCAGGGTATCTAGCAGGCGCAGCGTCTGCTCCAGGCGGGCTTCGGGTTGACCCAGGTCCACGCTCAGGATGGTATCCAGGAGCGGCAAACCCGCGGCTTCGAGCGTCTCCAACTGCGCCGCCAGATACGCAGCGATTTCCGCCGGGAAGCCCATCGCGCGGATTTGCGCCTCTTCCAACCGTGGCAGCATCGCCGGCACGCGCGCCTGCTGCGCGGTCTCCAGGTAGAGCGGCAGCAGTGTGGGATGGAAGACGCTGCCCATGTGCGTATCAATGTGCGTGATATCAATGCCCGCTGCCACGGCGCGCGCGACCTGCGCCTCGATTTCAGCCCGCGCCACGTCTGCGAAGCCGGACGTTGTACTCAACGCCGCCGCCGCGAAAACCGCGTCGTTGCGCCTCGGGAAATAGCCCTCGGCGTCCAGCAAGCCCGAATTCGGGTCGCGGGTCGAAAGCGGTCCCCAGCGATAGCTGTCCCACTCGCTGGTGAGCGTCAGATGTACCCCCATATCCACCCGCGCCGCGTTCTCGCGGCAGAAGGCGGCGGTGGCCGGGAACCAGGGGCAGGGAACCATCGTCGCCGCCGCCGAGATGATGCCCACCTCCAGCAGGTCGGCGTAGGCGGCTAGCGATGCCTGGCACATGCCGATGTCATCCGTGTGGAAAATGACGACCCGGTCGGTGTTGGCAAAGCCCAGTTTCTTGAGCAAGGGATTGACTTCCATAAGTCCTCCGTTATAGGTTCGTGAGCCGTGCACGTTTCTCGGCGTGCAGCGCCAGCATTTCCTGCTTGACGCGCTCCAGATACGCCCCGCGCAGTGGGAAAGCGCTGAGAATCGCCGCACCCAGCAGCATCGCCACGCCGGGAATCAATCCCACCAGCGCCTTGATGCCGAAGAGCGCGCTTGCTGGTTGGTTGAGGAAAATCTGCCCCTGATTGGCATCGCGGGTGACGAACTGCGTCGCCTCCAGGATGAAGGGTGTGAGCGCGAGCGCCACCGATTGCGCCGGTTTCGTCAGCAGCGCGTTGACGCCGAAGAAGGCGCCCTCACGGCGCACCCCGCTGCGCAGCTCGTCCTCATCCGCCACCTGCCCGAAGAGCACGTTGGTGAGCGTCTGCGGTCCCGCAAGCCCGAATCCCGCCAGCACCAGACACACCGGGATGAGGGGGGTGGGGACCACCACCACCAGAATCAGCGCCACGCCGGCGATGGCAAGCAGCAGCTGTTGCGCGCCTACCACGCCAAAGCGCTTGCGCAGCACCTGGGTGAGCGGCACGCCGATAATCAGCGGAATGAAGAGGCAGAGAATCAATAGGATGGTGCTCATCTTCAGGACGTAGTCTGCCAGATAGAAGAGCGTGCCCAGGACCAGCGACTGCATGAGGATGGACATGAAGTTCTGCGTCACCAGAATGAGGAAGGACTTGCTGGTGAAGGTGAACTTGAGCGCGTCCAGCGGCTTGAGTGGTTGATCAACGAGGTGGAATTCCGGGCGTTCCTTCACCTTGAAGCTCGTGAGGATGATGCAGCCTGCGCCGATGAGCGCGATGGCAATCATGCTGAGTTGCAGCGGCAGAAAAGAAGGGGACATCTCAGCTTTGGGGCGGAAGAGGTCCGGAATCAGGAAGCCCAGAATCATGCCGAGCAAGCCGAAGAGCGAGGCTGAGACCTGCAAGCCGTTGCGCTCCGCATCCGATTCGCTCACTTCCGGCAGCAGGGCGGAATAGACCAGCCCGATGATGGTATAAGCCGTATCGTAGAGCAGCATCGAGACCAGCATCCAGATGAAGAGCGTGCTATCCTTGGCGCCCTGTGGCGCAAACCAGACCAGAATAAAGGTGAGCGCGAGGAAGGGCGCGGTAAAGCGCATGTAGGGAATGCGGCGCCCGCGGCGCGAGCGCGTGCTATCCGTGACGTAGCCGAATAGCGGGTCATTGATGGCGTTCCAGATGGCGTAGATGAGCGAGGCGAGACTGATCCAGCGTGCGGTCAGCCCTAGATAATCCTGGTAGAAAATCGGGAGCAGCGCGCCGTAGGTGCCGGAGATGAGGGAGGTTCCCAGAGCCGCGACGCCCCAGGTCAGTTTATACGAGGCGCTCAGTCGTGGCGGGTCCATGCGTGGGTTTTCAGCAACAGGATGGACTTGTGCGTTGATGGCCATAGAAGTCTCCTTGATTCATGGTTCTGGTTTGAGAAGCCGGAATGACAAGGCGAAATGCCGTGAACGATGCCTGATGCCCTCATCATACACCGCGAATGGAAAAAGCCAAACGCGAGATATTGGAACCACGGAAAACACTGAAGACACGGAAGGAAAACGCCGGTGGTAAAACCGACCCGACCTCCACTGTGGTAAAAAAAGCCCCCACCGGGAATGTCTCCAGGTGGGGGCAAACGCAATGCAATCGAGCTTAGCCGGCTATGCGCCGCTTGCGTTGCACCGCCAGCGCTGCCACAGTCGTCAGCGTGAGCAGGAGCATCGCGGGCGCCGTGCCGCGCGCGCCGAACTCGGCGATTCGGACGGCGGTGGGTCCGGTCACGGTCGCGCTCACCGGTCCGTGGAAGGTGCTCGTGCCGCTCACGTCCATATCCTCCAGGCGATAGTAATAGGTGGTATCGGGCGTTACGCCGGTATCCAACCACCAATACGTCGCGCCAAAGGTCGCGCCGGGATTCTGCGCGCCGATGAGTTCCGCATTCAGCTTGACCCACGGTCCGGCAGGCGCCTCGCTCCGGTAGAGATTAAAGCCCAGGTTCTCCAGTTCACTCGCCGTTTCCCAGGTCACCCGCACTGCCTCGCCTTCTACTGTGGCGCTAAAGGCGGCAAGCGTTACCGAAGTCGGGATGCTGTCGCGGTAGTGATCTTCCACCTCGCCGTTGATGAGCGTTCCGGTCGCGTCGCTGAACACCAGCTCCGAGTCCGCCGCCCGCACGCGCACGTAGACAGTGCCACCCGCATAGTCGAAAGGCACGAGCACCGGCACCGTGACCGGTGTGGGACTGGCGGTGACGCCGAAACCACTGTAGAAGTCCTCAGACTTGAAGAAGACGCCATCTGTCACATCCCAGTCAATCCACAAACCATAGTAGACTCGCGTTCCCGTCGCGCTCGCGTTGACGATGACCGTGAAGTTGTTAAGCTCACCGGTCATTAAGTTGGCGGGGATCACCAGACCATCCTCATCCGCCCCATCGCCGGTGGCGTCCGGGGTAGGCGTCCCGTCGAGCTCCACATCAATCGTCGGTCCCAGCCAAACCGCTGCCCGTAAGCCCGATGCGTTTGGAAGCCCATCCGCGTCGGTATCGGGGAAGACCAGGTGCGCGGGTCCAGGAGAAAAGCGCGTCTTGTATGTGTCCGGCAGGTCGCCCAGGTCGAGGCGTAGCGTCGTAAAGCCGCTATCATAGGTGATATCGGTCCGCCCCTGATAGAAGAGCGCCGGAGCTGTGGCAACGCCGTTGCTATCGGCAGCGGGATTGCCGCCCTGAGCCACCGGCGAGGCGCTCGCGCCCGGAGGCGCATCGAAGCTGAGTGAGAAGGTGGCGCCCGCGGTGGTGAAGGCTTCGTTCAGGTACAGGTTGGCGAAGCTGTAGTTGCCCGCGGCGTCGGTGAAGGTGGCGAAGGTCTCTGTGTTGCCGCCGGGGTAGCTGAGGGTGAGCGTGACCTTCACGCCGCCAATGCCCGGTTCATCCGCATCCTGGATGCCGTCGGCGTCGCGGTCCAGCCACACGCGGTCGCCGAGCGCGGAAGGCGGCAGGCGGTCCGACGTGGAAGCGTATCGCGGCGTGGGCTGCTGCGTGCTGACGACAGAGGCGGTGTTATCAATGCTCGCTTCCTGCACCGGGTTGTTTACCGTCACCCGGTACGTCGCCTGCATCTGCTGCCCGGGGTCGAGGATAAAGCCATCGCCCGCGACGACCAGACTGGGGGGGGCGCCATTGGTCAGATCAGGGTTGCTGCCGCTAGGAATGTTGTCCTTCGTTACCAGTTTAGTAAAGGCAATTTGAACGTTGTCTACGTTCAGATCTACACCAGTGCCATCGAAACCAGTAACTTGGAATTGAATGCGAGTGCCGGCGGCAGCATAATTTACCGGAGAAACCAGGTCGTGGCTGCCATTGTACGTCCCAAAGTTCCCGCTTACCGTTGTTAGCGTTGCCCAAGTTGTTCCATTGTCTGTTGACACGCGCACACGAACAGTGTCAGCGGCTGTATTGGTACCGTCTTCGCGCAAAGTGTAGGATAGGGTCGCAGCTATTGCGTTTGCCAGGTTGGTAGGGCGCGTCAAGGCGTATGTAGTAGTTGTATCGTTTGAGTTGAATCTGGCCCAACCGGGTGTGTTGGTCCCGTTGATTTGAATCACGCCCGTGCCCGCAATGCCATCGTCATTTGTTTCAACCCAGGACGCACCTGTCCAACTTGCGGTGCCATCGCTGTTATTGAATGCGGTGGTCTCAAACTGATCCAGATAGGTCAGGTTTGTATAGCCTGAGACTACCGTGCTCTGCGCCACATACGTTGTCCCCGCGGGCAGTGCATCGGTGATGGCGATGCCCGTTTGCCGGGCGGCGGTGTTATTGCGCACAACGATGGTGTAGTTGATCGTGTCGCCTGGATTGACTGCGCCGCCTGCGCTGGAGGTCTTGCTGATCGAGAGCGCGGTGAACTGGTAGCCCCAGTCCACGTCGGTGCGATTCTGACCGGCGCTCAAGCTCACGGTAGCCACATTCGGGGTGCCGGCAGGAACTGCGCCGCCATCCACGTCGTAGGTCGCCGTTGCGCCGCTGATGGGCGCGCCGCTCGTGCGCACGGTATACGTCCCCGCGGGCAGCCCACTGATGAGGTATTGCCCGTTGGCGTCGGTGATGGCGCTCGGTTCGGTGGCATTCTGCACACCATCATTGTTCAGGTCCACCCACACGGTCACGCCGCCGATGCCGCCTTCGCCGGCATCCTGCACGCCGTCGCCATCCAGGTCATTCCAGACGAAGTCGCTGATCGAGCCTGTGCCCTGGTAGCCGAAGTCAACGTCCAGGTAGACGCCCGGCGCTGTCGCGTTGAGTGTGTGTTGCCCATCCAGCGTCGCATCGGGATCGCCGGTCTGCACTATACCCGCGGGCAGAGAGCTGGCGCGCACGAGCACGGTATAATCGCCGCTCGGCAGGTCGGTGAAGCTGTAATTGCCGTTGGCGTCTGTGGTGGCGGTGGGACAATCCACGCCCACCGTGCAGGCGCCATTATCTAGTTCGACGACTACGCCAGCCATACCCGGTTCGTTGCTGTCCTGCTCGCCGTCGCCATCCCAGTCGTACCAGAGGCGATCGCCGATTCTGACCACGGCATAGAAGCCGCTGTCTACGGTAGTATCATCTTGACCTTCCACGGGAGTGACCGTCACGGTCGTGCCATCTGAATCGGCATCATCTCCGCCCTGGTTGATTGGGGATGGGAAATAGCCGCTCGGGGCCGCAAAAGTAACCGTGTAGGTCGGCTCACCTGCTCCCGCACCGTCGAAGCCCTCATCGAGCAGCAGGTTGTCGAAGAGGTAGGCGCCGTTGCTGTCGGTCACATCCACCAGGGTAACCGTGGCGCCGTTGGGATAGACAATCGTCAGGGTTACAATGACGCCGGGCAATCCTGGTTCGCCGGGATCCTGAATGCCATCCTGGTCCAGATCGTCCCAGACAAAGTCACTCACACTGGCGGGTTCACGATAGTAGCCGAAGTCAGCAGTGCTATTGCTCTCGCCTGCTGCCAGGGTGATGGTATAGGGGTCGCTCTGGCTGTTGCCATCCGTACCAGGTGCGATATCGGGCGATTGCCAGTAGCCCTCGAGCACGTTGGCGGCGTCGGTGACGTGGACAGTGTAGGTTCCGGCGGGTAGGCCAGGGAAGCTGTAATTGCCAGCGTTATCCGTGGTCGTGGTGGCAATCACATCGCCATCCGCGTCCAGCAGGGCGATGGTGACGCCCTCGAAGCGCCCGCTCTCGGTCAGCGTGCCATCAGCATTGCTATCCACCCATAGTGTGCCGCTGATCGCGCCGGGATTGCTGGCGATGTAGCCGAAGTCCTGGTCGAGGTTGATGCGGTTGCCCGCCGCTAGCGTTACCGAGGATTCGCTGTTGCCGGGGGCGCTCGTATCGGGATCAATGCTGTTGGTCAGCCCCGCGCCGCCATTGGGCAGGGTGCTCTGCACCACGCGGATAGTGTACGTGCCATCCGCCACGCCGCCAAAGGCGTAATGCCCGTTCTCGTCGGTGCGGGTGGTCTCGATCAGCGTGCCGAGATTGCTGAGCAATTCGATCTCGACATTTTCCAGGCCCTCGCCGGGGTCGAAGCTGCCATTGCCGTTGCGGTCGAGGAAAATGGTATCG
>JAKJAC010000243.1:0-5877 GCA_022707705.1 Chloroflexota bacterium
TCTGTGGAGGGCGAGCACGAGGCCCGCCCCTACCGTTCCGTAACCCCCGTCCGCGCTCGGCATCTGTGGAGGGCGAGCACGAGGCCCGCCCCTACCGTGTGGTTTCGATATCTTTAGAGCAACTGCCCGGGCAGACGCAGGGTCCCGGTGCTCTCGAAGTTGCGGAAGATCTCTCCGTATTGCTGACTCAGGGCGTCCAGGTTCTCCGGCAAGAAGCGGGCGGTCCAATTAGCCTTCCAGAGCATCCGGCCTATCTGCAACACCTCAAGGTTGCCGCGGGGCCAATCGAGGAGGCGCTCATACCCGCATCGAAACGCGGCGAACAACTCCACATAGCGGTCGCCCCCCACCGTTTCCAGCAGGTCAAGCATACTCATCGCAATATCATGCAGCCTGTATCCCCAGATGGTGTCCTCGAAGTCGAAGGGGCGCAGCCTACCGTGGTCGAGCTTGATATTCTCGTGCCAGAGGTCGCAGTGGATGACGCGCAGGTCGTTGCGGTCGAGGGCGGCGTATTCACGCTCGACCCATCCGCGCGCGCTGGTGAAGGCGCGGCGGTCTTCTTCGCGAAAGGCGGCGAGCGTGCGGTCTTCAAAGAGCACGTTTGGCTCGCCACGGGAGAGGAATGCCTCGAAGCGCTTCGTTGTGAAATCCTGCGGCGGAACCCAGGCTTTGCCGTGGAGATGCAGGCGGGCGAAGAGCTCGCCCATGCGCTCCAGGTTGGCGGGGGTGAGGTAGTGGGCGAGCGACCTGCCCTCGACCCAGGTCATCAGTGTGGCGTACCAAGGCGTTGGGTACAACGCTTGGGGCACGCCGCAACCGCTCGCCGGCAGCACGGGCTCGCCATTCGTCGCGCGGATGACGCATGGTGCGCCGATGTCGGTATCCGCAGCGAGCGCCTCGAGCCAGGCGGCTTCGGCGCGCAGGTCCTCCAGGGTGCGCCAACCGGGATAGGCGAGCCGCAGCATGAAGCGTTCGCCGGTCGTTGTACTCAACGCCTCGGTAACGACCTGGTACAGCGGGTTGGTGTCGAAGGCGTAGAGGCGCAGACTGCGGACCTTGAGGTCGTAGGCGCGCAGTGTCGCGGCGGCAAGGCGCCCGATGCAGCGGAGCCGCCCGAGCGGGGTGAAACTGGCATAATCGCTAGCTGTGTCGGAAGTCGTCATTGAATCTCCTTGCCGCGAAGTCTTTCGAACCACAAAGGATAGTCATCCGTCCCGGCATAATCCTGTTTCAAACTTCAAAAGGCAGTCTTAGACAGGATTTACAGGATTACCAGGATTTTTGTGGCAAATGCGTTGTGTCGGATTGATACGCCAGCTCTATGGTTCCCTGGGGCAGGAAATTGGATTTGAGGTACACAAGGGCTTGCGCGCGGTCCTCGCCGCCCGCCTCTGAATCCAGGAGCTGTTCGCAGAAGACGGCGATGTCCTCGACGATGCGCTCGTAGCGGTAATAGGCTAAGACGATGGGATCTACTTGCGCAGGGGTGTCGACGCCGTTGTACCCAACGCCGTTGTATCCCTGGTAGAAGAGGGCGGTCTCCTGCTCGGGTGTATGCCCGTTGCCGCCAAGCCCGACGCCCACGAACATCAGATCGCGCTCTTTGGGCGCGAAAATGAGCGTGTCCCAATCCACGATGTAGAGCGCGCCGCCAGGCTCAATCAGGAGGTTCCAGCCGTGGATGTCGCCGTGGCAGAGCACCTGTTCTCGGGGGTGCTCTTGCAGGTCGCGCGCGAGCCGTTCCGCGCGGGTCACCAGGTCGAGCGTGGTCGCGCGATGGTTGTGGAGGAAGGCTGCTGCCTCTGCGGCGATTGGTTCTGGGTAAACCTCGTGCTCTATGCGCTCGAGGAAGCGCCTGACCGTGGCGAGCCACCGGGTCGAGTACGACCGGGGGGAGAAGGTCTCGCGGGGGATGCCTTGCGTCAGTTCGGGCGGGAGCTGCGCCGTGTGCAGCAGTTTGAGCGCTTTGCCGAGCGCAATCCGTTGTGCATCGGTGATGTCCACCTCGAAGCCGTTGCGCCCTTCCACGAAGGGGTAGAGAATTACTTTGAAGGGGTCCAGGTCGGCCCAAAGCTGCCCGGCGCGGGTGGTCAGGGGAGGAATAAAGGGCGCAGTGCAAGGCGCTGTGCCCTGCGTGAGGGTGTCGCTGAGGAATTTGGGGACTGCCACCGCTGCGGGGTTGAAGTCCCCGCGCCGTAGTTTGATGAAGATGGCGCCTTCTGCGGTATCGGCGCGGTAGACGGCGGTGTTCAGGTCGGCGCCGAGCGGCAGGAAGGTGAGCTGTGTCACGCGCAAGCCGAAATCCGCCTGCAGGCAGGCGATGAGGCGCTTCTCGTTGAGTTCAGGTTTTTCAAGCATGGGTACAGGCGCTTTCGAAGCAGGCTTTGACGTGCGTGGTGATCTCGGCGAGCGTTTGGCTGCCATCCACCAGGAGCGTGGCATAGTCTTCGGCTTGCGCCTGGCGGAGGATTTCCTGCCCAAAGAGGGCATCCCGCAGCATCCAGTTCTCGAAGGCTTGCTCGGGGTCGGCGCATTCGTTGAGAATGTGCTGGATCCAAGGGCGCTGCCGGTAGTGGTGGCGTTGAAATGCCTGAGTCGGTACCAGGAAGAGCACCCTGCGCGGGTCGGCGGAACTTTGTGCCAACAGCTCGGGTAGGAAGGCGCAGCCTTCCAGCAAGAGCGGGCGATCGAGGTCAAAGCTTTCCAGGTCCTCGAGAATCAGCTCGAAGCGCTCGCGGTAGTAGGCGAATTCCTCTGCTACTTGTTGCTCCACGGGACGCATCCAGATTTCGTTCCAGGTCATCGAGGCATAGCGGTGCATGACGGGACGGCGCGCTGAGTACAGCGTTCGCGCTGAGTACAGCGTCTGCCGTTCGCAGCGCCGGGCATGGTCTTCCTGGTAGTCATCCACTTTGTAGTATTGCCAGCCCCATGTGTCCGCCAGGCGTTCAGCCAGCGTGCTTTTGCCGCTGCACGGCGAGCCTCCAAGGATGAAGGCTTGCGCCAGGGCGGCGTTGTTCTTGGGAGCGGGAATTTCCATGCCGTTCTTCACGTGGGTATTTTGACGCGCGTCCCTATCATAATTCGGCTTTGCCGCCGCTGAGGGAGGCAGGGTAGAGGTGGTGTCGCCCGCCATAGCCGAAGAGGCCCAGGATGGCGGTGTAGATCACGACGCTGTAGACGCTGAAGCGCTCGAAGACGCCGAAGACTTCCTTGGGGAAGATTCCGGTGCCGATGGAGCCGAGGAACATGGACAGCAATGCGATCAGCCCCAGGATGGCGATGAGTCGGGTCTCTTTGTGACGCCGCCCACCGATGAAAATGAGGATAAGGTAGACGATGGAAAGGAGCACGACGCTGATGGTGACCACATAGAAGTGCATGATGTCCTGAAAGGTGCCCTGAAAGCCCTCGCCGCTCAGGGGGAAGAGGGTGTAGCCGATGCTGGAAATCCAGTTCATGACGGTGTAGAGGTAGATGCCGAGCCTGAAGGTTTTGTTGGGGTGTTCGGCAACGATCAGGCACAGGATGGTGCAGCACAGGACGGAGAAGAGGGAATAGAGCGCGGAGTACCGTGAAGCGATGATAAAGGAGGGCGCATCTATGGCCGTGAGATCGCTCACGGCTTGTTGCAGGCTGTTGTAATTGGGGTAATTCTGCACGCCGAAGATGACGTGCAGAAAGTAGAAGATAGCGGCGATGACTCCGGAAAGGCTGAGAAGGCGGAGAAGTTTTGTTTGGTTCATGGTCTTTTATCGGTTATCTCCAATTGAGCGTAAATCTTGCCGACACCCTGTTATCTGGCTGAACCAGCACGTGACAATTGGACATTTCGTGAAAGTGTCCTTGGATTGATGCCGTTACCTGACGGTAAGTGTTCAGATGCCGACTTATTTGATACTGAGGATGCGTATCTCATAATCGCCATCTGTAAGTATCATCACGGGATTGAAGTATTCGAACAGCGCATCATACTGTGACTTTTCATTGTGATAACGTTCTGGTTCGCGGTAAAACCGTCCGTATATGCCTTGACTAAAAACCAGGTAATCGAACCCTTGTTCACTATACCATTCCGGTGCGTTTTCGATCATTCGTACGAAGCCTTGAACGGCAAATCGGGATGGATCTACAAATGGCGCGTACGACTCGATGGCTACTTTGGCGCCAGGTGGCAGATTGTTGTCAATCCATACTCTTGCGGTCTCGCGGCTATTCACTGTTTCCAGGCTGCGAGCATCGGCTATGGTTTTTGAAATCGGTTGTGCTAGCGCAACCAGCGCCAGGCCGGCCAGAATTGCGAGAGCTGGCTTTCGCAGTGATTCTGGCTGCAATGTCCTGAATTTGTCGGGCAGTTCTATCAGAAACCAGGCCGCCAACACAAATAAGAAAGCTGCTAGGGGTAAGAATGTTCGGTCATTTCTGACAATGAAGTTACTGATGAAGGCAAAGTATGCCACAGGGAAGATTGAGAGCAAGACGGTTTCCTTGGGGTGCCGGATAGCGCCGTATACAATTCCCGCCACGGCAAGCGGATAGAGACCCGTGCCGGTCTCCCACATATAGTTCAAATACCACACTAGGCTGTTTCCGTCCATGCCGGCATGGCCTGAGGCGTAATGTTGCGCTTCGAATTTCAAGTCGGCGAGGAATTTGGTTGAATCCAATATGGCGTAGGGGGTGGTCGCGAAAAATCCTATTCCACAGAACAACACTGCCAGATATAGATTGGGTTGTTTGAGTGCCGCCTTGCCATACCGCAGGAGATGCGCCATCAGCACAAGCAATATGATTAGTCCTCCGTTATATTTGCTCGATGCTGTAAGACCCACACAGATGCCAGCCACTATATATTGCCAGGTTTTTCCTTGCTGGTATATCAGGATTGCTGCCAGGAGTGTGGCTAATGAGAAAAACATCACGAAAGTATCTGGTGTTATCAGGCGACTGTGCCAAACGTGCGCAGGCGAAATCGCCATTATTAGCGCGGTCAACATGCCTACAGCTGTTCTGCTCGTAATTCGCTTGCCAATCAGATAGGCCAAGCCAACAGCTCCCATCCCAAAGCACATTGTGACAGCGCGTCCGAGTAAGACCGTCGTTGGCATTGGGGCTTGGGTGACCCCCATGGCCAACGACGTAACGGGTAGTATGTCATTGGGTGAATGAAAAACGCCGACAAGTTTTCCAAAAAGGTAATACGGCACATAGGCGAGCGCATTGATGTAGAAGAATAGTGAGGGGTAATTGAAGAAATGCGGGTTTAAATCGCCTGTTTTGAATATGTTCTGGCTGATCGTTATATAACCGGGTTCGTCGGGGTGGTAGATATAGGGTAAATCGTAATCTGCCGCCCATACTCTTAACAAGAGGGCGATGAGGAAAATGATGCTGATGAGTATCGACTCTCTATTGACTCGTCTCATATCTGTGTAATCTTTATCTTTAGAAGCCTGGTGTGAGATGTAGCGTTTGTACGGAATCTTGCCGCACAGTATTCAATTCATTCATTTGCCGCGAGACGCAAATCTGAATTCCAGTGGATCATCCGGGATACTTGCTCCTGATTCCCCTATCCAGCTCAGCCATCAATTGATCTATCCTGCTCTTCCCGGCGCTTCTGTTGGGCATGGCGTTCAGTATGCCGGCGATTTCGGCGTTCACGTGCTCCAGCGCCCATTGTATCGCTTGATGCCCAGATTCCAAATCATGGTCATGGGCGATTTCTAGCGCGAGCGCGGCATAGGCGGCGGGACCGACGATGTGTTTCGTCTGCTGGACATCCCTCAGCGGATGGGTGTAGGCGCTTGATGCTGCTAAGCCCGCGGCGCGAGCGGCAGCAGTTGCGGCGGGGGCGTTGAGTACAACGCTGGG
>JAKJAC010000243.1:5887-6647 GCA_022707705.1 Chloroflexota bacterium
CTCTCGCGCCGCCGCAAAGGCAGCCAAAGCCACAACGCGCAGTTGCCGGGTGCGTTTCCCACCGGCAGCGAACGTCCTGATGGCTTCGAGCGCTGCTTTGGGGCGAGAATCGTCAGGGTGGATTTCCTCGTAGATGGGCAAGGCTCTTTCGGCGCAATCGGCAGCCCAGCTTCCCAGGGCGCGCAGGGCATCGAGGGGGAGCTCGAAGGGCGTTTTCTGTTTGTTCATAGGATGACGATCGCTCTTGTGTTTCGAAAGTCGATGCGTTGGGTACAACGCGTTGGGTACAACGCGTTGGGTACAACGTTCAGAATATGGTTGTTATTATACACCAGGAAGGGGTCAGAAGTCAGCGCAGAGTCTTCTTTCTGCCAAAAAACCACCCTCTGCATCTTTTGGGCGCGACCTTTCACCAGGTCGATGAGAGAGGCTAGGGGTTGGGATGGGGCACCCGTTGGGAGTTTTTGAGCAGCAGCAGGGCGAGGGCGCAGAGGAGGAGCTCGGAGAGCGCTTCTGAAGCCCAGATGCCGTTGAGACCCGCCCAGTGTGAAGCGAGGAGGAGGACCGGCAGCTTGATGAGCAGGATGCCGCCGAGGGTGAGGAGGAGCGCCTGGCGCGCCTGTCCGACGGACTGGAAATAGGCCGCGACGAGGAGGGCGACGCCGCTCACGGGATAGGAGAGCGCCAGCAGGCGCAAGGCGGGTTGCCCGGCGAAGATGATGGCGCTTTCTTGGGAGAGCATGGCGATGAGGGCGCCCGG
>JAKJAC010000244.1 GCA_022707705.1 Chloroflexota bacterium
TGGATTGCTGGTGCTCAACCTGTGGTTCTACAATACACCTGGAATCACTCCCGTCTCAGCCAATATCGCCCTGGTCGCTACAGTGTTCTGGATTGGAGTGACCCTGTTCTGGACCGGCGTCGTGTTTTACTGGCTGAGCTTCCAGGTGGAGATGCTTGAACCGCGATTTTGGCTCTCTCTACGCAATAGCCTGCTGCTCACACTCGCCCGCCCGCTGCAAACTCTGGTGTTCCTCGGTGCCATCGCGCTGGCGACTCTGTTGTGTGTCATCCTGCCGCCGTTGGTACTATTGCTGCCGGGGTTCGTCGCAGTGTTGAGCATCACCGCACTCCGGGAGCTCGTCCAACCGCTGCTCAAAGCGCGGGAGCAAGCGAACAAGGAAACGCCCAATAGCACTGCTTAGGGGGTGAACTATCCGGCGCCAACTGTGGGCAAAGATCACCTCAGCATGTCGAACGGGAGGGCGCTGAACAATCACACTCATCGGCAGCTCTGCCGCCCGCGAGAAGAAAGTGGTATAATCAAAACAACCCAGCATTGAGCTAAGGAGAGGCATGAGATTAGGCATCATCGGATTACCCCTGAGCGGCAAGACGACCGTATTCAACGCGTTGACCCGAGGCGATACCCCCACGACCACCGCCGCGACAGGCAAACTTGAGACGCACACGGCCATCGTAGATGTGCCGGACGCGCGCGTAGACCGCCTGAGCGCCATGTTCAAACCGCGCAAAACCATCTACGCTAAAGTGACTTACACAGATTTCGCCGGTTTAGAGCAGGGCATAGGCAAAACCGGGCTTACGGGGCAGCTGCGCAACCAGATTGCCACCACCGATGCCTTCGTTCTGGTCATCCGAGGCTTTGAAAACAGCATCAGCCCCCACCCCCTGGGCAGCGTCAATCCCCAACGTGACCTCGACTTGCTGCACAGCGAATTCATGCTGGCAGACCTGGTCACCGCCGAAAATCGCATCGCTCGCATCGATGAAATGCTACACAAAGGCGCACGCAGCGAGGAGCGTGTGCGCCTCCAGGATGAGCGCGTGCTCTTCGAGCGCCTGCACGCGGGGCTGGAGGCAGGGCTCCCCCTGCGCGACCTGGAATTAACTTCCGTCGAGACGGATGGGCTGGCAGGCTTCGGGCTGTTGAGCTTGAAGCCGACGTTGGTCCTCCTGAGCACCGGCGAAGACGCCTGCGACCCTGACACGGTGCTGCAATACCAACACCGGCAGACCGCAGTGATGGCGCTCCAGGGGAAACTGGAGATGGAACTGGCACAGTTGCCCCCTGATGAAGCAACCATGTTCATGGAGGAATTTGGCATTCAGGAGCTGGGACTGGATCGCGTCATCCACACCTCCTACGGGATGTTGGGACTATGCTCATTCTTCACCGTCGGAGAAGACGAAGTGCGTGCCTGGACACTGCGCCAAGGCTCCACAGCACTCGACGCGGCAGCTGCCATTCACACCGATCTCGCCCGGGGCTTCATCCGTGCGGAGGTTGTGGGTTATGAGGAACTGATTGCCCTCGGCGGGATGGTCGCCGCGCGCAAAGTAGGCAAGGTACAGCTGGAAGGCAAAGAATATCTGGTGCGCGACGGCGATATCGTGCACATCCGGTTCTCACTTTAGAGAGTCACCCCATCCACGACTAGAAAGAATTTCTTGAACGCGGCGCTGGATCCGGCGCCGCGTTCAGCAAATTCGGAAATTCTCTGCGTCTGTTTGCAAACCTTCTTTCGATTTTCCCCAATAATCTATCGTATACCGTTATCCACTGGCAACGATGAAAATAACGAGTATAATTAATGTATGAGAAAAGAGTACAATGAGCCAGAAATCAAGATTGAGTGGCTTTACAGCAACCTGCGCTGGTTCTTCCTGCTCGCGGTAGGCGTCATCACCACAGCCACAGCCATCACATCAGGCACGGAGTTCCCCCCCTCAGTCATCGCGTTGCTGGTAACTGGGGGAATTGCCAATATGCTGGTCACCCTCCTGCTCGTACTCCGCTCATTCCGATCATCCATCGCACCTTTCACACTGCTCCTGGATATCGCGCTGACTTTGGGGCTTATCATCACGTCTGGGGGTGCAGATAGCCCCTTGCTCTTCATTTCGCTGATTCCCATCATTACCACCTCCCTGCGCTACAGTTGGTTGGTCAGTCTGGGGATGGCCCTACTTACCGTGCTCATCTACTGGTGGGGCGCCTGGATTGAAACCGGACTGAATAACGGGGCGCCGCTTTCACAAACCCTTGACGCTGCAATATCCTACATCGCGAGCGGGCTGATTCTCTTGCTGGCTGGCGGCGGAGTCAGCTACATTGGCACGCGTATCCGCCAGCAGCTCACCGAAGAACGCCGCAGTCAGGAATTGGCAGCGCAGACAGCTATCGAAACAGCGCACCAAAAGGTACGATTGATCTTTGAACTTGCCAGCACCCTGAGCGCCACGCTGAATTACGAGCGCGTCCTCGATGCAGCGCTGGATGTGACCCAGGCAGGACTGGAAGAATTCGTCGGCGCGGACGTGCGGCAGGTGCAGGTCATCATGCTCTTTGGGCTAGATCATAAGCTCTATGTCGAAACATCGCGCGGGTTGACCATGCAAGATAAGCGACTGCGCCTTGCCGGGCATCAAGGCGGGCTGGCAGAAGCACTGGAGACCACAGGCACAATCCTCATCTCCGATCCGGGAACCGATCCGGAACTAGGTCAATTTGTGGTCATGCACCAATGCCGCCAGGCTGTGGTGGTGCCTTTGCGCGCCGGATTTGAAAACTACGGGGTTATGATTATGGCAAATCCCGGAACCGGCGGGTACCCGGATGATTTCCGCGATCTTCTGGAAGCAGTCTGCAATCAAGCGGTAATGGCGCTGCAAAATGCCCGGCTATACCAGAATCTGATGGATGAAAAGGAACGGCTCGTGGCAGTAGAAGAGGATGCGCGCAAGAAACTTGCCCGTGACCTCCACGACGGTCCCACACAGACGATTGCCGCTATCGCCATGCGCCTCAACTACACCCGCATTCTACTCACCAAATCCCCAGAACAAGCCATAGAGGAACTGACGCACCTGGAAGACCTGGCACGGCGCACGACCAAAGAAATCCGCCAGATGCTCTTCACTTTGCGCCCGCTAATTCTGGAAACCCAGGGTCTTGCCGCAGCGCTGGAACAATACGCAGAGAAAATGTCGGAAATAGATAGCCTCTCCATGCACCTGGAGATCGAAACCGGTATTGATAATCACCTGAGCAAAGAAGCCCAGGGTTCGTTATTCTACATCATCGAAGAAGCCATTACCAACGCGCGCAAACATGCCGCAGCGACGGATCTTTGGATCCGGCTCTTCCGGCGCGGCGTGAGCGCGACGGCCGAGATCGAGGATAACGGTAAAGGCTTCGATGTAGCAGCGGTGGAAGCGGGCTATGCGCAACGCAGCAGCTTGGGACTGCTCAACCTGCACGAGCGCGCCATGCTGATCAATGGCAAAACCGTCATTCAATCCACGCCTGGAAAAGGCACAAAGGTCATCGTGACCATTCCTCTGCGCGAGAAATAGCCCTTGAGCAACGACCTGGCGCCCTGGGAAGAACGTTGGGTTTGGCTGGCTGGCTCCCTGTTGCTGGCGTGCCTGGTTTCCTGGATTGGCTGGGCGATCCGCAATATGGGCGGGCGTCCCCAAAAATGGTATGGCATGTGGCGCACCTGGCGTGGTCGCCCCTGGATTGAACATACGGTCCGCCTGCTTTACGCTGTGGGCATTCCTACGACCGCACTATTCTGGCGCGGCGTGCTCAAGGAAGGCGCCTTGGGCTTGAAAGCCTTCCCCTGGCAGCAAGTCACTGCCCTCATCCATGCATTACCTGCTACCTGGGCAGACTGGGTCCAGGATGCGCTCTGGGCGATGGGGTTGGGTATCATCATGATGACGCTGGTCGCGCTGGCGCAGCGCCAGCTCAGCCGTGCGGGGATCACCTCCCGCCAGACACGGCGCGATATCACAGTCTCCTTGCGCGAGGCAGCGATTCATGAAAGCCATTGGGCTTTCTACCGAGAGCCTTTCATCCTGCTGTGGGGAACTGAGCTAGGGGTATGGGCCGGCGCGCTGCTGGTGCTTCTGGAAGCAGCTGTGAACCCAGCGCGGTGGACAGATCTGCGAGACCCCACTCACAGCCGAGGGCTGCTGCTGCGTGCTGCACTAGCCATTTGCAGCGGTCTTGTCTTTCTGTTGACGCAGAATTTCTGGCTGATGCTCCTCACCCACACCCTTCTGGGCTGGTGGTGGGGCGAATAAAGCACCTCTACGTCAATACAAACGCGAGCACTACCAATAGAGCCAGCATTGCCAGCGCTAGGATGGCGATACGCTTCAGGTCTACCACTACGTAACGGTACTCCTCAGCCAAACTTTCCGCCAATTTTTCATTTGATTCAACTGCACGGTCTTTAGCTCTGACCGTCTTCGGCTTATTGTTCGCCATAGTTCCTCCAGAAATCAGTGCGCAGTAGTGCTGTCGCACATCAGAATTCATCACTCTAAAGAGGCAATCACCACAATCCGTTGTGTATCCACGCGATACGGGTAGCAGGAGATCAAAGTCAGCACCGGCGTATTCGTCGGCAGCATCACACTGACATCCGTCGGTTCGATAATTCTGGTCTGGCGTACCACATAACGATAGATTTGCGAGGGCGTGTGAACCAGAATCTCATCGCCTACCCGCATCTCGGGCAGGCGCCGGAAAATCTCCCCGTAGATGTCGTTATGCGCCGAAATAATGCAGTTGCCTCGCTCCCCTGGATTAACACTGCCGATGTGATGTCCAGCGCCCTTCTTGAGCGCCTCCCAATCATCGCCCTCTACCACCGGAGCGTCCACACCAATCGTCGAGATCACAATCCGTTGTGCATGTTCCGGACCAGGTGTAGGAGGCGGCAGAGGTGTAACCTCAGCCACGAGCTTCTGCAGGTGTACGGGCACCGCCAATGGCTGCGACTCACCGCGCACATCCGGCGGAGTATGCCCACCGGGCAACACCGCCACGCTGATAACTGCCGTAGGCGTGGGGGTGGGCAGTGTCAGTTGCTCCTGGCTTTCTGCATTGAGCGTGCGGATTGTGAGAAGCATCTGCATTGCGACAAACACTAAACCCAACAGGGCTAAAATTTCAACCAACAACAGCAGCTTATCGCCAATCCACCGCCACTTGATCCCACGTTGAGCGGCATGCTGAGAGGCCTGCCCTTCCAGCACCACACTATAACGTCCCGAAGCGATAGGCGGCAAAGGCAAGGACGCTGAAGGCACAGTGGCGGCAGTCGGCATTTCGGAATCCTCAGGTACACCCTGGCGGAGACGCAGGCGTTCCAGACGCGCCTCGCGCTTCTTCAGCCGCAAAATCTCTTCGAGCTCCTCGACGGAGAGCTCATCCACAGAACGCCGGTCCTTCATCGCTCTCCCACAGCAAAAATCTCACGCTCAAAAAACCAGCGGAATGGCGGCGCCCCAAATAACAGGCGCCGCGCCATGCTCAATACAGTCCCTTCCTGCCGTTGCTGAGGAGGGCTGCTAAGCCACACCCGCACGCCCCGGAAACCCGCACGGCGCAGCCCACGCCGCAGGCTCCACAACGATTGTTCATTCACGTGGACATGAACATTTTCGGGCACCAGAAATTCCCGCGGATTGCGCGGATAAGCCGCACCTTGCCCCATCAACCGCCGCACGGCGCGCACCAGTGGGTAAGCGTAACGGTCATACCACACATTGGGGGCGGTATGCACCACCAGGCGCCCACCAGGAACTAACAAACGGAAGGCTTCCGCCAGCGCAATCTCCAGCTCCGCGGGGTAAAGATGTTCCACGATGTCCAGCATCAACACGCGCTCAAAACTGGCGTCCAGGAAAGGCAAGCGCCTGGCGTCCGCCTGGTACACCCCCACAGGATATTGCTCTGCCGGCGCTGCATCGCCAACGCGACGTGACATGCGTACCGCCGCTCGCGCGTAATCCACACCATAAGCACGCGCACCCAAAGCGGCGATATGCCGCAGAATCTCGCCGCGCCCACAACCGATATCCAGAATTGCCATACCAGGGACGATGCCTGCTACATGCCATGCCGCAGCCAGTCTCCGGGATAGCTCTGCTCCCTCAGAGGATGCAAACTCCTCATAGCCTTCACAAGCATGCAGGAAATAGGCTTCATCATACAGGTCCGAAGCCACCCCGGTGTTAAGATCCTCAGGTGTCATTTTGAGCAATCTCAATAAGCATTAGGCGAACGGAAGAACTGCAGCACCGTCCGAACGATAATCTTGATATCCAGCAACAGTGACCAGTTCTCGATATACCACAGATCGTATTTGGTACGCTCCGTAATCGAAGTATCACCTCGCAAGCCGTTCACCTGTGCCCAGCCGGTCATGCCGGCTTTCTCACGATGACGCTCCATATAGCGAGGAATGCTCCGCCGGAACTGCTCTACATAGACCGGACGCTCGGGGCGCGGTCCCACAAGGCTCATGTGTCCCAACAACACATT
>JAKJAC010000245.1 GCA_022707705.1 Chloroflexota bacterium
GTGCAGCGGGTTCTGCAGGGGACGCAGAAGCCCTCCGAACTGCTACGAATGCCCCAGTTCCGCATTAGCCCGTTTCGAAAGCGAAACCCGGCTATACTACTCACCTGCGGTTTTTCGCGGATGAAAAATGCGGGCGCCGCCACGGAGTCTTTCCGCAACCACGATAACCAGATTGACGCGCCGCGCAGGAGCTAGCATGCAAGACCAAATCCATACGCTGGAGTTGTTTCCCGTTATCAATCAGAAACTTCTGGAACTGCTCAACTCGCTCACGCCAGAGGATTTCCATAAGCCCACGCAGTTTCCTTCCTGGAAGGTAAAAGACATCTGCGCCCATCTCCTGGATACTTCAATACGCAGACTATCCTCAGGGCGGGACCACTACCACGCACCGGAGCAACCCCAGCTAGCCAATTATGAGCAACTGCTGGACTACGTAACCCGGCTCGCCGATAGCTGGGCTTTGGCTTTTTCTGCCGTAAGCCCCGAAATACTCATTGAGCTCACCGGCAAATATCAAAATGAACTGGTTGACTATCTGGCAAGCCTGGAGCCGTTTGAGAGAGCCGCTGTGCCGGTGAGTTGGGCTGGAGAAACCGTCTCGTTCAACTGGTTCGATATCGCCCGAGAATATACGGAACGCTGGCACCATCAGATGCAAATACGTGAAGCCCTGGGCAGAGAGCCTCTGTATGAAAGAAAGCTCTACACTCCGGTGCTCGATACATTCCTACGCGCGCTCCCCTATCACTATCGCGATTGGCGCATGGCGGAAGGCTATGTGCTCTGCGTCACTATCGAAGGCGCCGCTGGAGGGCAATGGTTCTTGGAATGGCATGACCAGCTAGAACTCAAGTCCAAGAGCGACCGGGACCCCCAAACCACCGTGAGCATCCAACAAGAGGATGCCTGGAAAATCTTCACCCGCTGGACCGACAAGAGCGTCTACAAAGCAACCATCCACGGGAACCAGGAATTGGGCCAGCACCTGCTGCAGCTGAATTGCCTGCTCATCAGGAATAGCACTGCAGCCTGAACCGAAAGCGGGGTAGAGCCCATTGAGTGAGGATATCCAACACAGCGCCCAAAAAGCACGGCAATTCTGGGACGATGCAGCGGCTCATTTCGATGACGAACCGGACCACGGATTGCAGGACCCGCTTGTCCGCGAGGCATGGGCGCGCCTGCTGGCGGATTCGCTGCCCTCCCCGCCGGCAGCGGTTCTGGATATCGGTTGCGGCACAGGCTCGCTCAGTCTCGTATTGGCAAGGCTGGGCTACGACGTCACCGGAACGGACCTATCCGCAGCCATGCTTATCCGCGCCAAAGCCAAAACGAAAGCTGCCGGGCTTTCGATTCGGTTCCGAGTGATGGATGCCTCCAAGCCCGACTTTTCGGGACCGCAATTCGATGCCATCGTGTGCCGGCATGTGCTGTGGGCGTTGCCCGAACCGGCTTTGGCGCTGCAACGGTGGTCAGAGCTATTGGCTCCACGAGGGCGTCTCGTGCTTATTGAAGGCTACTGGCACACCGGAACCGGTCTCCAGTCGCAACAAGTCATGGAGCTGCTGCCGCCCGCATTTACCGCGGTGAAAGTCAAACACCTGAGTGGGCAGGCAGAGCTTTGGGGGCGCGAAATCACCGACGAACGGTACATGCTCATCGCCGACCAAAAGCGCATACAACCGCCCACTGGCGCTCGCCGTCAGACTGTAATCTAAAGGAGATCGATGCTGGAGCTAGAAAATGCACCTGCGATTCAAGGGCTGATCTTTCGGCATTTTCAAGGTGCGAGTGATTATGCCTCAATGGCTGCCGTCTTAACTGCAAGCGAAACGGCAGATCATACAGAACGGAATGTGAGCGCGGGCGACATCGCCAACGCTTTTCAACACCTGCGCAACTGCGACCCGTTCAATGACCTCCTGATTGCCGAAGTAGGCGGAAGAATGGTCGGTTACGCGCGGGGTTGGTGGGAAAATGACCTGACCGCGGGACAGCTGGTCCATCATAACGGTTTTCTGGTCCCCGAATGGCGGCGGAAAGGCATCGGGCAAACCATGTTACGGTGGATGGAAAAGCATTTCTCCGAACAGGTCCTTCCCGGAAACACCGGCTATTTCCAGGTCAATGTCACTCAATTTCAGAAGGGCGCCGCTATCATGTTACAACGCGCCGGCTATCAGCCATTGCGCTGCTTCTATCTCATGGTGCGCCCCACTTTGGAGGAGATTGCGGAGTTTCCCCTGCCGGAGGGTCTGGAAATTCGCCCGGTAAACCCCGCGCACTATCGAGCCCTCTGGGCATCCGTTGATGACGCCAGCCAGGACGAATGGGGCTACGCAGAACTGACCGAAGACGATTATCAAGACTGGCTGACCAGCCCCCATTTTCAGCCGCAGCTCTGGCAAGTGGCTTGGGATATTGCTACCAATCAGATTGTCGGTCACGTGCTGACCTTCATTGACGAGGGCGAAAATACTCAAAGCGGTCGCAAACGCGGGTATACGGAAGGGGTTGGCGTGGGCCGGCATTGGCGGCGACGGGGTATCGCTCGCGCACTGATCAGCCGCAGCCTCCAGGCGCAAAAAGCTGCCGGTATGACCGAATCGGCTTTGGTCGTCGATAGCGACAGCACCAGCAACGCCATCAGGCTCTATGAAAGCTGTGGATTCCAAACCGTCAAACGCGATACCATTTACCGGAAGCAATTTCCGGCGGCGGACGGTCCAACAAAGGCGATACAAAGGCGGCGCAACGGAGACAGACAATGAGCGAGCAGACCCATGTAGTACTCATCCGCGGCATTAACGTCGGCGGCAAAAATATTGTACCGATGGTACGTTTGAAAGAATGCGTGGAACAGCTGGGGTTTTCCAATGTTTCAACTTATATTGCAAGTGGTAACGTGATCCTGGAATCCGGCAAAAGCGTTGATGAGATAAGATCTATGATTGAAAAGGCTCTGCCTGAAAGCTTTGAGCTGGATGACGAGCTCATCAGGGTATTGGTGTTGACTCGCGATCAGCTCCAAGCTGTCATCAACAACAAGCCTGAAGGCTTCGGTGAACAGCCGGCTAAATATCATAGCGATGTGGTTTTTCTGATAGGCATTGATTCGGCGCAAGTGATATCCGTGTTTAGACTGCGAGAGGGAGTCGACAAGGTCTGGGCAGGTGATGATGTAATCTACTCGCAACGCCTCAGCTCTCAACTTACCAAGAGCCAAATGAGTAGAATCACGGCGACACCGGAATACAAGTTCATGACTATCCGGACTTGGAACACCACAACCAAGCTGTTAAAAATGACTGAAAGAACCAGGCACCAGTAAGTAACTACACAGGCTATTTTCGTCAGCGGCAAGTCAACGCTAATCTATGCGGATAACCGGAATGCGGCAATTGTTAAAGAGAAATGTATATGCCAAATGAACTGTTCCTACGCGATGTTGTCACCGAAGATCTCTCGATCTTCTTTGTGCAGCAACTCGATCAGGAAGCCAACTACATGGCGGCTTTCACTGCTAAAGACCCGGCAAACCAAGAAGCCTTCCTGGCACATTGGCACAAAATCTTGGCAGACGAGACGGTTATCATACAGACAATCATCTGCAATGGACAAGTTGCAGGCAGTGTTTTGAGCTATGAGGACGAAGGTAAGCCTGAAGTCAGTTATTGGCTTGGAAGAGAGTACTGGGGCAAAGGCAGAGCTACTTGGGCGCTGGCAGAGTTTTTAGCGCACCACAACAATACGCGCCCAATTTACGCGCGAGTGGCAAAAGATAATCTCGCTTCGCGCCGAGTATTGGAAAAGTGCGGCTTCACGCTTATCGGTGAATCTAAGGGCTTTGCTAATGCGCGCGGACAGGAAATTGATGAACTGCTTTACGATTGCGCCACAGGAGACCATGACCACGAGAAGACTAAAACTTCAAGTCCAAATGACTATTGATTGACGAGTTTCACTTCTTCATCAATCCAAACAGCTAAATACTGCCCGCCGCCCAACAAAGCGTGCATCACAAGGAGCAACCAAAATGGGTTTTCTACGCAATCTATTCGGCAAAAAGCAACCGGAGGCGACGCCCGTCGCTGCGGAGCTACCCACCGGCGCCGCCAATCCATTCACCACGGAAGCAGCGCACCAGGCAGGCAGGCTCCAATTTCAATGCCCTACCTGTTCAAACACAACCAGCGCAGCGCTGCAGCAAATTGACCCGATTATCGGGGTCAACGTAGCCTGCCCGAGTTGTAAGAATATCTGCCATGTGCCGGGTAGAACCAAAACCGAGCCGAACGCTCCCGACCTGAAAATCACGGGCAGCGTTCGAGTGCCCATTGCCAGATATGCCGATTGGTATTATGGACATCCGTATGTCAAATCCCTGATTAGAAGCAGCCAATCGGACCTGCTTTTCGATTACGGCTTGTGGGCTTTTTGCAGCGCCTGCTATCACCAATTTCCCGCGACGGTGCTGTGGGGGTTAGCGTCAGCGCAAAGGGCGGGCGGCTTTGTCTTCAACGCCAGAACGCCCGACTCGGCAAAAGACATGCAGACGCTGACAGCGGGACACTGTTCACATTGCCGGAACAAGGAGCTGCTCGTGGTCGTCGCCGAAGTTCCAGACTACGTGCGCGAGGTGATTCTGAGCAAAAGGAAATAAGCGCTATTAGATAGAAAGGAGTATAGCATGAACAAGATCAGCGACCTCATCCAGGAAGTGTCGGTCGAACAAATCGAGACCCACATCCGGCGCCTGGAAGGCATACGCCATCCCGTGTTCGTGCCTGAAGCGCTCGAACATGCGGCGGATTACATTCGAGATACACTTCAATCCTATGGGCTTGAATTGATTCCGCACCAATTCACGGAGGATGGCAAGCCCTACCGGAACATCATCGGCTTGCACCGAGGGACCGCACACCCCGAGAAGCAGATCATCGTGATTGCCCACTTTGATACGGTAGCCATCAGCCCCGGCGCCGACGATAACGCCAGCGGCGTTGCCGCGATGCTGGAGCTCGCCAGAGTGTTCCAGCGCCGGCGCTTCGAGAAGAGCCTCCTCTTTGTCGGCGTCAACCTGGAAGAGCAAAAAGTTGATGGGGAGCAAGGCTCACCCGTGGTGCGGGGTAGCCGGGCGTTGGCAAAGACCGCGCAGGAAGAAGGCTGGGAAATCGAAGGCGTCATCAACTTTGAAACCATCGCCTATGCCGGAGACGACATCCTCCAACACACGCCTGCGAATTTCCCGCTCAAAATACCCGAGGTGGGGAATTTCATCGCCGTCATCGGCAACGAGCATTCCGTCGGAATGGTCCAGGGCTATGCCAGAGCCATCGAAGCCCATCAAATACACCTTCCCTGCTTACCCATCGTGGTGCCGGGGAATGGTGAAATCCTGCCGGATACGCGCCGTTCGGACCACGCTCCATTCTGGGATATCGGAGCTCCCGCCATCATGCTCACGAACACGGCGAATTTCCGGACGCCGCACTATCACCAACCCAGCGATACCCTGGAGACGTTGAATCTGCCCTTTGCCGCAGCAGTCTGTCGCGCCGGCGCCGCGCTGCTGTGCGAAATGGCGCGCATCGAAGGCTCCTGAAGCTCGGTTACCCCCGCGGGGCGGTAACTCATCAATGAACGCATCGCAAAAGGAGATAGAGCATGACCGGCGAAAAATTGAATCCTCTTGAGAAATTGGTAGTCAACAACACCGAGAGAGCAATGGCATTGATCAAGCAACACATCAGCGCCGACGACGAAATCCTGTACTACGCCGTAGCCCAAACCTACCCAGCGCTGGTGAATTGGATTCCCGGCATAGCGCTCGCCGGATTCTTGGGCTTAACGACCCGGAAGAAATACCTGCTGGCTGTGACCCGGACGGCGCTGCTGATGATCCAGATTGAGCAAATGGCGATTAAGGAAGTCGCATTCGATGCCATTCCCATCGCCGGTATCCTCGGAAGCACAGTCAAGAAAGCCTTCTTGAGCCGCAACCTGCAGCTGGCTCTGGCAACCGGAAAGACACTAACTTTCCGGGAACTAGACGGCGACTATGCGACCAAACTGAAAAACGCGATTGAGACAGCCCAAGGGCGCCCGGTGGCCCTGGAGCCTGAACCAACCATTGACCCAGACAGCGCACATCCAGACCCGCCCGGGTAAAACAGTTTCGCGGTTCGTAGTCACGCGCTGTGCGCGGGTGTAGGGGCTGGCCTTGTGCCAGCCCTCTGGCCTTGTGCCAGCCCTCTGGCCTTGTGCCAGCCCTCTGGCCTTGTGCCAGCCCTCTGGCCTTGTGCCAGCCCTCTGGCCTTGTGCCAGCCCTCTGGCCTTGTGCCAGCCCTCTGGCCTTGTGCCAGCCCTCTGGCCTTGTGCCAGCCCTCTGGCCTTGTGCCAGCCCTCTGGCCTTGTGCCAGCCCTCTGGCCTTGTGCCAGCCCTCTGGCCTTGTGCCAGCCCTCTGGCCTTGTGCCAGCCCTCTGGCCTTGTGCCAGCCCTCTGGCCTTGTGCCAGCCCTCTGGCCTTGTGCCAGCCCTC
>JAKJAC010000246.1 GCA_022707705.1 Chloroflexota bacterium
CAATGCCGGACACACACCGGATGATTGGCGCGTGGTCGAGGCACTCGTCGCCACGCTAAAGCAGGTCTATCCTTCAGTTCACGTCATTTCGGTACCCGATACCTTCAACGCCATCATCATCGCCACAGTGCAGGAAAGCACAGCGGAGGATTTCGCGGCCAACCGGCAGCTGCTGCGAGACAAAGCTCTGGTGAGAGTCGCCGAACGTGCAGCGGCGAACCTCATCACCGTGGCGGAAGGTGGCATGGTCTTCACCGATGACCGCGCACCGGTGGAATTGCTCACCGACGCGCTCGTGTTGCGATACGTGCTGGGCGGCAATCCGTAGTACGCAGCATTCCCATCGCAACGCCGCTCCACGGACCTCACCGGAAGCGCGGGAACGCGTCGCGTCCCCCTTAATGGTTCACAGGAGGCAAGCTATGATCATACGCCCGGCACAACTGACAGACGTTCCACGACTCACCGCACTTGCAGCACAGCTGGGGTATCCCACCACCGAGGAAGCTCTCCGCGCACGCCTGGAAGCGCTGATGCCAGAAGCCGACCACGCCGTCTTCGTCGCTGCGGATGCTGAGAATGCCGTCACTGGCTGGATTTCGCTCTTCGTCTATCGCCCATTGATGCGCGACCCGTTGGTGATGGTGGCAGGTCTGGTGGTGGATGAAGCGTATCGCGGGCAAGGGATTGGGCAGCAGCTCATGGAACGGGCGGAGGCGTGGGCGCGCGAACGAGGTTGCGAGGGTATTTACCTCAAATCCAATATCAAGCGCACCTCATCACATGCTTTCTATGAGAGATTGGGGTATCGAAACATCAAGACCCAATTCTGCTTTTTCAAAGCCATCAATGCGGATACAGAACCACCCGTATAAAACCCGGTGCAGTTACACAAATTGACTTAAGCGCAGGAGTTCATATAATGGATTTGCAGCGGAGTCATAATGGCTCCGTGAAGCCATACCCTGTTACTCTGGAGATAGTGACATGAGCCGAAGTAGAAGCTATTTCGCCATTATTATTGGGCTGGTACTTCTAATATCCAGCAGCTGCAGCAGCACTCCAGCCCCCACGGCTACAGTAACGCCGACCCGCACTCCGCAACCGGCAACACCTGTGATGATCATCCCGCCAACGGTCACCCCCACAGCCACGCCGCTGCCGCCTACTACCGCGCCGACCGCTGCCCCTGTGGACGTGGTCACGCCCTTTCCACCCGATGTGGACCCGCTCACGGGGCTGAAAGTTGCTGACCCCACCATGCTCGATCACAGCCCGCTGGCGATCAAAATCTCCAACTCTGCAGAAGTGCGACCGCAATCCGGGCTCAACTCCGCCGATCTAGTCTTCGAGCACTATGCAGAAGGCGGCATCACGCGCTTCACGGCGATTTTCTACGGGACTTATCCCGAGCGCGTAGGGTCGGTGCGCAGCGGGCGCCTCATTGATCTGGAAGTTCCCGCGATGTACCACGCGCCGTTCGCCTATTCCGGTTCCAGCGCAGGCGTGAAAGAGAAGTATCGCAACTCGGACCTGTTCCCGGCGCGGATCATGTCGCCAGATTTCGGCGTGGGCGAACCCGCCTTCTACCGCGTTCCGCGCGAAGGGCTGGCTTTCGAGCACACACTGTTTGCCAATCCCATGGCGTTGCGCGAGCTCGCCATTGAGCGAGGCGTGGATCAACGCCCCACCTTCCCCAAACTGATGGCTTTCAGCGAGAGCCTGCCGGCGGTCAAAGATATGCGCGACGTGACGAGGATATACGTAGACTACAAGGTCGGCAAGACGCAGTGGGATTACGATGCGGCATCGGGTTACTGGCTTCGAACCACCACGGGTGTGCCCCATACAGATTATCTCACCGGCGAACAGCTGCGTTTTGCCAACGTGATGCTCATCTATGCGAACCATCTGGAAACGGATATCCTGGAGGATACCTGGGGCGGCGGGCATATGTCCATCGAGATTCAGATTTGGGGGCAGGGACCCGCATTGATGTTCCGCGATGGCAAGATGATTCCGGGCTTTTGGCAACGCGCTGCACGCGATGAAATGCTCACCTTCATTGATGGCGAGGGCAAGCCTCTGCCACTCAAACCCGGCAACACCTGGTTCCAGATGGTACCTTTGGAGACGCAGAGTTCGGAAGCAGCGCCGGGGCAATATCGCTTCACGCCGTAAGGGCTTCACGGTGTGAAGGCTTCACGGTGTTAAGGCTTCACGATGTGAAGGCTTTCACGCTGCAAAGGTTGCGTTTTTAATCAGGTATGCTATAATCTGCGTTGTGTGGGTGAGTAGCTCAGTTGGTTAGAGCGCACGGTTCACATCCGTGAGGTCCAGAGTTCGAGTCTCTGCTCGCCCACCTGCCCTTGTGCACACACCGATAGGATGATTGGACAACCGGACTCTGAATCCGTTGTCCAATCAGATAAGTTAAATTGGTTAGTTAAGGGTTTTTCATTACCCTCGTGGTAACGAAAAGCCCCAAGAAAATGACTGACGACCATTCCGGGTCGTAACCGGAAATGCGGCCCGGCATGATGCCGGGCTGTCGTGTTTATAGCCATCCGCAAGGAGGACGCTAATGGGGCTGAGTGATTTACCCGAGTTTATTCCTCTCGACGAAGCTGCCGAACGCCACCAGTTGGATCCTCAAGTGTTACACCAAGCACTAGCAGATGATACTGTTCGTACCGTAAAGGTTGGAGAAAGTATACTAGTTGATGCCGAAGATGTAGCCGTGATAGCAGCCCAAGTCGTAGATCTTTGCGAAGACAATAGTGAATTGGTCTCTCTGGGTGAAGCGGCACGAAGACTCAATCTTAACACCAGGACCGTATCCCGATGGCAGGAGCATGGATGGCTGCCGGTGCATAAGGTTGGTCCTGGACGATCTAAGTTAGTTTCCTGGGCTCGAGCACAAGCATTGGGCAAGCTGTATGAGGATCAAGGTCGACCTGGTAGTCGCTTGATTCCCAGAGGTCAGGATTTCGCTCAACGCTTGATCGCGTGACACTTCAGCCAAATCCAGAATTGAGTAAGTAACGGATTGGAAGCGAAAGAACCGCCAGAGTATTTACTGCTCGAGCAAGCCGCTGAGCAGTACCATATTGACCCCGAACTGCTCCGACGTGCAGTAGATGCAGGGGTCGTCGAAGCTGGCAAAGCCGGTAACAATATCATTGTGGCAGCTGCAGATGTGGTATTAGTCGCGGCTCAGGTATGTACTGCTGAGAATGATGAATTGGTATCTCTCAATGAGGCTGCGCGACGCCTTGGTATCTCCTCCAAGACCGTTTTTTTGTGGCACAAATATGGTTGGCTTCCTGCGTTGGCCACGGGCTCACGTAATGCTAAACTGATTTCCTGGTCACGGGCCCAAGCTTTCGGCAAGTTGCACCGTCAGCAAACTCAATACGGAAGTCGGCTGATACCCAGAGACAAAGATCTGTTAAGATTAGGGCTCATTTAGGAACCGCGAAAAACTAAGCAGGGGAAGTTCCCCTGCTTTTTTTGTGTTTTGTCTACGGATGCTATTGACATCCTAGCAGACATGATATATAATTCTATCAGTTGCAAGCACATTGACATCCCGACAGGGATAATACAAATAACCGATGCCTCTCTACTTTGCCCGTGACACGCGGTTGCGCGACAGCCTAACGGCTTGACGGCAAAGTGGAGAAAAGTGGTGGAGGGCGCCAGTCCGCCAAGACAAAGAACGCCCCCCACCCCGAACAAGTTGCTCCCGCGCTGTGCAACCAGCCGGGAGCGCGACCGGGAATACGCGTTCCCAGTACCGCTATTATAGCATAAAAAGTACACGAGCGCGCACCTCCCGCAAACAATTCCACCCACGCGGGAGGTTTTTGTATGCTACAGCTATGCCTCCAACGATGTTGCGCCAAGCGCAAGATTGGCGAGCCACCGATAGTTGATCCGTTCCATTTCGCAGGAGCATACCGATGTTCCGTTCCTGACTTCGCCCATATACAGCGCACAGGAGGAACAATGAGGAAGCAGTGGTTTGTGGAGACATACAAACAACACGCACAGCGTCTGGGGATGACCGAACACCAGGTGAAAATCCACCGCATCATATTGCAACACAAACGCTCTGACATCACTGACCTGGAATGGATCAGGGATGAAATGGGGCCAAGCAACTGCCCCACGCACGTACTCACCAAGAGCATCCCCGAACTGGAACACTTCCTGCATGTCAGCTTCGATGAGAAAAGCGGTATGTACTATTCTGACGGCTTTCGAGCCAGTCAGGCCGCAGTCGAATTAGCCGCAAGTCTGAAAGGGCTTTCGCGTGATGGCAACAAACAGGAACGCGCGCGCCTGGGGTTGCACAACGGGCATCCGCCCTACGGCTATCGTGAAGGGCGACGGGTAGCAGTTCCCGTAGGTAAGCAACGTTTCGTGGGCTATCAATTGGCCATCGACCCAGAACAATCTGAAGTGATCCGCGAAATCTTCGCTGGTGTCATTGCCGAACAACCGCTAGAGAAAATTGCGGCAGCTCTCAATGAAGCCAGAATCCCTGCTGCAGACGGCGCCTGGAGCGGCGACAAAATCCGGGATGTGCTACGGCGCGCCCCGGTGTACGCTGGCTATGTAATCTACCGGCCTGATGCCATGAAAAACGATCGCTGGCAGGGGATTCTGTATCCTGGACGCTATCACGAACCCATCCTGGATTGGAAAACGGTTTTGGAGATGCTCGCGGCACAGGGCCGTGAGTGTCTGTGGGAATTTGATGCAACAGTCGGTCAACCAACAGCAAAGGAGTAGAGCAGCATGTATCACCAACTCATTATAGTCGGGTATCTCGGACGTGATCCTGAGATGCGTTACACCCCAGAAGGAACACCGGTCACCACCTTCAGCATGGCCGCATCGCGCAAATGGAGCAATGCCGACGGTTCACCAGGCGAAGAGACCGTCTGGTTTCGAGTGACGGTCTGGCGGCGGCAGGCCGAAACCGCAGCCCAATACCTGCACAAAGGCAGCCTTGTTTTAGTTGAAGGACGCCTCGCCCCTGACAAAAACGGCAATCCGAAGATCTGGACCGAGCAGGATGGTACGCCCCATGCCAACTTTGAAATCACCGCCGACAACGTCCGCTTTCTGGGCGGGCGCGGCGACAACGAGGCAACGTCGTCCCAACCTAAGGCACCCGTTGAGAACCTGCCGTTTTAGGCTTGCTCCAAGCTACTGCCCACCACCAGTCTAGTGGTGGGCAGTGACAGAGAAGCAACCCATCATAAATGAGGCTAATACAGATGAGAAAACAGCCACCGCTGTATGAAACTCTCAAAATCGAGCGCAACGCCATGCCCGAAGTCTGGATCATGGCGGAGCAATATCCGTATCTGGTACAGCGGTGGAACTCGCAAACCACTCACCCCGAGAGAGACCTGGAACTGCTCCGGTTGCGCTATGACGCCGATGGCGAGGTGCAGGCAACCCTGCGAGCCATTGGACGGCAGAAAGGAATCACGGCCGAGCGTGTACGCCGGCGCCTGGATCGAATCATTGCATGGTTGTTTGAGTACACAAGAAGGTAGCAAGATGACAACTCAAAACAGTAGCACGGACCCGCGTATTCATTATTTAGAGCAAACGCGCACGGCACTGGTTACCGCACTGGCGCGTGGAGTCGCCGGTGAGCCGGTGCCCTGCCAGAGCGATACTATCGTTGGCCCCCGTGCCGGCGCCGTGCTGCTTCAAGCTGGGATGGCAACGGCTAAGGTCTTGCGGCTTCTCTCGGCTGACGGCGCCGCCATTGCCCGGCAGTTCATCAGTTGGAATTTCCCCGGCGAGCCCGGGGTCTTTCTCAGCGGCAAGCTCATCCGTGTCGAAGCGCCTTGGCCAGACAACCTGGCGCAGACGCAGATCCGCTACAAAGATGTTCACCATAACCCCCGCGGTGGTGGCCGATGGGTCGCTGGTCTGGACGAGCGGGGCGCCACCATTATCATGGGCGTCAGCGACATTGTGCCGCATATTCTGATCGGCGGCACTACGGGATCAGGGAAGACCGTGGCAGCGCGCAACGCGGCGGCGCAACTCTCGCGCCAGGCCGCCGAGGTCTCGCTGGTCTGCATTGACGGCAAATACGGCGCGGGCCTCGGTCCCTTGAGCGGTCTTCCTGGCATGGTAGGCCCTGTGGCTACCGACATCCGGCAGGCCACCAATGCCCTGGGGTGGATCAATCTTGAATTACAGCGGCGTTATACGATCATCGCCGCGCAAGGCGAGAGCGCCATCGCTACCCTGCCGCGCATCATGCTCCTGTTTGACGAGTTCCAGGAGTTCATGGATGACGCAGGCGTGCGGGAGCTAACGCGCCGAATCCTGGCGCAGGGGCGAGCGGCGCGGATTCACGCGATACTGGCTACCCAACACCCGACGGTAGAGGCCTTCGGTGAGCACGGCGCGCTCAAGCGCAACCTCGTGGGGCGCGTTGCTCTGCGCGTGACCGATCAGGATGCCTCGCGCGTGGTAGTGGGAGACTCGCTCCCCCGCGCCGA
>JAKJAC010000247.1 GCA_022707705.1 Chloroflexota bacterium
GGTGCGGGCACGTCTCGCGGCGGGTTGGCAGATAGATGCCCAGGTTGGGAACAAGGCAACGCCGCAAGCGCATTCTTAGGGAGGATCGACGATGGAACATATCGCGGCTATGGCGCAGGCGCCCCTTCAGTGGATGCAGCTTTCCATGTTCAAGCAGCACTACGAGCTGCGCGCGGGGGAGACGCTGGTTGCGGAGATGCGGTTCCGCAGCGCATGGGGTACTCTGGCAACCGCTAGCAGCGCGGATGGGTGCTGGACTTTCAAACGCGTCGGTTTCTGGCAGAACAAGGCTTCGATCCGCGTTTGCGAGGATGAGGCAGATCTGGCGATTTTCCAGAACGCCACATGGTCTGGGGGTGGCACGCTTACATTTGCCGACAGCACCACGTTCAAGGCAACGACGAATTTCTGGAATACGCAGTTGGGGTTCCAGACGGAGGCGGATGAGCCGCTGGTGCGTTTTCACATTGGAGGCATATTCAAGGCTTCGGCGGAGGTCGAGATTCTGCCGGCGGCTATGGGGTTAAAAGAGCTACCGCTCCTGGTCTTGTTTGGGTGGTATCTGGTAGTGATGCTCCAATCGGATTCAGCCGCCGTTATCGCTGCGGTGAGCTAAGGCAACCGCGAAGCTAGAGTCTTGCCGAGGTTGACCAGGAAGGAAAGAATTCGACCGAAGGCCGATGACCGGGGATCGACGGTGGGTGAGGCGGCTTGAACCCGGAGCTTCTCCCTGCGGGTGGTCCCGCAAAAGTTGTGGAGGGCGAATTGAGGCTGCGGCAGAATTTCGCGGCTACAACCCCGTTTTCAAGCATGCCCGCCCCTCTTCCCTCTAGGTGTGTTTCAACTTCGAGCAAAAGCAAACCGATTGTCATACAAATGATCTCTTTTTTATTGATTTTCGGCGGCGGGACTTCACCCGCCGCCAAAAAACAATAAAAGGAAAGGTATTTGCGTGACAGATGAGTTTCCGTTACGGGATGGCCCTGCGCAATTTGCCCGTCTGCTGGCTCGTGCTACAATGTGAGTAGCACTAGCGAGGAGAAGCGCATGGACGATACACCGTTGCCCGCCGTAAAGGCGCATCTTCAACGGCATGAACGCGAATTGCAGGCGCTGCACTGGATTGTGCAAGCCGCCAATTTCACGATGCCGGTGGATGACATCATGGAACTCATCTACACGCAAATCGAGCGCACGCTGAACGCGCCGAATTTCTACATTGCGCTGACCACTCCCGATAGAGACGCCCTGACCTATGCCTTTTATGTGGAAGACGGCGAGCGGCTCTATCCAGACACCCGTTGGACATTAAACACCGGTTTGACCAGTCAGGTGATGGCTACGGGCGCCGTCATCCGCACCGAGGATTATCTGAAAGAGTGCGCCGCCCGGGGCATCGAGCCGAGCGGAAAACCGGATCGCGCCTGGTTGGGCGCGCCGCTAATGGCGAGCGACCAAACCATCGGCGTGATGGTCGCCTGCTCACAGAAACCGAATGTGCGCTTCTCCCCCGAGGATGAGCGCTTCTTCGTCGCAGTCGCTGCTTTCACTGCATCCGCCATCGAACGCCGGCGATTGCAGGAACACCTGGAAGCCCATGCGCAACAGCTGAATACGCTCAACGAGATTGGGCGCTTACTCGCTTCCAGCCTGGATATCCACGAAGTCCTGGACCTGGTGGTGCGCAATGCGGTGAAATTGCTCGGCGCCGAAGCCGGTTCGTTGCTGCTGTTGGATGAGGATAGCGGCGACCTCATCTTTCGCATTTCGTGCGGACCGCTGGGGAACGAGCTGGTGGGGCGCAAAGTGCCCGCCGGCAAAGGGATTGCCGGCGCCGCGTTCTCCGAGAATCGCCCCATCCTCATTACCGATGCGCAACGCGACCAGCGCTGGTATGCGGGTGTGGACCGCAGCGGCGATTTCGTCACGCGCTCGATTCTCGCGATTCCACTGAACGCGCGGGGCAGTACCATCGGCGTGCTTGAGGTGATCAATGCCAAAGATGGGCATCCTTTCAACCAGAGGGACGCCGATTTGTTGCTGGCATTTGGCGCGCAAGCGGCTATCGCTATCGAGAACGCCCGCCTGTTCACCATGACCGACCAGGCGCTGCAAGCGCGCGTGGAAGAGCTCACCACGCTGCAACACATTGACCGCATGCTCAACGCCAGCCTGGATTATGCCGAGGTCATGGCGCTGACGCTGGAATGGGCGACCCGCATCACGGGCGCCACCGTAGGCATGATTGCGGCACTGCACGAAAGCGAAGATGGGACGCGCGGCTTACGCGTGCTCGCGCACCGCGGCTATCCTCCGGACGTGATGGCGCCATATATGGAACAGAAACTCTGGCCCCTGGAGCGCGGATTGGTCGGCTTCACCGTTAGAGCAGGGCAAACGCTGCTCATTCCCGACGTGGGAGCGGATACCCGCTACGAAGCCGTCACTCCGGATATGCAAGCGCAGCTCACAATTCCCATTCAGCGTGAGAACCGCGTCATCGGGGTCATCGCTCTGGAAACTGCCGACCGTGCCCTTTTCTCACCGCAGGCGGTTGATTTTGTGAGCCGTTTTGCCGAACATGCCGCCATCGCCATTGACAACGCCCGGCTGTTCCAGCAGGTGCAGCGCGCCAACGAAGCCAAGACCGAGTTTGTCTCTTTCGTCTCTCACGAGCTCAAACAGCCGATGACCTCGATGAAGGGCTACACCGATCTGCTCTCCAAGGGGCTTGCCGGACCCATGACGGAGCAACAGCAAGCCTTCATCGGCATCATCCGCTCGAACATTCAGCACATGGACCGGTTGGTGCAAGACCTGCTGGACGTCTCACGCATCGAATCGGGACGCCTGCAGCTGGAGCTGCGCCCGCTTCAGCCGGGTGAGCTGGTCCGTGAAGCGCTCCAGAGTTTCGAGCACATCCTCGCCGAACGGCGCCAGATCCTCACCGTGGAAATCGAGGCGAACCTACCGCTGGTGACCGGAGACCGGGTGCGTCTGAACCAGGTACTGATCAATCTGCTCAGCAACGCCATAAAATATACCCCGGAAGAAGGGCGGGTGACGGTGCTGGCGAACCGCTGGAGCGCCAACGGCAATTCCTATGTGCGCTGGCAGGTTCAGGATTCGGGCATCGGCATGACGCCGGAAGAGCTAGAGAAACTGTTTACCAAATACTTCCGCTCCAGTCACCCGCTGGTGCGCAGCGTGCGCGGCACGGGGTTGGGGCTGGTCATCACCCGCAGCATCGTCGAACTCCACGGCGGGCAAATTTCGGTAACCAGCGAAGCCGGAAAGGGCAGCACATTCACCGTGTTGCTGCCTATCAAAGAGGTCGCCGCGGACGCGTAAGTCTGGCGGCGCGGCGCGGTATGCCGTGGTAGTGTTGGGATGTGTTTAGAGTCCTTTAGGCAAGGAGACGTGGCATGTCCTCTATCAAAGTGCTCATCATTGAAGATGATTTCGAAGCATTGACGATGTATGCGCTGATGCTCGAGCGGTGGGGCTATCAGGTCATCCGCGCGCAGAATGGGGCAGAGGGCATCCAGCAGGCGCTCCAGAATCCGCCCGATTTGATTCTGCTGGATGTGATGATGCCCGGCATGGATGGCTACGCCGTGTGCACGCAGTTGCGGCAGGACCGGCGCTTCCAGACCGTCCCGATTCTCTTCCTCACGGCGGTTGCCAACGTAGATGCGCGCGTGAAGGCGCTGACCATCGGCGGGGATGATTTCATGGTCAAGAGCGCGATTAGCAGCGAGGAGCTACAGGCGCGCATCAAGATGGCGCTGGCGCGCGAAAAGCGGATCCGGCATAGCGCCGCAGTAGAGGCGAAGGGAGTGACCGTGGGGTTGCTCTCGCTCCGCGGGGGCAGCGGGGTGAGCACGCTGGCGATGAATCTGGCTTTTCATTCAGCGCGCTACAGCCAACAGCCCACCACCCTGATTGACCTGTCGTTGCCCATCGGCAATATCGGCGCGTGGGCAGGGGTCAGCGGCACCCGGCATATCATCGAACTCGCCTCACGCCCGCCAACGGAAATCTCCTCCGCGGTCATCAAACAATTCAGCCTGCAGCACATCGGGGACTTCAGTTTTATCTCCGCGCCCTCGCAAATCACAGATGTGCACACGGTGGACCCGCGCTCGCTGCGCCTGATTCCCTCGATGCTGCGGGATGAAGGCGCATTCGTGGTGCTAGATTTGGGGCGGGGCGAGCTGCCGCTGTATTGGGGCATTCCAACCGTCTGCGATTGGCTCGTCATCGTCGCCACGGAGGATAGCCTCTCGCAGCACCTTGCCGGCGTGGCGCTGGAAGGGCTGCCGAAGATGCTGGGGAACAACAGCTCGCTGCTGCTGCTCTACAATCACCGCGACGCGGGAGCAATGCGGCAAACGCTTACCGGATTGCCCCGCAAGCCGGATGTGGAGATTCCATTCAGTCCGAATCTGGCAAGCCTGCCCGCACCCTCGCCCGTGATTGACCTGTGGGAAGCGGTGCGCTTTCGTTTGGGGCAGCGCCCGGATTGGTATGTGTGAGCGCCTGGCGCCTGAATTCCATTTGACAAGCAGACTTTGGTGGCGATAATTGATTTGAGTCTTGATATTGGAAGCCTGAATATCCCACAAAATCATAAGGAGTGAAATTCCATGAAGATTGATTCCAATGCCCGCTATCTCGAAACCCATGAATGGGCGCGCAAAGAAGGGGACGTTTTTGTCCTTGGGATCAGCGATTACGCCCAGAGCACTCTCTCCGATATCGTGTACGTGGAATTGCCCGAAGTTGGCGATACGGTGACGAAAGGCGAGCAATTCGGTGTGGTGGAATCGGTGAAAGCCGCCGCCGATGTGTATGCCCCGCTGAGCGGCGAGGTCGTCGCCATCAATACCGAGCTGGAAAATGCGCCCGAACTGATCAACAGCGAAGCCTTCGAGGGCGGTTGGTTACTGAAGATAAGCGTCGCAGACCTCGAAGAATGGGAGACGCTGCTCACCCCGGAAGCCTACGCCGAGCTGCTCGAAAAAGAAGCCTGATTTTCCTTTTTAGTATCCAAGAGCGCGGAGCCAAACCTGGGACCTCCGCGCCTTTTGTGGTGAAGATTTTTCAACACGCGTGAAAGGAGTTGCTCATGGTCTACGTGCCACACACGGATGAAGAACGCCGTCAGATGCTGGCAGCCATCGGTGTGAAGGAACTCGCCGAGTTGTTTGCGGATATTCCGGCGCAATACCGTTATCCCGAAATAGGGCTGCCGGAACCGGCTTCGGAGATGGAGATTGTACAGGAACTGCGCGACCTCTCAGCCGCGAACCTGAATGCCTATGAGGTCCCGATGTTCCTGGGCGCCGGCGCTTACCGGCATTGGGTGCCCGCAGTCGTGGATTCCATCATCAGCCGGGGCGAGTTTGCCACCGCCTACACCCCCTATCAACCGGAGGTGAGTCAGGGAACGCTGCAAGCCATCTTCGAGTTCCAGAGTCTGATCTGCGATCTGACCGGCATGGAAGTTGCCAACGCCAGCCATTACGATGGCGCCACGGCAGCGGCAGAAGCGATGATCCAGGCGTTGAATGTCTTCCGCCTCAAGCGGAACAAAGTCGTCGTAGCGCCGAGTGTCCACCCCATCTACCGGCAGGTCATGCGCACCTATGCGCAAGGGATGAATCTAGACATCACCGGCGATGAGGAACCAAGCGCCACACTGGAGCAAGTGCTGGCGCTGGTGGACAAGAACACGGCTTGTCTGCTCATTCAAAGCCCGAATTTCTTCGGCGAGCTGGAAGCGCTGGATGGGCTGGCAGAACGCGTCCACCAGCAGGGCGATGGCACGCTGCTGGCGGTGGGGACCAATCCCATCTCCCTGGGGTTGTTCAACCCGCCCGGGGCTTTGGGCGCGGATATCGTGTTCGGCGAAGGTCAACCCCTGGGATTGGGGCTGAACTTTGGCGGACCCTATCTGGGCTTTTACGCCACCCGCGACCAGTATGTGCGCCAGCTGGCGGGACGGCTTGCCGGCGAGACGGTGGATGTGGAGGGCAAGCGCGCCTTCGCGCTCACGCTGACGACGCGCGAGCAACACATCCGCCGCGAGAAAGCCACCTCGAATATCTGCACCAACCAGGGGCTGATGATGCTGGCGGCGACGGTCTATCTTTCGACGTTGGGGAAGCAGGGCTTGCGCAAGGTTGCGGAGCTCAACTATCACAAGGCGCACTATGCCGCGCGCGAGATTGACGCGCTGGAAGGCTTCAGTGTGGTCAGCACGCGCCCCTTCTTCAACGAGTTCGTCGTGCGCTGCCCGGCGCCCGTGGAGGAAATCAACGCCTTCTTGCTCGACGAGTACTTCATTGAAATCATCGGCGGCTATGACCTGGTATGGGATTACCCGCACCTGGAGAATGCGATGCTGGTAGCGGTGACGGAGATGAACTCGCGCGAGGAGATTGATGATTTCGTGGCGGCGCTGGCAGAATTCAACGCGCACCATGCCGCAGGAGGTAAGCACCATGGCTG
>JAKJAC010000248.1 GCA_022707705.1 Chloroflexota bacterium
GGTTTACGGGACGGAGCATCCCAACGTTGCCATCCGCGTCAACAACCTGGGGGGCGTGCTGCGCGCTCTGGGCGACCTGGCAGGCGCCCGCGCGGCCTTCGAGCGCGCGTTGGGGATTCGGGAGCGCATGCTTCCGCCGGGGCATCCGCGCATCGCGAGTGCGCGGAGGTGGTTGGAAATCGTGGAGCGCGAGCTCGCGGCCAAGGGCAAGGGCTTTTGAAGCCCCAGGCTTCAAAAGCCCCGTTATGAGTTTTCAGAATTTGATCCGGTAATAGAGCGTTAGGTCTACATCCCTGTCACATTGCTGCAACCCTGGCTGCCGGCGATGTAGCGCAAACTTTAGTTTGCGTTTCTCGTTGCGCAACCACCTCCGTTCGCCTAACCCTCCACCGCCACGTCATTCCGAACGGAGCAGATTGCCCCCGGACAAAGTCGAGGGGCAGCGGAGTGAGGAATCTCAAACCCCCCGGGAGCCATCCACCACCGGGTGCAGAGCCCCTTCGACTCTCCCTCGACTCCGCTCAGGACAGGCTGCTCAGGGTGACGGGTTGTGGGTGAGTTGGCTGCAGCTCTGTTAGGGGATTACCTGAGAGCCTGTGAGACCGCGAGTGTGGAAGCAGATGCAGCGCTCGTGGCGGAGATCGAGGCGGCGGTGGGAAGGGGAACGTGATAATGTGCGAACGTGGGAACGTGCAAACGTGACAACGTGCGTATGTGATAACGTGGGAAGGTGGCGACTGTGGAAGATGTTTATGATTCTGGTGTCGTAGAACTGTCTTCCAGCAGCTTCAACAGGTCGCCGGTGGTTTGGCACAGCTCGTAGGGCACGGAGAGCGCCTCACGGAAGTGCTTTTTGCCGCAGTCAATTTTGCGGCTCTGGGTGGGGGATAGCTCAGCCTGGTCGGTGGTGCCTTTGGTCTCTACCACCAGGTAGAGCAGCGGTCTGGCTGTAGGTTGACCGTGCGCGTCGGTATGCTCCAAGACGATTGCCCAGTCGGGGCGGTATTCTCCCAACGGCGTCGGGACGGTGAACCAATGGGGGAGTTTGATGAAGAGCTTGACGAAATCCAGCTTGTCCAGGGCTTGGGCGAAATCCCGCTCGATGTTGGAATCGGTGATGACGTGGTCGTAGAGTGAACGCTCGGCGGGGACTACGTGCGCCAACCAGGTCTCAATCTCCGTCTCGAATTGGGTCATCTCATACCAGGCATTGATTTTGGTATATTGGATGCCATCGACGAGCTGTTGCGCCAGAAAGCTCTTGAGCAAGCGCACGGCGACGGTGGCGAACTCGTTGGGGTTGTCAAGCATTGCCTGTTGGGTTGCGGGCGCGCAACGGCGGATGATCTCCAGCAATGTGCGGCGCGTGAGACGCACCGGCGGTGTGGTGTATTCCAGCAGATTGCTCATCACCTCCACCAGGTTGGGCAGCGGATAGCGCCCCGCGAGGCTGGCTACGGTCTTGGCGGCGCTCATCTGCAGTGCCTCGAAAACGCCCTCGTCGCCGACCTCCACGCGGGCGCGCGTGATGGTGATGCGCGGCGGGCGAATGGTCTCCTGATCCAGCGCGGCGACGACGTCAGCAATCAACTTGGGGCTGTCAATTTTGACGGCATAACGGGTCTTGTGTTTGATGCGATCCCACAGTTCCTCGAATTCGGGGCTGAGCAGGTACGCCTTGCGCAGCCGCGCGGTGGCGCGTTTGCGGGCATCCACCGGTTTGGGTGGCAGGATGCCGGCGCCGTATTCCGCTTCGATCTGGCGTCGCTCGGCATCGGAGAGGTCGCCGATGGGCTTGCCATAGCGCCGCTCGATCTCCTCTCGGTACTCGAAGGCGATTTCGCTTTGCAGCTGTTCGACAAAGCGCTCATAGCTTTCGTTAGCGATGACGGTGAGCACGTTGAAAGCCGCCTCGTGAACCCGCTCGCCCTGTTGGTTGACGGCAAGGCGCACGCCGCGCCCCACCTCCTGGCGCTTCTTGACCTCCGAGACGGATTGGTTCAGGGTGCAGATTTGAAACACGTTGGGGTTGTCCCAACCCTCGCGGAGCGCGGAATGCGAGAAGATGAAAGCCACGGGTTCCTCCAGCGAGAGCAGCCGCTCTTTGTCCTTCATGATCAGGTCGAAGGCTTCGCGGTCTTTGTCCGTCTCGCCGCTGCGGCTATCCTCCAGGATGACGGCGCCACTGCGGGTGCGGTGGGAGGCAAAATAGGCGGCTTGTACATCCTCGGCGCGTAGCTCATGCCAATCGGGGCAGGCGGTTTTGGCGGCTTCGAAGGCTTGATCGAAGAGGCGGCGAATAAGACCGGGCGTGCCATCTTCGGCGCGATAGTTGGCGACGCGGTCAATGAAGAAAAGGCTGAGAACTTTGAGCCCGAAAGGCTTGAGATATGCCTGACGGCGCAGGTGTTCCTGCACGGTGTAACGGATTTGTTCCTCGAAGAGCGCCTCGTGATCGGCGCCCAATTCACCGCCTTCGGCGAGGGTGAGGTTGTTGGCGAAGCGCACCGAGCGCGTGGCGATGTTGATTTCGTCCACTTCGAAGCCCGCATACTCCAGGCGGTGGGTCTTTTCCTGCAGGGAGTCCCCCGGACGGAGGGTAAACGTCTGCTCCTGGACGGTGCCAGACCGGGTGAGTGCGTGCGCGATGAGCCGCGCGGTGAGGGTCTTTTTGGCGGTCGCCACGTGCTCCAGCCGCAGGTAGGGCTGGGCAGTGGCGTCTGCGCGCACGGCAGAGGCGACCTCGATGCGTTTGACCAACCCCTGCCGGTAAGCCTCGAAGGGGGTCAAGCGGTAGATGATGTTGTAGGGCGTCCGGTGGGTGGCGCTGTAGCGCAGCGCCAACAAAGGGTCCAGGAGCGCCAACGAGGCAATGCTCAGCTCGCTCTCCATGTTCTGTGGCTCATCGAGAATGAGGATGGGGCGCGCAGCCTGCACCAGGTGAATGGGCGTCTCGCCCTGTAGCCGGTCGGTAGATTGGCGGATGATGTTGGCGGCTTTGTTGAAGGAGGCGAGCGTCATCACCATAATCTCGATGCCATCGGAGAGGGCGAACTGCCGGACCTGGCTTAGATTAGCCGAATCGTACACGTAATAGCGATAAGCGGGGTTGCCGTAGAGCTCGCGCAGGTGCGCCTCGGTGATCTGGAGCGTTTTGTAGACGCCCTCGCGGATGGCGACGGAGGGGACAACCACGATGTATTTGCTGAAGCCATAGCGCCGGTGGAGTTCGAGCGCGGTGCGGATGTAGACGTAGGTCTTGCCGGTGCCGGTCTCCATCTCCACCGAGTAGTTGTAGAAACGGGCGGTTTTGGTTCCGGAAGCCGTCTCGATCTCCTGCGCGATGGTCTGGAGCGTCGCATCGGGGGTGATGCCCTGGGCTGCCTGCACTGCTTGCAGGTTAGCCAGGAGCTCCGGCGCACTCAAATCCAGGCGGTTGGCGCTGGCGGCGAAGAAGGAGGCGCCCAGGACAAATTGCAGGTCGGCTTGGGTGCGCGGTTGCCCGACGAAGAGCCCAGCTGCCGCCTCGATGGCTTGCAGCTGGAAATCCTGGTTGGCGTCGAACTTGAGCTTCATGCGCTAAGCCTCAGAGCGTCTTGAGCCGGCACTGGAGCGCCAGGTTGGCGGCGAGGTCGTCGGTGAGGGCGATATCGCGGCAGATGAAGAGGGTCTCGGGAGTGAGATCGAGGGCTTGCACGGTCTCGGCATCGAGGCGGTCGACCAGGGAGATGAGGAAGGATTGCTCGCGGTCGGGATCGGTGACGCGGTAGACGGCGGCGTTGACAGTTTCGACCTGGCAGGTCAGCCCGAAGCCTTCGCGGAGGGCGACCTCGGTGATGACGGCTTCGGGCGCCCAGGCGCCGGTGAGCGGGTCGGTGAACAGCGCCATCTGTTCGGCGTAGGCGTCCGGCTCAGCCTCGCTGCTGCCGGTCCAGGGCTGGAAGTGTGAAAGGGCGAGTTTGAGGACGCGGAAACCCAGGTCCTCTGCGGCGGCGCGCAGATCGAGTGAGAGCTGCCCGTTAGCCTCGCCCTGCGTGCGGGCGATGACGCGGCGGATGCGCTCTTTGCCGATATCGGCGATGGTGGGGTAATCGTGCCTGCCCGTGGGTTCGGGCAGCTGCACCATGATGAACTGGCGATTGCCGCCGTCCTCGCGGTTGAGCTCGAGGACAGCCTGGGCAGTGGTACAAGAGCCGGCAAAGAAATCCATAATTAGCCCGCTTTTATCTGTTGCTAATTTTAGCATTTCGATAATAAGGCTGGATGGTTTTGGTGATGTGAAGACATTCTTGTCCTCGAATATCTCCTTCAACTCTTTAGATGCCGCTTGGTTGTAACCACCTTTCTCATCCCACCAAGTGTCCGGCAGCACCCCCTCAAATTCACTCAGAAACTGTTTGTAATAGGGCAAACCGGAATCGGAAAACACAATTCGGTTGTCCTCAAGCATCTGTTGATACGTTTCGGGACGGACACTCCAGATTCTAGTTATTTCACCCTTCGGTGTTTGGATGGGAAATGTCATGGTCGGTCTTGCGCCTTCGAGTGTTCTTTCCAGCTTTTGCAGTTTGTAAACACCTCTAGGGTCCCCATCTGGATTCCTGTATCGCGAAACATCCTCTGGTTCAAGCTTATTTATTGTTACTTGTTCGCGTTGGCCATAGACAAGTATGTGGTCATGGGTTACAGCTATACCTTTGCCTGATATCGCCCTTGAAACAGTTCTCTTCCACACGATGTTGGCGATGAAATTCTGCTCGCCGAAAATCTCATTCATCAATAGACGGAGGTTGTGAACTTCATTGTCGTCAATACTAATGAAGATGACGCCGTCATCGCGAAGGAGCTGGCGCGCGAGAAAGAGGCGCGGGTACATCATGGAAAGCCAGGCGGAGTGGTAGCGCCCGCTGGTCTCCGGGTTGCTGGTGAGCAGGTTGCCGGTGCTATCCTGTTGACCCGTGAGCTCCAGGTAGCGCGCGAGCGGGTCGCTGAAGTCATCGGGGTAGATGAAGTCGTTGCCGGTATTGTAGGGCGGGTCAATGTAGATCATCTTCACACGCCCGAAGTAGGGTTTGAGCAGGAGTTTGAGGACCTCAAGGTTGTCGCCCTCGATAAAAAGATGCCGGGTAGCGTCGAAGTTCACCGATTCCTCGCGGCAGGGAAGCAAGGTGGCGCGGCTGGGCGTCTGTAGCAGGCGAATGGCATCGCGTTTGCCCGCCCAGGTGAAGGTGTAACGCTCGGGGCGGTCGTCAACGGCGGCGCCCAGGGCGGCGCGCAACCGGTCGAAATCAACGCGCTCACCTTCCGCCGCGGCTTCCGGGAACAGCGCCCGTAGCGCCGCCACACGCCCGGCGTTGGGGTCGTGGGTAGCGCGGGCAATCGGTTCAAGGTCAGGTCGGGTCATGGAGGCTCCTTGAGTTGTTTCGGAATCATCTTGTTTATCAGGTAGCCTTTAGTTTAGCACAATTCGGCGAAGTGGGGAAACGCGGGGACGTGGGAATGTGGTCACATTCTTAGTGTGTCGCGGTCTTCAGTTTGCGTCTCCCCGATTACAGCCGCCGCCCGCAGCGCGCGAGCGCCGCGGAGGGGCAGCGGGTTGGGTGAGCGGGAGCGCCAGGCTCCAGCCTGGCGCTCCCATCAGAAAGACGCGATTCGAAATCGCGGCTACAGCACGCGAGTGAGCGGAAAAGCGAGGCTCCAGCCCGGTGTTCCCAGGCGTGAGGGGGTTCGAGGAAGCAGAAAGACGCGATTCGGAAATCGCGGCTACGGGAGATGACGGGTTGCGATGGTGAGCGGGGATCGCGCGGCGAAGATGTAGCGCCTTCTCGCCAAGGTCGCTTCCGCGGCCCTTCGCTTTCTCATTTGACAATTCACGATTTTGTGCGATAATATGCATGTGCCTGACAGAGCAGTATGCCGGGGCTATCCTTTCAAAGGGTAGCCCCGTTTTGTTTGGGCGGGGACGGCGGGGTGTGTAGCCTGGCAGAGAAATGATTCCGGGGCTATTTCCAGCGATGGAGATAGCCCCGTTTTTGTTGTATGCCGTGGGAGGAGAGCATGAATACAAAGACGGATTTGGAGCGGGCGTTCGAGGCGTTGCGGGCAAAGCAGGAGCTCTATAACGGCTATTGGGAGTATTACCGGGGGGAGCATCCGCTGGTGTATTCCACTGAGCGCTTACGCGAGGTGTTCCGCGGCGGGGGATCCGGAGTTGAGCGAGCGGCTGCATGAGCTGTGGGACCGGCTGGACCTGAATCTCGACGCGGATGATGTGCACGAGTGCCTGCTGGTGACGGGCGAGGCGTTTGTGGTGGGCTGGATTGGCGATGATGGAGAGCCGGAGGCCTTTTTCAACGATTCGCGGTTGTGCCATGTGTTCTATGATGCGGAGAATCCGCGTGTGGTGCGCTATGCGGCAAAGTGGTGGCGCGACGAGGGCAACTGTACCCACCTGGCGTTGTACTATTTGGACCGGGTGGAGTTTTA
>JAKJAC010000249.1:0-3013 GCA_022707705.1 Chloroflexota bacterium
CGGCAGCGCGATAACCTCGACCGCCCCTACGGAGATAGTCGGCAGAAAGTGGATATTTCGTACCGCAGCCGTGGCTACGGTACGAAATATCTATCAAGAGGAGAGTGTTTTCCAGCGCCGCACAGTGTGATACTGGAAAACACTCTCATAAAGCCAGGTCCAGGTTAGAACGGACTCAATAACGCTGATCCATTGGAGAAGGCCGCCTAACATCCGACAGTGACACTTCTCCCTCACCCAGCAGCACACGCTCCAGGTAACTGCGTTTTCGCGCCCACCAGTGTGCAAGCAGCAGTCTCCAGAATAGACCCCGCCATGCATGCAACGCAACCCGTTGCTCTTCTGATCCTAGCGGCGAGGCAGTGTACCATTCTCGCACATACAACGCAATCAATGACTGCATCTGTTCGACTGCCACAGGCAACATCCAGGTTGCCCCTTTCCTACCCTCAGCCAACTCGGTCAATCGAGTCTCCATACGCCCCAAGAACTGATAGGGGGTATCTCCTGAAGATTCCCCAATTCCCAGTTTGCGCGTGCGCCGGCGTAGCCGATGGTATAACGTCGTCACCGTATTTGCAGGTGACTGCAATCGCAACACGACCAATTCTATCTGGTTGACAACAACCACACCCAAAACTGCCCCTATCAAAAGCGCAGGGATACCCCAATACCAATGAGCCAATGCGCGTTGTAACGGTGAAGGGGGGGGCCGCAGAGATTCCTCCAGAGCAGGCCATTCGCTTGGCTCAGGCTGATCCGATAGCCCTAGAAGAGAGCGTCCGCTAGTCGGCTCGAAAGGTATCCACCCGTAACCCGTGAAGTAAATCTCAACCCAGGCGTGAGCATCCGCTTCTGTAACGAAGTAAGCCGCCTGAAACGAATCGTAAGTGCCAGTGGCATAACCGACAGCCAGGCGAGCCGGCAGACCTGCAGCACGCGCCAATACAACCATAGAGGAAGCAAAGTAATCACAATAGCCGCGCTTCGCTACAAACAAAAAATAGTCCACCACATCTGCGCCCGGCGCCGGCAAAGGTACATTCAATGTATAGGGATATGTTGAGCGCAGGTAAGTTTCAATGGCAACTGCCCGATCATACTGCGTTGGGGCAGTTGCCGTGAGGTCTCGCGCCAATCCCAAGACCCGGTCCGGGACAGAATCAGGCAGCGTGAGGTAGCGCTCCATAATCCACGGAGGATAAGAAGGGTATACCTCACGAAGTTGCTCGGCGCTCACCATGGGCACCAGAGAATCCGCTCGATAAGTTTCACCCATAGTTGTTGCCGCAAAGGGATCACCGGAAACACGCCAGGCAACCTGATAAGCCTGATCCACAGCAACCATCTGCCCGGCAGTATGTACCAGATCCCCTACATCACGCAGCACGCGCACATGCTGCCGCAACACACGATGATAAGGCAATTCAATATACGAAGTGACACCGGGTTCGTAATCTACCACCGCATACGCTGAAGTATTCCAGCCCTGACCATTATAGACATCGTAGGTGATGCTCCGCCAGTAATACGGTGTCGGGTGAGTATCTGGGGGGAGGGTCTGCATGGGTGGTAGTTCAAATGTGCGGATTTCCATTACCGGATTCTCACGCAGTTCTGGTCCCGTGCCCAATAGATGCCGTCGAGGTAGTCCTCCTGCGCTTGCGCGTGCCAACTGCGGCGCACGATTAGGTTGTGGACGTTGCTCCACTCCCAACGACTTAGCTACCGCGCCTGTATCCTCACTCTGCTTCTGCGTGAGCTCGCGCACCTGCTCCACGATCTTTTCAATTGAGACGCTAGGCACAATGAAGGCAAGCAACACCAAGGCAATTGTAATCAGGGCAGCTGCTCCAAGCACCTCGACACGAATATCGCGTGAAAAGTCAATGTCAGCCAGTTCCCAATGGCTTTCGCGGTTACGGTGTGCCGTCACTGCCATCAGAACCAATGCCCAACCCATGAGAAACACTAACGAGACTGTCTCACCCCAGGCATACGAAAGCACGGTTGCTAACAGCACACCCAAGGGGGCAATGGCGGCGAGCGCCTGTCGGCGGCGGCGTAGCACCCATCCCGCCCACAAAGCTGCCAACCACAGCAACACACCCCAAATGAGGGTTGCTGCTACAGGGTCATAAGTCGGTTCACCTCGGAAAAACGCGCTCAGCCATTGAACCGCACGAGAAAACAGCGTGACTGTTGCAGCACCCAACTCCCTTGCGCTCTGTGTCAGGAGACCGGGATCAGGCGCAGGACGTCCTACTGGAGTCAAACCCAACCACGCGGGCGCCTGCAGCGTCAAACTCGACCAGAAGGCGCGCGCACTATCCGCAACGTAGGGACCTAGACGTTGAAGCAAAGCCCAGAACAACAAATCCAGTCGCCCCACGCGCACAAACACCAGGATGATGCCAGAAAGGATGGCTATCAACCCGGAAATCCATGGTTTGAGCCTGGAAGCGCCCAGGAACCAACCAAAGAACAATGCCAGAATTCCCACTAACCACAGCAAAGGGAATTCCAACCCCCGCACCACGCTGGTAATACCACTGGCAACGCTTCCCAAAATCGCCAATGCCAGGGCTAAAACAGCCAGATTCCACAAACCAATCCACTGCGCCAGAGGGCGAAAAAAACGCATCAACAGGGAGGGTTTTTCCAGGTCCTGATTACGCGGCGGCGCTATCCCATTGTATCCACTCATGATAACGCCCTCCAGGAATGGTCGGATGTGGAACGTTGTACCGGGACAGCCTTGCCCGTTCCCAGCACTTTCCACTCCCATTGACCTTGAGTACCAGGACGGGCTTTGGGGTGATCCAAAAGGTCCTGACTGATGATGGCATTGGCAACTCCGAGCTGATTCAATCGCGCTCGCGCTGCCTCAGTATTACCCGAACCCCCAAAAGAAACAGGATCCATCAACAACACTGTTGGCACAACACTACGCCGCAGCAATGGGACGAGAGTCTCAAGCCATAGACCCTCCACAGCTGCCGTGATAATGATC
>JAKJAC010000249.1:3023-6420 GCA_022707705.1 Chloroflexota bacterium
GCGCTGTCCCAAGGATGGGCGCACACGCTGCAACAGTTCCGCCAAGGAACGCCTGCCACGCTTAACCAATGCCAAAGTGCGCAAGATTTCCCACCGCTGCCCCTCGCCACTCTGGGGCGGGAGCCACACCAGGTCTTCACCATGAGCCAGCAACCCCACGGCGCGACGAGCATGCAGACCGCGGTCCGCCAGCGAAGCCGCCAGAATGACCCCCAGTTCATCTGTGGAATCCTCTCCCTCGCCCACCTGAACACGGGCATCCATGTCTAGGAGAATCCACCAATCTCCTGCCGGCATACCATCAAACAGCCGGACGAAGAGTTCATCACGGCGCGCCGAGAGCTTCCAGTGAACCCACCGACGGCTATCACCAGGCAGATAAGGGCGCGCGCTAGAAGCGCTTACCACACGGTCCTGAGCATTTGCCCGTGGGCGACCCTCTCCAGAGCGACCGCCAGGCGCCACTTCGATAGTCGGCAAGGGCACGATAGGGGGCAGCACCAGCAACGGCAATGAGGCGGGAAAATGCAGAGTCACAGTGTAGATGCCAAAAGGGTCCCCGGTGCGAACCTCAGTGGGACCCAGGTAGAACAAGCCACGTCGCGAACACAAGGACTCCCGATGCCAGCGGATAGAACTGCGACTGGCTACACCGGTGCCACGGCTTGCCTGATAACCCGGTAAAGTTGAGAGATCTTGAACTTCCACCCATAGAGCTGGCAAAGGAGCGTCATTGATCAAACTAAAGCGCTCAATCAAACGATCTCCCACTTGCGCCCAACCGAAACGCATCTCGCGCGTGAACGAGAGTTTCTTGCGAAGTAAGTAAGCCCAACAAGCGCTGATTAGCCACAGCCCCCCCAATCCCACCAGTAGCGCCATCCACCCCTTGTAAGGGATGAAAATCTGCATAAGGATCAGAATGCTAACCAGTACAGGCAGAAGCCAGTTATTCAGCTTAAGAATTGGCTTTTCAGGTTTCATTGCAGGTTAGTATCTACAGAACGCTGTCCGGCTCGCGCCAGAACCCATTATTTGTGCGGAGAAGCGCTCTCCGGAACCGGCACTTCCTCCAACAGCTGGGTGACAATGGTCTCGGGTTTTTGCTCACGCAGTCGCGCCCCTGGAGCAAGAATCAAGCGGTGCGCTAGTGCCGGAATCGCCAAAGTCTTTATGTCGTCGGGTAAAACATAATCCCTACCTAACAATGCTGCCCGTGCCTGCCCACCCCGAAAAAGCGCCAGGCTCCCGCGCGGACTTGCTCCCAGATAGACATCAGCATGGTCTCGAGTGCGGCGCACAAGACGGACGATATACTCGCGCAAAGATTGGCTTACGTGCACGCTCTTGATAGCTTGCTGCGCGGCAAGCAATGCCCCCACGGCTACCACAGGCGAAAGCGTCTCCACAGGGTGTTGGAACTGTTGCTGGTTCATGATCTCCATCTCATCCCACAACGCAGGATACCCCAAGCTGACACGGAAGAGGAAACGATCCAGTTGCGCCTCTGGCAGTGGGAAGGTACCTTCATACTCAATGGGGTTCTGGGTTGCCAAAACCATGAACGGCTGAGGCAGGGTATGAGTAACACCGTCCACCGTCACCTGCCGCTCTTCCATTGCCTCCAATAGTGCAGATTGGGTCTTAGGAGTAGCCCGGTTGATTTCATCCACCAGCAAAATCTGCGACATCACCGCGCCGGGCTGATACTCAAATTGACGCGTTGCCTGGTTAAAGACAGAAACCCCAGTCACATCGCTAGGTAGCATGTCGGGTGTGAACTGAATTCGTCCAAAAGCACAATCCGTTGACAGCGCTAACGACCGAGCCAACATGGTCTTTCCGACACCAGGTACATCTTCAATCAACAAATGTCCCTGGCTCAATAAACCAATCACCACCAGTTCCACTGCCGCTTGCTTGCCAATGATTACACGATTGACGTTAGCTACGACCTGTTTCGCCAGGATTTGCACTGCCCCGAGATCGCTTGGAGAATCCATTTGTGACATCACACCCTCCCTGGTAACATGGCTGTTTCGCTCAAAGCAACAAAGACTACCCGTTCATCCTGTTAGCGGCGCGCCACTAACTATCATCATAGAAAAAACCGATCCAGACGCAAAAAGGTTCACTCTATTGCCCTCAACCTTCCCCGCTACGCCCTGCAAGGACCAAACCACCCAAAATCAATCCCCCTCCCATCAGCACCACCCATGTGGGTACCTCGGCCAAAACTACCCATGCCAGGATTGCCGAGCCTATTGGCTCCATCAAAACGGCAAGAGAGACATAGGTAGCCGATAGATGCCCCAGTGACCAATTCAGCGACGAGTGACCGATAATCTGAGGGAAAACCGCCAATAGCACCAACCATAGCCAGGTGATCGGCTTGAAACCACTCAAGGGCACCCGCAGCAGCAACGCAACTCCCATCAACACCAATGCCGCTGTAGCATAAACAGGGAACACGTAGCCCAAGAGTGATAACCGCGCCCGGAGCTTGCGCCCAATGAGGAAATATCCCGCTACCGTTATTGCCCCCACCAGAGCCAACATATCCCCTTGCAGCTGGTGTGCCCCATCACCTAAATCCCGCGCCGTGATAATCACTGAGCCGACGATTGCCAGTCCTAATCCCCAAAGCATGGACCGTGAAAGTTTCTCTCGAAGCAATAAGTGCGCCAGCACCCCCACAAAGAGTGGCGCCGTTGCGACCAGGACCACAGACACCGCAACTGAAGTCAATGCCAGGGAAAGGATCCAGGTAGCAAAATGCCCAGCCAACAACACACCCGCTGCGATTACCAGACGTGTTTCTCGATGAGTCAAAGAACGCAATTCCGCCCGGCGCAATGACAGTGCAAACGGAGCAAGAATCAGGGAGGCTAAGGTCAATCGCCACGCTGCTACAGCCAGAGAATGCATCTCGACCTGCGCCAGGCGCACAAAAGTGCTGGAAGTAGATGTAGCAAGCACGCCGAGGACTAATACTAGGCGCGGAGATATACCAGGGCGAGCAGAGTGACGCTCAGAAGGCTCTTGGCTCATCGTCATCCCGAATGCCTCATAAAGTGTTTTGCGCGCCGTAGTTACGGCGCGCAAAACATAGCTGCACACCAGAAATAGATTAGCCGCTCTTGGTGGGCAAGAAACGGGCCAATTTAGCGGCGAGATTGGAAAGCGGCATGGTTTGCAACCACACCCGTCCAGGACCCGTCAATGTTGCCAGGAACAAGCCCTCTCCGGAGAACAACACATTTGCCACACCCTTCACCGTCGCGATATCGTAGCTAATCGTAGGCTCAAATGCAGCAATATGGCCCGGGTCTACTTTGAGCATCTGACCCGGTTGCAGATTGTATTCACGCACCTCACCAGGAATTTCGAAAAAGAC
>JAKJAC010000024.1:0-9027 GCA_022707705.1 Chloroflexota bacterium
ACCGGCGAAGCCATCCATTGGGTGGGGAACAAGGCGGCGCCCATTCCAGGCAGCGCGGCGCGCATCAAAGAGGATCTGGCACGCTACCTGCTGGCAGCAAATGCGCTGCTGGAAGGCGCACCCGCCGAACTGCAGGAACACAAATATGGCGTGTTATTACGAGAGGCTGTAGAACAGCTAGCCGCTCAAGCCATTGATTTGGACGCAGCTCGCCAGGCGTTGGACGCACTTTCAGCGCGGCAGTTGCGGCGCGCGCTCACCGTGGATTCGATTTTTGAGGACCTTGCCATCATCGAAGGCAGCGCGCGCTCCATCCTGAACATCAAAGAGGACCTCATCGGTCCGGCGCGGCAACGCCACGTGCAGGCTTTCGCATTATCTAAACTGCTCAGAGACACAGTCGCTTCCATGGGCATTTCCTCAGATATCGTGGATTTCGATTTCGCTGAAGATGTTCCGCTCATTCAAGCAGACCCAGTGCAGCTGGAGCGGGTGTTTATCAATCTCATCAAAAACGCTATGGAAGCCATGGAGCGTGTCCCGGTCAAACACCTGCGCCTTAGCGTACGGTGCGCCGAAGAGCCACACATGGTGACCGCCGCCGTGACGGATGCCGGCGTTGGAATTCCACCGGAACAGTTGGATAAAGTGTGGATGGCGTTCTATACCACCAAGGGAGATAGGGGCGGCACGGGCCTTGGCTTACCAGCTTGCGCTCAGATTATCGGGGAGTTGGGGGGCAAAATCACCGTAGCTAGCGAAGCAGGTGTGGGAACCACTTTCAGCGTGACATTGCCAGCGGCCGAATGAGCCGTAAGGCGACTATCCGGGTATTCAGGAAGTTTTCGAGAGCAGCAATTCAGAACTAGAGGAGCCCTTAATGGATGACGAGATTAAGATTTTATTGGTAGATGACGAGCAACTGGTGCGACGCAGTATGGAGAAAACTCTCACCCGCGCCGGGTTCAACGTCGAGACCGCTAACAGCACACTGGCGGGGCTGGCGCTCTTTGAATCCGCGCTTGAAACTGAGCCTTTCGACCTGGCTATCGTAGACCTGCACATGCCCAACCTGGAAGCCGTGGATGACCCGGATGCCGGGTTGGCGCTGCTGAGCAAATTGCTCAGCATTCAACCGGGGTTACCGGTAATCGTGCTCACCGCCTTCGACGAGGTAGGACGAGCCAAAGATGCGGTCATGCGGGGCGCGAAAGCGTATTTCGTCAAGGGTCGCGAAGCGGGACTGCTGGAACTGGTCAACACTATCCTGGAAGAATTAGGAGAAAATGGGCATGGAGCCGAGCATGAAGCTTAACGAGAATCTTGCCGAGAGACGCGCTACACTCTTGCAAGCGGGCGCCAAGGTAGCCCGCAGCGTGAACTCCATCTTGGACCTGGAGCATCTGCTCGGGACCACGGTGGACCTGATCTGCGACACCTTTGGTTTTTATTACGCAGGAGTATTTCTGATTGACGAAACTGGATCATGGGCGGTACTGCACGCAGGGCGGGGCGCCGCAGGGAAAGCGTTAATCGCCGAAGACCACAAGCTCAAAGTGGATGGGCACTCTATGATTGGACGCGCCACCGGCGAGCGACGCGCCCTCATCGCCCTCGATGTGGGGGAGGAACCGACACACTTCAAAAACCCGCATCTGCCCGATACCCGGTCAGAGATGGCGCTGCCGCTCATCGTCGGTGATACGCTGATTGGTGCACTCACCGTTCAGAGCACCGAGGAAGCAGCGTTCAGCAACGACGACATCACCGCAATCCAGGCGATGGCGGACCAACTGGCCATCGCCATCCACAATGCCCGGTTGCACCGCGAGAATCAACGCCTGCTGACACGCTTCGAGCGGCGAGCACGTTTGCTCGGCGCAGCAGCTGAAGTGGGACGCCAGGTCACCTCGATTCTGGACCTGGATGTGCTGCTCAACAACACCGTGGATATTATCTGCGAAGCCTATGGTTTCTATTATGCCGGCATCTTCCTGCTCGACCCCACCGGGGAGTGGGCGATATTGCGGGCAGGGCATGGCGAAGCAGGGAAAACCATGTTAGCAGAGGGGCATCAGCTACGGATTGGCGGGCATTCCATGATCGGCACCGCCATCAGCCAACGCAAAGCCCGCATCGCCCTGGATGTGGGCGAGGAGCCTGTGCATTTCAAAAACCCGTATCTGCCGCACACCCGGTCAGAAATGGCGTTGCCGCTGGTCGTGGGCGATACCGTCATCGGAGCCTTGACCGTGCAGAGCGTCGAGGAACGCGCCTTCAGCAATTACGATATCACCAGCCTTCAGGCAATGGCGGATCAGCTGGCGGTCGCCCTGCGGAATGCCCAGCTGCTGCGCGAATTGGAGGCAGCCCATGCCGAAATCGTGCGCACCAAGACCTACGAAGCCATCGCTGCCGCCACCCTCGAAGCCATCCACTGGATCGGCAACAAGGCGCTTCCCATCACTGCCAGCGTTGAACGCCTACGGGAAGATATGATGGACCTTTCCGATACCGACCCACTTTGCATCGAATCCATGCGCGAGGACCTGGAAATCATCGAGCAAAGCGCTCGGCTCATCGTAGATGTAAGGGAACACCTCATTGGACCCGCTCGTGAGCAAAAACCCCGTCCAACAATGGTGGAGGATGTGGTGAAGGATGCCGTGACACTGCTGGCGCTGCCTCCGGCATGGGTGCGCTATGAGTTTGCCGCCGGCAACCTCCTATGTCTGGCGGACACAACGCAACTCGGGCGCGCTTTCGCCTATGTGCTGAAGAACGCCACCGAGGCGCTAGAGGGACTTGCAGAACCGCAGATTGTAATCTCGGTGGCGCCCGCAGAGGGAGATACCGTCGCCATCAGTATCGCCGATAACGGTCCCGGCATTCCACCGGAAGCGCTGGACAAAATCTGGGCAGCGTTCTACACGACCAAGGGCGCAAGTCATGCTGGTCTGGGGCTTGCGGCAACGCTGCAAATCCTCAATCAGCTTGAAGGCACGGTTTACATGCGGAACCTGCCGGAAGGCGGCGCCTGCTTCGAGATGCGCCTCCCAGTTCCTCCCCAGGCGCCAGCAGCCGCAGCGCTGCCCGATGGCAAGCGCATTCTCCTGATAGATGACGAGGACGCGTGGAGCATCTTCGCTACGCAGGTGTTGACAGATGCAGGCAACACCGTAACACGCACGAGTTGCCCTGAAGGCACACCGGGGGATTACGATATCATCGTGCTCGATAGCGCCCTGACCGCAGGGGATAGCCTGGAATGCCTGCGTAAATTGCGCAAAGCGGGCTACGCCGACAAAGTTCTGGTGGTCGCTTCAAGGCTCTGGGCAGAGCGCGCCACCCAGATGTTGCAGATGGGGGTCAAAGACATCGTCCTCAAGCCCTATACGCCCGCCGAGATGGGCATCCTGTTTGCATAGCCAAACTTCACCCACTCTTCTATTCTGCTCCCCGGCGCGACGCGCCGGGGAGCAGAATGTTAGCAGAGTTCAGGTAGCCGGGCGGAGAACCACAGGGAAAACCAAAGCGGCTTCGCGCACGTGACCTACGGCTCCGCAGTGAATCCTACCGCGGCCATATCGCAACCGAGGTGCGCAAGCAACCGCTGTAGGGCAGCGGCATCCCCGCGCGCCGCGAGCGAGTGCAACACCCACTGCCCCTCACCATTTGCCTCATGGTATGCCAATACCAGGACTTCTTGGACAGCAGGAACATTCAATTCGGGAGCCGTAGTTGATTTGTAGTTCAAAGCAACACAGTAAACCGCTGTTGGGGGATACAGCAACGGCGTCAACGAGTCTCCAGAGGAGCGCGCCACCGCATCATCGCTGAAAAGCCCACGACCCTCACTCCAGGCGGCAATGCTCATTTCGGAAAGGAAGAGGCCCGGATGAGCTGCGGGGACCGTCGCCAGAACGGAGGTCATGCGTCCATCCTCCTGATTCCGGTAATCCACGTACGCATTCAGCGCGCTGCGCCAACCGGCGGCGTCCCTTGCTTCTAGCAGTGAGCGCTGTTTGCCCATGTTCCATACCCAGAGAATCGCACCCCCCAATGCCAGCATGAGGACAAGCGCGAGAATCGCCCAACGCGCAACCGAATGCAGGGTCATTTTCCCTCCGTTACGGGGTTTCTAGTACACCACCTCACTATAGACGGCACTCCGCGGGTGTCAAATTGGGGTTATCACCGGTAATACAGCTCTCGTTTGAGCAAGGGCTGAGCACAGTCGCGCCCGGTGACCGATGACCGGACTTCTTCGCGCGATTCCGGTCATCCGCCTTCCGTCAAGACGCGATGTGCAAAACGTCATTCGACTAGTGCAGGCGTTGAAGGAGGCGCTGGAGTACCTCTTTGCCTACTCTCAGACATCCCTAAGGGACAAGGGGGGGAGAAGGATTGATTTTGGGGTGCCATGACGCTCCAAAACGCTTGCACAGCAGCTACGGGATGAAATTCTGAGAATCCAAAAGAGGAGCTCTATAGAAGACCTGTGGCTTGGGATGCACCCAAGCCACAGGTCTTTCGATGGATGAGATTGGCGCACTCTCAATAGTGCGTCACTACCTTAGTTCCTACCGGCGCCCAGTTGTAGAGCCATTGGGCATCCGGCGTGCGCATGTTCACACAGCCGTGGCTCATCGGAGTGCCGAAGTTGTTGTGCCAATAAGTGCCATGAATGCCGTAGCCACGGTAGAAGTACATGGTGTAGGGCACATTCGTCAGGTAGTAGCCAGGACCCGACATGGTGGTGGAAGCATATTTGACGTAGACCGAGAATGTGCCCACCACTGTGGGATACCAGCGCGTGCCCGTAGATACAACCGCGGTGAAAACCGCGGTGGTTCCCTCATAAGCAGTGAGGGTCTGCCGGCTCAAATTGACGTCAATCCACTTTTCGCCCGCAGCGCCGTGACCGGGCGCGGGTGTGGGGGTGACCGGAGGCGTGACGCCGCTCCCGCCAGGGATGACCAGGCGCTGCCCCACATAGATGAGGTCGGAACGCAAACCATTGGCGGCGCGGATCGCAGCGGCGGTCGTTCCGTAACGCAGCCCTATACGGAAGAGATTCTCACCCGGTTGCACTACGTGAATACCTGTCGTGGTTCCCGGAGTTGGCGCCGGAACTGGTGCAGTCCCAGCGCCGGGGATAGTCAGGCGCTGCCCCACATACACCCAGGATTGCGTCGTGAGACCATTCGCCGCCGCCAAGGCGCTCACGGCTACCCCTTGCCGTCGCGCAATCCCGTATAAGGTATCCCCGGGCTGCACGATATACGCTGTGCTCTGCGCCGCTGCCGGACTTACGAACAAAATGAGATTAAGAATAACAATTGCTGCCAGTAACCCTGTCCGCCACTTCATTGTAGATTGCTCCTTCCCTGGTCAGTAGTATGAAATTAAGGAATTTTGCATTACGACCATGCTAATAGTATAGCAAATTCTTGCCAAAAGCACACTACGATTGCATTACAATTAACATAAGAATCGTTATCAAAGGTTCGCGCGTGCCGAATCGCGTCTGGGTGACGGGTGCGCGATTCCTGTAGCAGCACATCACAGGGATGGCGGGCAGCTGTGAACTGCGGGCTGCCCGCCACCACCCATCCTATCTCAGCGACGTTCCCACTTCACCGCGTCAAAACCAACCAACCGGGAAAGGCGCGTTTCATAGGTCACATCCGCCAACGAAACATACTCAGAACCGCCGCCACTGAAGTTGTAGATTCCCAGGGATACCCATTGACCCCCATCATACGCCGATTGATCCACGATCTTCAAGGTGTATTGCCCTGAAGCGACGACCCAATAGCGGGCATTGGCAGTCGTGGTGTAACGGTCGGGAATGTAGACAAAGACCTCGTACCTGCCCCCTGCAAGGGTGGGGTACCAGCGCGCCCAGTTGTAGTTCGGCCGTATCTTGTCGTTATTGTAAGTCCAGTACAGGCGCCCATTGTGTCCCTCATTGACGGAACGCCAACCGGTGGGGGAACCGCCGCGCACGAAGCCGGGATCCTTGTCATCCACGATGATTGCATCGGGACTTCCACCGCTAGCAGGAGCCCAGTTCAGCTGCGCTACGGCATTTCCACTATTTTCGTAATACTGCAGCTCGATAGCAACCGGTCCACCGGGAAGATAGATATCCCCCTGATAGGTTGTTGCCGCCTGGTCGCGCCAGGCATCAATCAACAGATGCCCGTTGACCCAGAGCCGTGCGCCGTCATCACTGGTGAGATTGAAGCGCGTCATCCCGGCAGCGATGCTTGTCGTCTGTGTCCAGCGCACCGAGAAGTTATCCACGCCGATGGTTCCCGGCGCAGGTGAAATTGTGCCCCAGTTGAAATTGAGCGCCGTATCGGTACGCACCAAAGCCGGGGTCCCACTGAGCGATTTGTTGTTGAAGTATTCGCCACGCCAACCGGTCCCTGTCGAATCCAGCAGCGCCCACCCAAGCCTGGCGACTGCCAAACTGCCGTTTTCGTAATACTCGACGACGATGTAATGGTGCCCGGTTCCCAGGTAACGGTCAACCGTGAAGGTCTGTACGGCATGGTCGTACCACTTATCGAGGACCAAGACGCTATCCAACCACAACCGGATGCCGTCATCACTGGTCACAGTGAAACGGTAGTTCCCTGGGGTCACATCAATGTAACGCGTCCACCGCGCAGAGAACTGATCAGGATTGATGACATCCGGGGCAGGGGAACCGGCGCCCCAATCATAATCCAGGTTGGGTTCCTGACGGGAAAAAGCCGGCGCGCCAGTAAGGCTCATATTGTTCCAATACGCGGCGCTCCAGGTTGGGTCGCTGTGCATCGGCAATACCGGTCCTTGCGCCAGGACTGGTCCGCCCACCAGCACAACTGCCAATAACAATGCTACCTGCAAGACACGCTTAGCCGCCATCGCTTCCCTCCTCCTATCACTGAGTACAAGCACTGCCAGCCATACCCTGGTTCGCGCCGGGTGGTTTCTGGCGAGTGTATCTTTTTGACGTCGAAGGTTTAACCAGTGTTCCAAAGGCGTTCCACGTCAATCATTACGGAAGCGTGAAGGAAACGTAACAACTCTGCGACCTTGAGGGCGCACGAGAGCCGCGGCGCCTGGAGATGATTGCGCGCCACAGCCGAAGGCATTCAAAGGGGAGTCGGGTCAGGCACTAGCAGCTTCGCGTTTGCTTTCGAGGGCTTCCCACCGGGCATAGGCGCCCTCCAGTTCATGTTTGAGAGCCTCAAGACGCGCCATAGCCACAACAACGGCATCCCCGCCCTGCTGATAGAACGCAGGGGCGTTCATCGCAGCATAAAGCGCCGTCTGTTCGGCTTCCAGCGCTTCGATGCGCTGCGGCAGAGTTTCCAGCTCCTGCTGCTCCTTGAAGCTCAGCTTGGGCGGTGCGGTTCGCCGGGGGCGCGCCTCGACGTGGGAGTGCGACGATGCAGCTGGCGCCGGCGCCAGCGCACTCCGCTGAAGTAACCAGTCATCGTAGCCGCCGGCATACTCGCGAACGCGTCCGGCACCCTCCAGCACCAACGTGCTCGTGACCACATTGTTCAGCAACATGCGGTCATGGCTCACGAGCAAGACGGTCCCTGGGTAATCCGCCAGCAACGCTTCCAGCAGCTCCAGCGTCTCGATGTCCAAATCATTGGTAGGTTCATCCAACACCAGCAGATTCGAGGGTTTGGCAAACAAACGCGCCAATAACACGCGATTGCGCTCGCCGCCAGAAAGCGCGCTCACGCGAGCGCGAATACGGTCCCGAGAAAAGAGAAAATCCGCCAGATAAGCGCTGATATGGCGTTGCTGCCCGTTGAGCGTCATCATATCACCCTCGCAGACGTTCTCAGCGACGGTTTTTTCAGGTTCCAACTGCTCACGCAACTGGTCAAAATAGGCAATCTCAAGGTTGACGCCATGGCGCACGCTGCCCTGATGCGGCTGCAGCTCACCCAAAAGTAAGCGTAACAACGTGGTCTTGCCTGAGCCATTGGGACCGATAATCCCTACCCGGTCGCCGCGCAAAATCGCTGTGGTGAGGTGCGCCACAATGGGCTGCGCGCCGTAGCTGAAGCCCACATCGGTTGCCTCGATGACCAGCTTGCCAGAACGTTCCGCTTCGTTGACCTGCAGACGCACAGCGCCGGGCTGTTCCTGACGCGCGTAACGCGCCTCACGCATGCGCAGAAGTGCGCGCACCCGCCCCTCATTGCGGGTGGTGCGCGCCTGTGTTCCCTGATGAATCCAGACCTCTTCTTGAGCTAGACGCTTGTCGAATTCAGCCCACTGTGTCGTCTCGGCTTCCATCTGCGCCTGTTTGTACTCGCGATATGCACCATAATCGCCGGACCAACTGCTCAGTCGCCCGCGGTCGAGGTCGAGAATTCGCGTCGCCAGACGCTGCAGAAAAGCCCGATCGTGGGTCACAAAGACCAAGGTACGGGCATACCGCAGCAGGAAATCCTCTAACCAGCGAATGGCATCCAGATCAAGGTGGTTGGTTGGCTCATCGAGTAACAATACATCGGGGTCATTCGCCAAAGCGCGGGCGAGAAGCACCCGGCGTTTCCGCCCGCCAGAGAGAGTGGCGACATCTGCCTGTGGGTCAAGGTCCAGACGCGAGAGCACCGTTTCCAGATGGCGCTGCGCTGTCCAACCATCACTGGCATCGAGGTCGCGCTGCAGGCGTTCCAGGCGGGTGAGGAGTGTCGAGTCGCTTGACTGCACAAGTTGTTCATGGAGCTGTTGGTATTCTCTCAGCCGTTGCCCCTGCGCGCCGAGACCCTGCGTAGCAATCTCAACCACCGTGCCCGCGAGTTGCGGCGGCACCGTTTGGGGCAAACGTCCCACCCGCAGATTCTGTTGGCGAACCACTTCGCCGGTATCCGGCAACACATCGCCACTCAAGAGTTTCAGCAACGTGGATTTTCCAGAGCCGTTGCGCCCCAGCAAACAAATCCGCTCACCTGCTTCTACCTGCAGGTCAGCATGCTCCAGCAGCAGCGGACCGCCATA
>JAKJAC010000024.1:9037-31162 GCA_022707705.1 Chloroflexota bacterium
GCCAATATGCACATCTTTCAAGCTAAGAAGCGCCACACAAACCTCACAAAACAGGGATTCAAACAAAATCATTCAGCCACCGGTCAAGACTATCAAACCGGTGGCTGAAACAGTCAACGGGGAGTTGGTCGGGGGTCTACCCTTCAGCTTTCAGTGATGACGACCGACGTCATCACATCACCCTGGCGGATAGCATCAACCACATTCAAACCAGCGGTCACTTTGCCAAAAACGGTATGCTTTCCATTCAGGTGTGGCTGCGGGCTGTGGGTGATGAAGAACTGACTGCCGTTTGTTCCCGGACCGGCATTCGCCATCGAAATCACACCCCGCTCATGGATCAGCGGATTGCCAACGAATTCATCGGCAAAGCGATAACCAGGACCACCACGTCCGGTGCCAGTCGGATCACCACCCTGAATCATAAAATCACTGATCACGCGATGAAAGACAATCCCATCGTAAAAACCCTCGCGCGCCAGGAATACAAAGTTATTGACCGTCTTGGGGGCGTACTGAGGGTAGAATTCGATCTCAATAACACCCTTGGACGTGGTCATCGTTGCACGGTATTTCTTCGCCGGGTCAATCTGCATTGCCGGCGGCGTAGTCCATTGTTTCATCATCAGCTCCTTTGGGTTAAATGCGTTACATGCTCATTATAACACGAGTATGAAAGACACTTGCACGCGAAGGAACTCAGGAGTAAATTGCTTCTACACTGTGTCGACCTCCGCAGAAATGGTTTGACCCAAATGACACAAAACTCAGAAATCCAAACCCAAAGAGCGCTCAAGGTATGTTTTTGGTTAGTGGCTCAGAATAAAGAACCTGCAAATTTATACCACAGATTGGTACAGGAGCAATGAGCATGGAGCAATCACTGACGTGGGTATCACAACAGGGCTCTAAGAATCCGACTGCAGGAGATTGGGCTGCCTTTTTACGCGCTTATCCTGCCTACTCAAGCACCACCTCCCTCGATGAGCTACGCGCCCAGGAATACAGCCGTCTGGATCGTTTGGGACAGGTCTACCTGGATTATACCGGGGGCAGCTTATATGCAGATTGCCAGCTGCGTAGCCATCAGGAATTGCTCTGCTCCCACGTTTTTGGCAACCCTCATTCACACAATCCCACCTCTCTGGCGATGACAGAGTGTGTGGAACGGGCACGCGCTTATGTGCTGGAGTTCTTCAACGCGGATCCCGATGAATATGTGGCGATTTTCACGCTCAATGCCAGCGGTGCGTTGAAACTGGTTGGAGAAGCCTATCCTTTCGCGCCGGGTGGACACTATGCGCTCACTTTCGACAATCACAATTCCGTCAACGGCATTCGCGAGTTTGCGCGCGCCAAAGGCGCTCAAGTGACATACATCCCCGTGGACGCTCCAGACCTGCGTATCAACCAAGCACAGCTGGAACGCGCCCTGGCTTTAGGCACGCCCGGCATCCCCAAACTGTTCGCTTATCCCGCGCAATCCAATTACTCCGGCGTACAACATTCCCTGGAGCTGATTGAGTTGGCCCAGGCGCAGGGTTGGGATGTGCTGGTAGATTGTGCGGCATTCGCCCCTACCAACCGGTTGAACCTGCGTGAATGGAAACCGGATTACCTACCGCTATCCTTCTACAAGATGTTTGGCTATCCAACGGGCGCCGGGGTATTACTGGCGCGCAAAGCAGCGCTGGCAAAACTGCAGCGTCCCTGGTATGCGGGAGGCACCATCACCATCGCCTCGGTACAGGGGAACGGGCACTATTTCGCCGAAGGCGCGGCAGCCTTCGAGGATGGCACGGTCAACTACCTTAACCTGCCAGCAGTGGAAATTGGCTTGCGGCACCTGGCAGCTGTGGGCATCGAGATGGTTCACACGCGCGTGCTCTGTCTCGCCGGTTGGCTGCTGGAGCAGCTGACGGCAATGCAGCACAGCAATGGGCGTCCGCTGGTGCGCGTTCATGGACCCAGCACGTTGGAAGCCCGCGGGGGCACACTGACGCTGACCTTTTACGATCCCGATGGCCTGGCTTTCGACGAACGCCGCGTCGAGGAACTGGCAAATCTCGAAAAAATCTCCATACGCACAGGCTGCTTCTGCAATCCCGGCGCCGGAGAGGTGGCGCATGGGTTGACGCCCGAAATCATGGCGGAATTCTTCAAGGCTGGTCACGGGATGTCGTTTGAAGAGCTGCGCCAGCTCATGCAAGCGCGCTATGGCAAGAGTATCAACGCCGTGCGAATTTCGGTGGGACTGGTAAGCAATTTCGCCGATGTGCAGCGCTTTCTCGAGTTTGCGCAAGGGTTTATAGACCGACCCGTCACAGCCATAGGAAGCACGGAACCAACCGAGAAACACTGTGGGATTGATGCGGGCGCGTAGGGCAATCAGCCAGTCATGGTAGAAAAATCAGGGGTGTTTTCGCGACGCTGGCTTCACCATGTCGCAAAAACACCCCAGTAAACACCTGCCGCGATAGTGTGTGGCAGACTCAGCAAGCGCTATTTCAGCAAACCTACGCGGCCGTTGAACTCCTGAATAAGCGCATCAATCTCATCCGCCTGCCCCTGGAAGCTGGTCCAGTAATCCTCCTGGTACCACTGGCGCTGAATCTCATCATAGGTCTTTCCCTGCTGTTCGACCCAGGTGTAGTACTTGAGGTTGTGGACACGCTTACGATCCGGATAGGTGAGCTCCGCCATGTTGGCGGTGTTCTCGCCCAGAATGTAGCGAGCATAATCAGCAGCGGCATCCGTCTCGGAGTACTGCCCATGCTCCTCGTGCATCTCACGCAGGCGGCTCTGATAGAGTTCCATCGAGTCAGTCAACACGGTGACGATAACATCTTCATGACCCAACTCGAACCACTTGGCGCTTTTCACCGCGCTGAGGATGTTGGCGATTCCAGAGATGCCGATCAGGTCCAGTTGCGCCACCAGGCTTTCCGGCACACCTTGTTTGACCAGATACGCGCGTCCCGCCGGCTCATTGAACAGGCGGATGAGGTTTACATTCGCCTGGTCATCAATAGCGGTAATCGCATCCGTGTTCTTGATATTGTGAATCCACGGGACGTGCTTGTCGCCGATGCCTTCGATGCGGTGACCTCCAAAACCGTTGTTGAGCAGGGTGGGGCATTGTAACGCCTCGCTGGCGACGATGCGGCTCCCGGGGAAGGCCTGCTTCAGGTAATCACCGCAGCCAATAGTGCCCGCTGAGCCGGTGTTGGAGGTGATGCCGAAGAACTTATCGCGTGGTCCCAACACCTGCGCCAGCACTTCCTCGATGGCGTGACCCGTGATTTCGTAATGCCACAGGTAATTTCCAAACTCCTCGAACTGGTTAAAGATGAAGATGTCGTCGCCACGTTCACGGGTGAGCTCGTGACACTTGTCGAAGATTTCTTTCACATTGGATTCGCAGCCGGGCGTAGCAATGGTCTCATCAGCCACTTTGGCCAACCACTCGAAGCGCTCCGAGCTCATTCCCTCCGGCAAGATGGCGATAGACTGGCAAGCCAACAGCGCGGAGTCATAAGCGCCGCCACGGCAATAGTTACCGGTGGAGGGCCATACAGCTTTCTGCTTGGTGGGATCGAATTGCCCTGTAACCAAGCGCGGGACGAGGCAACCGAATGCCGCGCCAACCTTGTGCGCTCCGGTGGGGAACCACTTGCCCACCAGAACCACAATCCGCGCTTCAACGCCGGTGAGCGCCTGGGGCAGTTCAATATAGTTGACGCCGCCAAAACCGCCGCCGTGCGCCACAGGCTCATTGTGCCAGGTAATGCGAAACAGGTTGCGTGGGGTGATATCCCATAAGCCGATATGCGCCAGCTCCGTTTTGATACTATCTGGAATCAACCCTGGGTTCTTCTGTTGCGCAAACGTCGGGATGATGATATTGCGCTCCCGCGCACGCTTGATCGCGTTCTCCATGCCCTCGCGGACGATAGTCAGGTCAATCATGATAGCCAAGCCTCCTTGTGAAATGAAAGTCTCAGAAACCTAATGCCGGTTTCGAAACCGGCGTGCAAGAATCTGTAAGTAACACTTCTCAAACAGCGCCAAGTCTCCCGCAGCAAGCCCCTATTCCCCTTTGATCGTCTTGCGCGATGGCGGGGGCGGCGATTCGCGCTCATATTCACGCTCAATGCGCTTGACGCTACGGCGCAACCAGGAAACGGCTACCGGTTCATACCGCCGGCACAACAACACCGAACAGGGCGCCTGATCGGCGACCCAGTCATCCACTGAGCCAAAAAGACGTGTGCGCGAAGCCCACTCTTCCGAGGCGCCCATGGCAATCAGCTGATAGGGTTGCCGCTCGGTCTCGCCCAGGACGCCTTCCTGAATAGTTTTGGCGCAGCGCGCCAGCAAAGTAAAATTGGGGGGAACAACTCCCAAGACTTCCTCGATAATCTCACCCAACCACAACGTCTGGTCTTCCAGCTCTTCGGCGTCTTCATCCACCACACCCTTGAGCACACGGAGCGCGGTCACCCGCGCCTTCTCCGTCTCGGCAATCTCATATGCCAGACGCAGCGCCATACGCGAGTGAGGGCCTCCGCCTACAGGCACCAGAATCCGCCGGAGCGGTTGTGATAACAGACCCCGGTTGAGCAACACGGCGACATTGGTGTGGGCTTTCTGTAACACCAGATTGATAGGATTTTCGACCAGCTGCTCCGGGCTCAACGGACCTGGCCAACCCACCATAAGCAGATTCACATTGCTGCGCTGCCCAATTTCCGCCAGAATGCCCTCGGCGATGTTTTCAGCCGTACGCATCTTGGTGTACGCCGCGATGTTGCGCTGCTGTAACTCGGCAATTGCGCCTTGCAACATCCCCCGTTGTTCCGGGCTAAGATTTCGCGCCAATCTATGCGCCGTCCGCGATGATAGATGTTTGGGGTCCACGTTCACAGTCAACGCGCAGATATAGGGGTCCACCGTAGCTTCAGCCAGAATCCCTGCCAGATAGATCAGGCTCTTGGCAGTTTGTGGATTGGCGACCGAAACCACAATACGTTCCTTTCCAGGTTCCGGTTCACCGATCCCGGAACGCACCGGCAACTTACGAGCAATCGCAGGACCCGCGTAGCGTAGTACGGTAAATAGCGCCAGGATAGCAGCGCCAAAAGCCAGCGCACGAATCTCAGCAAAAGCAATGATCAGAATACAAGCCGCCCCAGCCGCATAAGCCGTGAAAGGGAACCAGGGCGCTTTGAAGGGGCGCCTCAAATTCGGGTAGCGCTTGCGCAACCGAATCATTGAGAGGCTACCCCAAAACAACACAAAGAGATAACCGCTGGCAGAGATATAGCTCAGAAAATCCACCACCCCAATCGCCGCAATCAAGGCGCTGATACCACCGATGATGATGATTGACACCCAGGGAGTCCGGAAACCGCTTAATTTGGAGAAAAATGCGGGCCAAACGCCATCGCGTCCGAGCGTAAAGGCTTCACGCGTCGCGCTGAGCATAGCTGAGTTGATGGAAGTCAGTGTGGCAATCATGCCCGCAATAGCCAGCATGGGCACACCCCAACCCGGAATGAAATGCCGCACCGCATCGGTGAGCGCCGTTTCGGAACCCGCCAGCTCTTGCCAGGGGACCGTCCCCAAGGTGACCAGGCTCACCGTTACGTAGATTACTGTAGTGAGCGTAAGACTGATGAGAATTCCCCACGGGATATTGCGGTCGGGGTTGCTGACTTCTTCCGCGTCATCGGCGATGACTTCGAAGCCCACATAGGCATTGTAGACCAGCGCAATCGTCGCCAGGATACGGGAGATGTTTGCCCAAACGCTTTGGTGGACGAAAATGCTCTCACCTGCGATGAAGGTTTGCCAGTTAAAACCCTGAGGATGAGCAAAACCCGCAATCACATAAATCACAAACACCGCCAACAGAATCCCGCCCAAAACAATCTGCGCATTACCCACTTTGGTGACGCCGAAGATATTGAGGGCGACGAAGACCAGCACCACTGCTATAGCTACCGGCACGATAGGTAAGCTGGGGATGAAGAGCTGCAACGAATAGGAAAAACCGACCGCCGAAAGCGCAGCATAGAAGGTGCTGGAGAGGCAATCCATCGTGCCGACGAGGTAGGAGAGCAAGCCGGTGCCGTAAGCTTCACGGACATAGCTCATCGCGCCCCCAGCTACGGGGTAAGCCGTCGCCAGCTCGCAGTAATTCAACGCCACCGCGTAGCTCAATAAGCCACCAATCAACAATGCCAATACCGTTGCCGGACCAGCCATGCCGGCGGCATGCCCGGTCAACACAAAAATCTCAGCTGCAATGGTGCCGGCAGTGCCCAACATCACCACTTGCGCGAGACCCAACTGACGCTTGAGTTTTCGCTTGCTCATAGGAAACGGTTAGTTGCTCCTCCACTTAAAGTCATAAAACAACACATTCGCGGTAAAAAGGCTTTGAAGGCAAGTTCCATGCGCCACCAAGCCCTTGCCAAATCCCAATCCAGCTCTTTCCAACGCCCCTATTGTATAGCTATTGCTCTAGGAACCTATCCGAAAACCGTGGCGGCGATGCTACGATCCGCCGAGCCTTGCGATTCAAGCCACCCTTCGGGAGATGTTTTCGTTGGTAAGCTGCACCTGTCAACAAAGGAACATTCCTTAATCCACACCGTGGGGCGCAGGTCACCCCCGTGATGGTCTGCGCCGCAAACGAGAAAGCCAGACCGCGATGAGCGCGCCCGTGGCAGCACCGATACCGTTCAACGCCACATCCCCCAGAGAGGATACGCGGCTAGAGCTAAAGCCCTGCAGCAATTCGATGCACACACTCACCAACAGACCGGCTAACGTTCCCAGGAGGACACGCGATGCCACAATGCGGCTTGCGCTCAATGCCAGAGCCACTGCTGCGCCCAGCGGTGCGAAGACAGCGATATTTCCGGCAATATCAATCAGCCAGAAATAGGAGATACCTCGCGCCGTTGCCGGTGCCGTCAAAGTTTCGAGCTCCCGGGCGACCTCTGGGTTGGGTCGTAAAGTCATCCACAACAACCAGAGACTCACCAGACCGGCAATCAACCACCAAGCTCCCCGCCAGCGTGTGTCGTTGTTCATCAAATTCGATGCAAGTGCGTGAGCTATGCCTGCTGGCTCATGACCGCCTTGACCGCCTCAAGATTCGGCGCGACGATGGGCGGGGTCGAGACAGTTTGCATCGCACTTCTGATGTCCTTCAATCCAGAACCAGTCAGCAGAACGACGATGCGTTCATCAGACGCGACCAGACCCTGCTCCACAGCCTTGACCAGCCCGGCATACGCCGTTGCCGCTGCGGGTTCGGAAAAGACGCCGGTGTTGCGAGCCACGACAGGAATCGCGTTGAGGATTTCCTGATCGCTCACGCGCAGATAGCTGCCAGCAGTCTCGCGAACCGCAGCCAACGCCTTGTTGCGGTCGCGCGGCAACCCGGCGCTGATGCTATCCGCGATGGTCTCAGCCGGTTGCGGCGTCATCTCCCAACCCTGAAGCCCACGCTCCCAGGCATCCACCAACGCGGAAGAACCTGCTGCCTGAATACCCATGATCTTGGGCATGTGGTCAATCCAGCCCAAAGCCATGAGGTCCTTTAGCCCCTTGTGGATGCCACCAATGATGCAGCCATCTCCGACGGGGACAAAAATGCGGTCAGGAGCCTGCCAGCCGAGTTGCTCGCAGATTTCCAACGCGGCAGTTTTCTTCCCCTCGGTCATGTAGGGATTATAACCCGTACTGCGATTATACCAACCAAATTCCTTGGCGACCTGCAGCGTGAGCTCAACCGCCATATCATACGTCCCATCCACCAGCAATACCCGCGCGCCGTAGATGAGATGCTGGGCGATTTTGGCCGGCGGGGCAGTTTTCGGGACGAAAATCACGGCGGGTAGCCCGATGCTGGCTGCCAGACCCGCCATCGCTGCCGCCGCATTTCCCGTGCTTGCTGTGGTGATGATTTCCGCGCCCACTTCGCGCGCCTTGACCACCGCGATCGCAGAGGCGCGATCCTTGAATGAAGCCGTTGGGTTCACCCCATCATCCTTCACCCAGACATGCTTGAGTCCTAGCAGCGCTGCCAGGCGCGGCGCCGTGTAGAGCGGCGTCCCGCCCACATGCAAAGGGGGAACTGGAGAATCTGGCTCAACCGCAATCAGCGGCTTGTACCGCCATATCGTGGAATCGGGATTTGCCGCCAGGCTTTCACGGCTGATATGCGAGGCAATGACATCGTAATCGTACTGTACATCCAGATTGCCGTCGTCACCATGCTTAGGGCAAACATAGGCGACTTCGTTCGCGCCATATTCCGCGCCGCAGATGGTGCATTTGAGGTTGATTACGTGATCCATGAGGGCTCCTTTTGGAAAATGCCTGAAAACCAAGACCATGAGAAAAAAGTAAGAAGTAGGACCCTTAAGTGGCGCCCACTTCTTACTTTTTTACCCTAAACCGTCTTAACCGGGAATGATCCGCGTGCCTGTCTTGCCTTCGAGCGCATCCATGATGTGCGCGGGATCAGTGACAATGGCTTCCTTGCCGCCAGCTTCCATATACCAGAGGATCGCCTGAATCTTGGGATACATACTGCCCTTGGCAAAATGCCCCTCAGCCATGTACTGCCTGGCTTCAGAGACTGTCATCACATCGAGGGCTTTCTGGTCAGGCTTATTGTAGTTGATATAGACCTTTTCCACCGCCGTCGAGATGATGAACAGGTCAGCCTTGATTTCACGAGCCAGCAACGATGAGGCGTAGTCCTTATCAATGACCGCCGCCGTGCCCAGGTAATTGCCCTGCTCGTCTTCAATGACGGGAATGCCACCGCCGCCGACCGTAATCGCGCAGATACCGTTATCCAGCAGAGTCTGGACCGCATCCAGCTCGACGATCTTTTGCGGAATGGGGGAAGCGACCACGCGTCGCCAACCACGCCCAGCATCTTCCACGACCACCCAGCCTTCCTCGGCCTCACGCTTTTTAGCTTCCGGCTCATCCATGAAACCACCGATGGGTTTGGTGGGGTGCTGGAATGAAGGGTCATTTTTGTCCACCAACACCTGCGTCACAATCGTTGCCACGCTTTTCTGCATCTTGCGCTGATAAAACTCGTTATTGAGGTTTTGCTGCAAAGCGTAACCGATAGCGCCCTGCGAATCCGCACCGCAGACATCCAGCGGCACTTCATGCATGCCCGCGACCTTCGCGGCAATCTCCGAGCGCTGGAGGATGAAGCCGACCTGCGGACCGTTGCCGTGCCCGATGGCAACATCCCAACCCGCCTCGATCATGCTGGCGATGTGATGTGCAGTTTCCTTCGCTGCCAGGTATTGATCTTCAACACTCTGGTGTTGCTTGTCCTTAATCAATGAATTTCCACCAATAGCAATTACGGCCCATTTTCTCTCACTCATAGTTTACTCCTTGAAATTGACTTAGATTTTGTCCGAGGATTCGTCTCGGTCCGGGTTTGCGCCTAATGAACTTTCAAAAGTTATCTGGGTAATAAGCGCCACAGACCAACGGCGCCAATTTGCGGCAGAAATCTCTCCCTTTTCGGTTTTTTGGCGACGCGGGGCAACCGCGTCGCCAAAATACCTCCAAAAAACCAATCCCCCTTCCTCGCGTGGACGCGCTGCGTCTGCGCGCCGCGTCTGCGCGGGGGAGGGGACAGGGGGGTGGGGGCGATTTCGACGCGGTGACCCTGAAAAAAAGCCTCTTGTGCCCGTTTATTTTCTTAAAGTTCATAAAGCGCAGGTTTAAGGGTGGTGTGGTGTTGGCGGGCTGCGCCTGCCAACACCGCACCACCTTACAGAAAGCAGGTTTCGCAGCGAGGCACGGCGGAGCCTCGCAGCGCACCGTGAATTTCGGATAGGTTCTTAACAGTTCAAAGTTGGAGGTTAAGAGCAACTGGCTATCGCTTGCAGAGCGCTCTTAACCCGCAACCCTCGAACCCGGTTTACCACATAGTCATCGCCATCACGCCCTTCTGGGCATGGAGGCGGTTCTCAGCCTGATCGAATACGACGGAATTGGGACCATCCATCACTTCGCTGGTCACTTCGATGTCACGGTCAGCCGGCAGCGGGTGCATGTAAATCGCATCGGGTTTGGCGTGCGCCATCTTCGCCGCGTCGGTAATCCAGCCCTTGTAGCTATCCTGGATGCGCTTGCCCTCGACGGGGTCGGTCGTCGTGAGCAAAGGTCCCCACGACTTGGCGTAGACCACGTCCGCATCCTCAAAACCCTCGGTCATGTCATGGACAATCTCAAATGCCGACCCGCTCTTGCGCGCCAAGGCCTTCGCCTCTTCCACATAGGCATCGGGTAGTTTGAATTCCGGCGGATAAGAGAGCGTCACATCCATGCCAAAGCGGGGCATCTGAAGGATGAGCGAAATTGGCACGGAGATGGGCTTGAGGTACGAAGAGGCATAAGCCCAGGAGACCACAATCTTCTTCTTACGCAGATCGCGACCCTTCTTCTCCATTATCGTCATCAGGTCGGCGAGACACTGGAACGGGTGGAAGAGCTCGCACTGCATGTTGAGCACCGGGGCGCGGGAGGCTTTGGCAACGCCGTTGATGTAGGCATTCCCATCGGGCCAATCGCAGTGCCGGATGGCGATGCCGTCGAAATAGCGTCCCAAAATCTCGCCGATCTCTACAGCGGTATCGCCGTGGGCAATCTGCGTCGTCTTGGAGTCAATGAACGCGCCATGTCCGCCCAGCTGCGCCATCCCCGCCTCGAAGGAGCAACGGGTGCGCGTGCTGCTGAAGAAGAACAGCATGCCCAGGACCTTATCGCGCAGGTACGGGTGCGGTTCGCCTACCGCGCGCTTACGCTTGAGGTCCCAAGCCATATCCAAGACGGTTTCCACCTCTTCCTTGCTGAAGTCCAAATCCGAAATCAAATCACGACCACGAAGGTTAGTAATCATAGTTTGCCTCTCTTTTTGATTATGGGGGGCAGGGAGCAGGAAGTAGGGGAGTAGTAGCCCAACTTTCCACTTCCCTCAATCTCGATTTATTCCATTGCACCTAGCACGAGCGCCAACAGAGCCATGCGCATAACGACGCCGTTGAAGGCTTCTTGCCAGTAACGCGACCAGTGGGTGATATCCACATCGGTTGGGATTTCATCCATGCGAGGCAGGGAGTGCAAAAGGATAGCGTTGCTTTTGGCTTTGGTAGTGAGGAGCTCGCGGGTAATCCGGTAATTATCCGGGGTGAAACCGGCATCGCCCTTGCGCACGTCACGTTCCTTGGTGTAGTCCGGTTGCATCACAGGCTCGACCAGAATCACATCTGCTTCAGCGATGGCCTGCTCGACATGTTCAGCTTCCGCGAAATTCAACCCATACTGCCGGAAATCAGCCTTGAAACTCTCCGGCATCAACATGTCCGGTGAGTTATCAAAAAGGGCGTTGGCAGGCGGGGCGACAAAGGTAACCGGGCAATCGAACTGCGTGAGGGCATAGCCCAGCGAGTGCATCGTGCGCATCCGCATATCCCCCACAGCCAACCACTTCAGCCCATCAATGCACCCTTTCTCGCGCAGCACGGTGTACAAATCCGTGAGAATCTGAGTGGGATGCTCGCCCCAACCGTCGCCGCCGTTGATGATGGGCACGCTCGCCCACTTAGCTGCCTCGTGCGGCGCGCCCATCTGAAAGTGGCGCATCACGATGACATCGCCATAGAACTCCAGCATCTTGACGGTGTCTTTGATAGATTCCTGATACCAGTCGCCGGCGCGGGTCATCTTGGAATCAGAAAAGCCGGTGACGTGCCCTCCAAGGCGGTGCATTGCCGCCTCGTGGGCAAGACGCGTGCGTGTGGAGGGCTGATAGAACGCCGTCACCAGCGTTTTATCTTTTAGCAAGTCGCCATTGCGGCGGTTGCGCGCGATAGGCTCGAGCTGCTCCGCAATCTCAAAGACGCGGAAAAACTCCTGCCGTTCAAAATCCTTCAAAGACAAAATGTCACGGCCCATGAAACTACGCATACGCATATCTCCTTTAGTGAAATCGGTTTAGAAACTCAATTCTGCTAAAAACAGCCATCATCCTGCGCAATGTACAAGAACCGCATTGCGCAGGATGCTTCACACCTAACGCAGCTCTTGCGCGATTGACTGTGGCAGCAATGCGTACCACTCGGCAGCCTGTACGACCTCATCCAGGGGCACATTTTCAATCATCATGTGCGCCACTTTTTCATCCCCAGGTCCCAGCCCTATCGAGGGGATACCCGCTTTGCCAGCCCAGTAGATGCCATTGGTGGAGAAATCCCACGTCCCAAATGGGCGCAGTTCTCCCCAGAGGTCCATAATCGCACGCCGTCCGGCACGCGCCAGAGGATGTGTCTCCTCTAGCAGCCACGCAGGGAAGTATTTATCCACCGGGAAGACAAAGCCCGTGTAGGAAGGTGTGTCGTAAAACAACTCCTCTACGACAATCTCCTTCTGCATATAATCTGCAATCAACCCTCTGACCTGTTCGAGCAGTCCCTCGGCAGTCTCGTCTACCGTAGTGCGACGGTCAAGGTAGATGGTGAAGCGATCCGGCACCGCGTTGAGCGAAGCCGTGCGGACCTCAACATCGGTTACCGCAATCGAGGCATGTCCCAAAACCGGATGGCTACAATAGCCGAAGCGCATGCGGCGATCGAGCTCACGGATTTCCATGATCACTGCCATCATCTTGTAGACCGCATTGTCACCCAGATAGTGTGAGGCGGCGTGCGCCGAGCGCCCGGATGCCGTAATCTTCAATTCAATGCGACCTTTGTGGCCATGATAGACGCGCATCTTTGTTGGTTCGCCGATGACGACGAAATCGGGCTTCACTTTAGGGTCCACTTCCACGAAAGCGTTGGGCCCGATGCCATCACACCACTCTTCCATATTACCGAAGTAGTAGACAGTGTAGCCATCAAGCAATCCCAGGTCACGCGCCGTAGCCAAGCCGTAGACCATACCGGGAGTGCTCCCCTTCTCATCACAAGCACCGCGCGCATAAAGCCGGCCATCTTCGACCTTGCCGACAAAGGGGTCCCATTGCCATTCGTTCGGGTCGCCGATACCGACCGTATCAATGTGTGAATCGTAGACAATCACTTTTGGGCCATCGCCGATACGTCCGATGGTATTGCCCATCTTGTCGAAGCGCACCTCATCGTAGCCGAGCTTGCGCATCTCAGCCTGAATGCGCTCCCCTACAGGACCAATCTGCGACTCCATGCTAGGAATCGCACAGATATCGCGCATAAACTGAATGATATCCGTTCGTTGTGCCTGTATCCGTTTTTGAATCTCCGCAATATAATCCATGACGATCGTTCCTCCAGATATGATAGTGACCCGAAACCAACAGCGGCGAGCGAGGTGATTTCGAGAGCCTGAGGATGTCCTATCGCTCTCTACTGGCTAACCCTGCACCTTCCGCATCACATGAAACTGAAAATGTCCCGGCACAAAATAGCTCACCGAGAAATCCACCACTTTCTCATCGTAGCTATAGAGTTGCGCGACTAATCTGAGCAAGGCAGCTCCGCGCGGCACATTCAGCCGCCGCGCAAACTTGGCATCGGCAGATTCAGCCATGATCTGAGTACGAGATGCACTCAACAGCGGTTCTCCACGTTGCAGCAACAGTTCCAGCACAGAACCGCGGAATTGGGAACCCAGGTCAGCCTGGGTGAGGTAGGTCAGGGGAACCACATCCCGCAAGTCAGCCACCGGCGTCTCACCGATGCTGATAACGCGGGTAACCGATAGCACAGGCGCCTCAACTTCTGCCGGCAATCCCAGCCCAGCCTTCTCCACCAGGGTCGCCGGGCGTTCTTCGATTTCCAGTTCCTTCACCGTCGTATCCAAGCCAATCCGCCCGGCAAGGACCTCCAAAGGCTCAAGCACCTCCAGCCCATTGGCAATCACCTGCATGCGCGAAGCCACAAAGGTGCCAACGCCGTGACGGCGCACCAATACGCCCCGTTCCACGAAGGTACGCATGACCTCGCGCAAAGTGGCGCGAGAAACGCCCAAATCTTTGGCTAACGTTGGCTCCGGGGGCAACTGTTCGCCAGGACTCAGCGAAGCAATCATCGCACCCAATACATCTTCGACCTGCATACGGGGGGAACGCACTTTGGTATAGGATAACATGTCTGACATCAGTACCTCAGCAGGGATTATAGGGCTGTTGTCAGACAAGTCAAGCCTTGGGAACTTGGGAATAGGTATACGACAGGGTATTGGGAGAACCAGAAGAGGTTCTGCAAACAAGCGAAGAGGATTCTCTTTTTGTGTTCTTGGACGCGGGACCGGGTACGGACCCGCGTCCAAGAACACTTTTTCGGGTTGTGGAAAACTATGCTAAAATTGTGGATAACCTGGCATCAAATGTGGGGAACCTGTTACAAACCGAGAGCGTCAGCACTGTAGATGCACCAAGTGCTGCACCGATGACTTGAACGAACCGGCTACCATAATTCAGAGTTGGTAGCCGAACCATAGACATAACTGCATTCCTTTTCGGGAAGCAAGCGCAGAGGGAGCACGTTTTATGACAGCACACGCTACTTATCAAACATCAGAGAGCGCCGTCGAACCGCAGCGACAGACGCTGCTATGGGTAGGCGCCTTCTTGCTACTGCTGGCATTGGGCGCGGCGGTGTTCTTCTGCGCCTGGGTTTTCAACCAACGGATGCAGGGTTTCTACCGCGATCGGGTTTATCCACATGTATCCAGCCTGAACCTGGATTTGGGCGGCTTGACCCGCGAAGAGGCACAGCAAACGCTCGCCGCAGCTGCAAATCGCACCGATACAGGCGCCTTAATCTTGCATGATGACGCGCCGGGTGGCGCGCGGCAATGGAACCTCCCCTGGACCGAGGCAGGCTTCACGCTCGATGTGGTAGGCACGCTGGACGACGTATGGGCAACTGGTCGCGCAAAGGGAACCCCCCTGAAGGAGCAGCTACGTTTATGGTTTCGCCCGCAAACGTGGGAAGTCGCGCCAAGATTTACACTTGATCTGGCGCAAACGCGGACAGCTCTGGAGCGCATCGCCGCCGAGGTCTCACTCCCCCCGGTTGAGCCGCGCCTGGGCCTGGAAAACGGCACCATCATCGTGATCCCCGGAACGCCGGGACGGGTACTCGATACCACGGCGCTGCTGGGACAGATCCAAACACAATCCAGCTCCGCTGCCGGTGAGATGCACATTGACTTGCTCTATCGCGATGTTTTCCCTGTCGAACCGGATACCACCGAGGTACAGGCGCAAGCAGAGGCGCTCCTCAACCGTGAGGTGACGATTTCGGCTTTTGATGTGCTCACAGAACAGACGCTCAATTGGAGCCTGAACCGCGAGAATTTTGTCGCGTGGCTGCAATTGGTAGCGCGCGAAGATGGCTCAGCGGCAGTCGAAGCCAATCCTGAAGCCGTACCCGAAACGCTCAAGGCGTTGGCGGCACAGCTCGGCGATGGGCGCGGATTCCGCATCGAAGAGACTGCCCAACAGGTGTGGGACGCTTACAGCGAGGGTGGGGGACACGTAACAACCTATCTCACACACCCGGAACGACTCTATACCGTGCAATCCGGCGACACGGTCGGGCGCATCGCGGCAAAACTGGGCATGCCCTCGGGCCTTATCATGGAAGCCAATCGCACCGTGGACCTCGACCGCCTGTGGGTCGGGCAGCAGCTCTTCATTCCCTCACAGGATGTACTCACGCCCTACCTCCCCGTGCCCAACAAAAAGATTGTCGTGAGCATTCCGGAGCAACGGGTGCGCGTGTACGAAAATGGGGGCCTGCTGTGGGATTGGACTACATCCACAGGAATCAAGGACTCCCCCACGGCAACGGGCATCTTCCAGATTATCAGCAAGGAAGACAAGGCCTATGCTTCCCAGTGGGATCTATGGATGCCCTATTTCATGGGGGTTTACGTAGCCGGCGGGAATGTTGTCAATGGCTTTCACGAGCTACCCATCCTGCAGAACGGGCAACGCTTGTGGGCGGGCAATCTTGGAAGCCCGGCATCTTTTGGCTGCATCATTCTGGGCATTCCCGAAGCCGAGACGCTCTACAATTGGGCTGAGATTGGCGTGGTTGTCGTCATTCAATAAGGCAAACTACGCGGGCGCGAGGCTAGCGACCGTGGGTAGGTGACCGCCCTTGCCAAACACAGGCTGGCGCGCCGTGTCACAACTGCCGCCGCCAAAGCTCCACTTGTGTTTGAAATCCCAACTGGAAATGCTGACGGGCTTCCGGCAAATCTTCCGTTGCGAGCACCACATCTACAGCCTGGAAGCCCTGTGCACCTGCAAACGCCTGCAGCGCCCTGAGTGCAGGTACCAGGGATGCCCCTGGCGCAACCCAGACATAGGCATCCGCCTGAGTCGAGTCGGTGAGCTGCTGGCACAGCCCCAGGACCACGGGACCACTCTCCAGGTTCCCCCACCACACGGAACGGTGCAGGTCGCTCCAACCGGGCAGCTCCAGTGAGGGCCAGAGAACCTCCCAACCCTGAGGACCGCACTGGTAACGTCCGATGCGTAAAGCCATCCCGGGTTCGGGCAATTGCGCCGGAGAGGTAACCGGTGTCAACGCAGGCGCAGGTGGGGATATGATGGCCTCCAGCTGCAACTCGTGTTGCATGCGCCACAAGCCAAACCCATGCCGCGCATAGAATCCGCGTGCATCATCATCGGGTTGCGTCGTCAGAGCGGGCAATCCGCGCTCCCGTGCCAGGTTCACTCCGGCTTCAAGCAGCGCCTGTCCCACTCCCCGCCCCTGCCAGGCGGCATGGACGTACAGAATCGAGAGGTGCAATCCCGCGTACGGTTCCGGTTCGCCGGTGAAGACATACTCCGCTTCCCCGATGACCTCGCCAGCCCAGGTCGCCACCAGCACACATTGACCGGCTTGCAGCAGCGCAGCCACATGCACCGCTGCCATCTCAACGCTCATCCAGGGCCCGCCGTTGCGCCAGCGCCCAAAGAGGTCCAACTGTGCGTAGGGCACAGCGGCACGCGTTACCGGGTCCCGCCAGATGGTCGTCGTACTGCAATGAACAGCGGTGATACCGGGGACGTCAGCCAGTGTTGCCGGTCTGATTTGAAGAGTAGCCATGAGCTCAGTCGAGGATGCCTGCTTGCAGATTTTTCGCAACGCCGGGCAAAGCCGGCGTTGCGAAAAATCCTTCACAAAACCACGCTAAAATCGATGCCGATTCGCAACCCTTCAGTCTTCGACATCCCCTTCGATCTCAATGATCTCACGAATGGAGGGAACATAATACTGTTGGGTGTATTCTTTGATCATGCGCCGGGTAGAGAACATCGGACCCACCGTACGGATGGCATCCTTCATCGTCGCCACCCAGCCCTGGGGGACATTATCGTTACTGCGCTGGTAATAGAGCGGCACGACCTCATCTTCCAACACGCGATACAGCGCCTCAGCATCCGCCTTATCCTGCTCCCATTCGGGGGCGCCGTCGGGGAGGTCGCTTTGAATCGCCCAACCGTTGCGCCCGTTGTAGGCTTCAGCCCACCAACCATCGAGGATGCTCAGGTTCGGGATGCCGTTGAACGCCGCCTTCATGCCGCTGGTGCCGCTAGCTTCCATAGGTTTGCGGGGCGTATTCATCCATACATCCACGCCCTGTACCAGGTAACGGGCGATGTGCATATCGTAGTCTTCCACGAAGGCAATACGACCACCCATTTCGGCGCTGCGCGCCCACTGATGGAGTTCCTGCAGCAAGCGCTTACCAGGGTCATCCGCCGGGTGCGCCTTGCCGGCGAAAACAAACTGCACTGGACGATAGCGATGGTGAATCAATGCCTTCAGCCGCTCAAGGTCGCGGAAAATCAGCCCGGCACGCTTGTAGGTAGCAAAGCGCCGCGCAAATCCAATCACCAGAGCGTCAGGGTCCAACAGGATGCCCGAAGCCAACAGATGTTCCGGCGAAGCCTGTTGCTGCATTCGCGATTGGCGCGCGCGCTCGCGCATGGCGGAGAAGAGCTTGTTCTTGAGGTAGACATGCGCATCCCACAACACTTGGTCGGGCACGTCCTCGATGCGTTCCCACAACATCGGTTCATCCTGCCGTGAAAGCCAATCGGGGCTGATGTACTGCCGGTAAATGCGGTGCATCGCCTCGCCCGTCCATGAGGCAAGGTGAACGCCATTGGTCACATGTCCGATGGGGGTAGCGTCAGCTGCTTTGTCGGGCCAAAGTGTGCGCCACATGCGGCGAGAAACCTCACCATGTAACGCACTCACCCCGTTGATACGGCCCGACATGCGCATCGCCAGAGCCGTCATATTGAAGTTGACCCCATAACCATTATCGTAGCTGCCCAACGCCATGAATTCATCACGGCTAATGCCCAATTGGGACCAATAGGTATGGAAGTAGCGTTCAATTTGCGAGAAACTGAAAGTATCGTGCCCGGCAGGGACAGGGGTGTGCGTGGTGAACACCGTGCCCGCGCGGATGTGCTCAATCGCCTCGTTCCAGGGCATGCCTTGAGCCACATATTCCTTCAGGCGTTCCAACACCATGAAAGCGGAATGCCCCTCGTTGAGGTGCCATACGGCGGGCTTCAGGTCCAACATGCGAATAATCTTAACCCCGCCGATGCCCAACAGAATCTCCTGCTGTAAGCGCATCTCGCGGTCACCACCGTAGAGGCGAGCGGTCAATTCGCGATCCCAGGGGGCATTTTCCTCCACGTTTGCATCCATCAGATAGAGGCGCGCACGCCCTACCAGCACTTCCCATACCTGCAGCGCCACTTCACGGTCGCCGACAGTAACGTTGACACGGATGCAGGTCCCGTCCTTGCATAATACGGGCAACAGCGCCACCTCTTCCTGCCGCAAGTCGGTATAGATGGACTCTTGCCAACCGCTTGGATCGAGCCGCTGTGAGAAGTATCCCTGCTCATACAAGAAACCTACGCCAATGAAAGGCAACCCTAAGTCACTGGCTTCTTTGTTATGGTCCCCAGAAAGAATACCCAGACCGCCAGAATAAATCGGCATTGAGGTGTGCAAGCCAAATTCGGCGGAGAGATAAGCTATCTTCTCGCCCGCCAGCTCCGGATATGTCTGAGCAAACCAGTGATGGCCATTCCCCAAATCCCGATCCATTTCCATCATCACCGCATCATATTGGCGCAGGAATGTGGGGTCTTTTGCCAATACAGCGAGGTTCTCCGCAGAAGTCTCGATGAGCATTTTTACGGGATTGTGGCGCGACGTCGTCCAGAGTGTGCGGTCCATGCGCTTGAACAGGTCACGGGCGTTGCGGTTCCAGGACCACCACAGATTGTATGCCAGCTGTTCCAGACGCATGATGCGGCGGGGCAGTCTCGCATGAATGACAGGATTGAATTCAGTATCCATAATGAAGGCTCCTTGTTTGAAAAACATTCAGAACAGGCTGATTTAAGGCTTAATCAGCAAAACCAGCAAGAATACGCTCAAGGTCAATATCGAAAACTCCAAGACCACATGCCGCGTCAATTTTCCAAGCAGGTATTGGTAACAGACACCAACACTCAGATATAAGCCCAGGGTCAACAGAATTGCACCCATCCACGGGGTAATGGGCCAAAAACCCAGCACCCACGCAAGTTCCGCAGATTGCACGGCAATGACACCGCTAAACATGGCTACTGCACGCCACTTCATAGCGCCAGCGCTGAGAAGATCTAGCGCCCACAATCCGCTCAAAATCAATATTACCGGACCGGTAACAAGTGCTCGCTCCCGAGCGTTCAAACTTATCCCGAATAATGCAAAACTGAGCAAATAAGCAGCGATGTTGAGCAGAGTTCGCGCACCAGCAAAACCTGAGCTGCGCGGGGAAAAGCTGCGATAAGTCAGGTGCATCAAGACCCCGATGAGAATACCCGCCCCGAACAAGCCGCCCAACCACAGGGGCCAGGAATTCGCCTGGATCAAGACTAACGCGCACAACAGCGCACCAAGTGTGGGGGTAATCAGGTAGAGAATGAGAGGACGCTCACGTGTATCGCGGTCTGGGTGGACCTGAAGCAGAGAGAATGTCCCTGAAGCCACCAATCCCGTCACCAGGAGCACCTGAATCCAGTCACCGGTGAGTGATAGGCTGAGAGGTGAACCCAGAATCTCCCGCACACTCCAAGAGAACGTCGGAAGTTCCACAAACCGCAACAACGTCACGCCGGTTAAGGTGACAGCAAGGGCAATGCTCAGGCGGTCACGTTCACGGGCAGCACCATCCTTAGACGCTTGTACAACCATGAAACGTATTCTAAACGAGGGTTTAAGGTTGTCAACCTCAAACCCTCGTCTAGTGCGTCTCAAAATAGGGATGACAATCTCAGGCACTCCTACGGGGCGCAGAAAAAAGTGATTTTGTGCGACGGGGTTGCGCCTCGCCGCACAAAATCACTCAAAGGAAAGGCGTCTGCATGGTAGTCGCCTTACCTGTAATCCGAAGTTGAAACGCCACCCTCGCCTGTTTGAAACGTGGTGTTAGCGTGCGTTCTTGGTCAATATATCGAGGAACTGATGATTGGTACGCGTCTTGCGCATCTGCTGCAACAGCGCCTCGGTGGCAGTAGTGATATCGTAACCGGCTCCACCAGGCGGCGATGCCATCATTTGAGCGACCATGCGCCGGAGCAACCAGACCTTGCGCAGCGTCTCGGCATCCAAGAGCAACTCCTCGCGCCGGGTTCCTGAACGGACGACATCGAGCGCCGGGAAGATACGCCGCTCTTGGAGCTTACGGCTCAAGTGCAGCTCCATATTGCCGGTGCCCTTGAATTCTTCATAAATCAAGTCATCCATGCGGCTGCCCGTATCTACCAGGCATGTCGCAAGGATGGTGAGGCTGCCGCCTTCCTCGATATTGCGAGCCGCGCCGAAGAATTGCTTGGGTGGATAAAGCGCCGCCGGGTCCAGACCGCCGGACAGGGTACGTCCGCTGGGCTGTACGACCAGGTTGTAAGCACGGGTCAGCCGGGTGATGCTATCCAGAAGGATAATCACATCCCGCCCCATCTCAACCAGACGTTTGGCGCGTTCCAGCGCCATCTCCGCTACCTTAGTCTGGTGGGTCACGGTCTCATCAAAGGTAGAGCTGATCACCTCTGCTTCCACAGAGCGGTCCATATCCGTCACTTCTTCTGGGCGTTCGCCGATGAGCACCACCATCAAATGCACTTCGGGGTGATTGGCGGAGATGCCGTTAGCAATCTGTTTGAGCACCGAAGTTTTACCGGCTTTGGGTGGTGATACAATCAAGCCACGCTGCCCCAAGCCGATGGGCGCCACCAAATCCAACAAGCGTTGCGTGTAGTTCGTTGGCTCGGAGATAAGGTTAAAGCGTTCATCGGGGAAAATGGGGGTACGTTGCTTGAAATGGGGGCGACGTTTGGCAATCTCGGGGTCCATACCATTTACGGCTTCGACACGCAACAGGCTGCGGTATTTTTCAGTGTCCTTGGGCGGTCGCACCTGCCCCGAGACCATGTCGCCCGTGCGCAATCCAAAACGACGGATCTGGCTTTGAGAGACATAGGCGTCATCGGCACCGGGAAGATAGCGCGAAGAACGCAGGAAACCAATGCCTTCACTGGTGATCTCCAGGATCCCACCACCGAAAGCAAAACCCTCGCGCTCCGCCTTGACCTTCAGCAAGAGCAAGATCAGGTCGTCTTTCTTCAGACGGCTGTAGCCAGAGACGTTGTAATTACGCGCCAAATCGCGCAATTCCGGCAAGCGCATGTTATCGAGCGCGCGCATGTCCAGACGGCGCAGCACATCCGAGACCACCTCCTCCTCGGGGGCAACCCTGTCAGGGACAGGAACAACGAAACCTTCTTCACGCCCCTCCACAGGTTCCTCTTCACCCTCAAAAGGTAGGACCTCAGCAACTCCGGTGGCAGTCGCGCCTTCAAGAGTCTCATCGAAACGCGGCGCTTCCAGCTGAGTGGGTGAGGGTTCACCCGTAATCTCCGAAAGCGCTACCTCTTCGCTCTCTGGTTCTACCACTGGCGGCTCCATTTCGGTATAATCAATAGGC
>JAKJAC010000250.1 GCA_022707705.1 Chloroflexota bacterium
TTCCAGTGCTGCCGTAACCGTGATCAGGAATGTCGCTCCTACCAATGCCCATTTCTGGCGCTCCAGGTAGTGCCAGAGCCGTTTGAGCGTGCCACGCGCGTCCTTAACGTGTGGTTTCTCGCGCAACATTCCCATAGGTCCGCCGCGTGGAGGACCGAAGGGTATGACGGCAGGGCTTTGTTCGTTCTGCTTGGAAGAAGGTGATTTAGCCATTGGCAGTCGCTCCATTTCCTAGCTGCGAGGTGTAGATATCGCGATAGATTGGGCTGGATGCCAGCAATTCTGTATGTGTGCCCTCAGCTGCAATGCGTCCATCATCCAATACCAGAATCTTATCGGCGGTACCGTGCTGATACGCTGCGCAATCACAAAACTGGTGCGCCCCCGCATAAGATTCTCTAGCGCATCCTGGATTTTTGTCTCGGTCTCCACGTCAACGGCGCTAGTGCTATCATCCAGAATCAGCACTGCTGGTTGTACGAGCAGCGCTCGCGCGATGGCAATGCGTTGTTTTTGCCCGCCGGAAAGATTGACACCGCGTTGCCCAACCTCGGTATCGTAGCCCTCGGGGAAACTCATGATAAAATCGTGCGCTTGCGCCGCTTGCGCTGCTGCCCACACCTCCTCATCACTTGCCTCGGGTTTGCCATAGCGGATGTTATCGCGGATGGTGCCGCTGAAGAGCACGGTCTCCTGTAATGCCATGCCAATAGATTTTCTAAGTGATTCCTGATCAAGCTCGCGAATGTCCAGCCCATCGAAGGTGACGCGCCCGCCGGTGACATCGTAGAAGCGCGGGATGAGGTGTACCAGGCTGGACTTCCCGGCGCCTGTTGTTCCCAGAAGCGCTACCGTCTGCCCCGGTTCGGCGGCGAAATTGACGCCCTTGAGCACTGCATCACAGCCGTTGCCACTGTAACTAAAGGTGACGTTTTCGAAGGCGATGCGTCCCTGTGGTGCTTGGAGCTGGCGCGCGTCGGGTCGGTCTTGCACGGTAGCCTCGCTAAGCAGCACTTCCTGGATGCGAGTGGCTGACGCCTCTGCCCGCGCGACCATAATGACCAACATGCTCACCATCATCAGCGAGAAGAGTGTGGTTGTAAGATAGTTGACAAAGGCGATAATCTGCCCTAATTGCATCTCGCCTTGCGTGACCTGCACCCCGCCAAACCACAATACAGCGACGACCCCCAGGTTCATGGTCAGCATCATAAAGGGCATCGTCGCCGCACTCAAGCGCGCTACGACGAGGGTCTGGTTTACCAGAGCGTCATTGGCGCTGCCGAAGCGTTGTTCTTCATGCGTGCCGCGCACAAAGGCTTTTACCACGCGCACGCCGGCAAGATTCTCTTGAACCACGCTGTTGAGGGCATCGAGCTTCTGCTGTACCCTTGTGTAGAGTGGGGTTGCCTTGTTGATGAACCATAGCACGACGAGGAGTTCGAGCGGCATCAGAATCAGGGGGATGAAGATGAGTTGTGGACTGGTAACAATTGCCATGATCAGACTGCCGATTAGCAATAACGGAGCGCGAATCATCATCCGCAGTGTCATGTAGATTGCTTGCTGCACCTGGGTTACATCATTGGTGAGGCGGGTAACCAGCTGCCCGATTTCCAGTTCTTCAAGATTAGCAAAGGAAAGTCCCTGCACCTTCCGGAATAGACTTTCACGCAAATCGGCGGCAAAACCCTGGACGGCGCGCACGGCGAAGAAACCATTGCTCATGCCGCCCAGCGCGCCAATGAACGCCAGTCCAATCATCAGTCCACCAGTCTGGTAGACCAGCGGCAGATTCAGTTGCGCGATACCTTCATCTACAATGCGGGCGATCATCCGGGGTTGCATCAGGTCCATGGCAACCTCGAGCATCATCAGTACGGGAGCAATCAAAGCCCAGAAACGATAGGGTTTGAGAAACCGTAGCAGTTGGAACGTGGATTTCATTGTTGATCCTCATTAGGGAAAGATGCAGCGCGCAACAGATTGTCGCGCACACGTCGCAGCAATTGCTGAAGGAATTCGCGCTCCTGAGAGGTGAAGCCCGCGAAGGTTTCTGCATCCAGGGTATCAAAGAGCGTGCTGAGCTGCTCGCCTGCCTGGCGCCCCGCCGGGGTGAGGGTGACCCGTGAGATGCGTTGGTCATCGGCATCTGGTTGGCGTTGCACAAAGCCGGAGTTTTCCATGCGCTGCACCATTTTGGTCACCGTTGCGGGTGTTACGTGCAGGTACTCTGCCAACTCCGTGTGGGTGCGACCATCTTTTTCCGACAGCGCCAGAATCAGCTGGGGTTGTCCGCGGTGGAGCCCCAAAGCGCTGAATCGCGTCCGCGCGCGTTCATGGTGCAGGCGTGAAACCTGCGCTAATAAATGGTCCAAGGACTTTGGCTCTGGCATAAAGTCCATACATTTCCTCCTTTTGATTTTATTCAGCTGTCTAATATTTAGTTGGCTAATTATATTCTGGATTGCTGGGCTGTCAAGGGACACCTGGCGCGCGAACCGACTTCGGGGTATGATTATGCGTGGCGGTCTTTGTGAACTAATGACGCAACCCGCTGAACATAATCGCATTCAGGCAAACAAGGAGACCGGCATGTCCAGAACTTATCACAACCTTGTGCAGCGCGCCCCGCGTTGCGTGCTCATCGTGCTGAGTATGCTCAGCCTGTGTGGAATTCCACCGGCGCTTGTGCAGGCGATTCCTGTGGGACCTCGCGGTTACACCTGGATGCTCTCGCCGGTGGATTTCGCTGCCGGGGAATTTGCGCAGACGGCTTTCGTTGACGGGCAATTGCGTTCCCTGGATGGGCGGGACGGCAGCTATACTACACCTGCACATCGTGCACCTTTCCCTTTCACCGCGGTTGGGATGGATTGGCAGGCTGACCTTCCTCCCGGCGCTGAGGTCGCTCTGGAGCTGCGCTTGAGCCGCGATGGACAGGCTTGGGAGGCATGGCAACCTGTAGAAGGAGAGCCACAGGACCAGCGTTGGTTTGGTGAGAATCTGGTGATGCTCGAGGCTGCGTGGTGGATGCAGGCGCGCCTTAGCCTTCGCGGCGGCGCGGTGGTGAGTTCGCTGACCCTGACGGCTATTGATGCCTCTGGCGCACCGGGGTTGGAACAAGTTCGTGCACAGGCGTCTCCCCTCACTGCAGCCTCGGCAGTGCCCGCGCCGCAAATCATCTCCCGTGCAGCATGGGGTGCGGATGAATCGTTGATGACTTGGGACCCTGAATATGCGCCGGCGCGCAAGATGGTCATTCACCACACAGTCACCTCCGGGGGCGATAATCCTGTGGCTGAAGTCCAGGCAATCTACTATTATCATGCCATCACGCGTGGGTGGGGTGATATTGGCTACAATTATCTGGTGGATAAATACGGTAACATCTACGAGGGGCGCTCCGGTGGGCTGGATGTGATTGCCGGGCATACCTATGGCTACAATGTCGGCAGTGTAGGCATTGGAAACCTGGGCGACTACAGTACGGTTGCCCCCACTGCTTCGATGCTGGAATCCAATGCGGCGTTAGCTGCCTGGTATGGAGAACGCAACTTCATTCATCCTGGAGAGAGCAGTTTTTTCGTTGACATGGTCACCCCCAACATCACCGGGCACCGCGATTACGCCACCACCAGCTGCCCTGGAGGCGCCTTTTACGCGCAACTCCCCGCACTGCGCGCTCGTGCGTGGGGGATTTTGCGTGCTCATCTGCCCATTTATGCTGCCGCTTTCCTGAGCCATGACACGCCCCAGGTAATGCTGGTCGGCGCCACGGTGGAAGTGCGTCATACGTTGCGCAACGCCGGAACCAACACCTGGTATCGCGTGGCGGATCCCAACTCGGGCACTCCATATCATCTTGGCTACCACTGGTACGATTCTACCGGCGCACAAGTCGTCCAACCGCCGGCGGAGGACCACCGCACGGCACTGCCTGGTGATGTTTCCTTTGGTTCCACCGCCGTGATTCCTGATGCAGCGCTTACGGCGCCGCACGTCCCCGGCAACTACACCCTCAAGTGGGACATGGTTCACGAGGGGGTGACCTGGTTTGCCACTTCTGGAAACCCCACGCTGGATATCCAGATGACGGTGACTTATCCGGCAACGCTCTCCGGGATGATCCTCGATAATCGGGCGGTAGGGGTGAGCGGCGCGCAAGTGGCATTAGCGGATGGACCTAGAGTCACTGCTGGGGCAAATGGGAACTACGCTTTTGCCAACCTGTTCCCCGGCACTGCGATGCTACAGGCTTACGAACCAGGTAACCTGCATTTTCCCAACGGCAACCCGGTTTACGATCTTGCCTTGCGTGGCGGCGAGAGCGCGCAGGCTTTGTTGGTATTGCTTCCTTTTGATAATGTGGTTCACAATGGGGGCTTCGAAGCAGGACTTTCGGATTGGATTGTGACGGGCTTCCCGACGGGAGATTCTGCTCGCGCGAGCACTTTTGCGCATACCGGGCGTGGCAGCGTCGAACTCTCCGCTCAGCCTGGTCAACAGGTGGAGCTAAAACAGATCGTGCGCTTGCCTGCGGAGACGACTCTGCCCACCCTTTCTTTGATGGTTGCTGCACCGGAAGCTGCTGCCGGCGGAGTGCTGAATGTCCTTGTGGAAACTCCCGGTGGTGTTGTTGTGCATACTCTCCCTCTCAACACGGGTTGGAGCCATTGGTGGACTGATGTTGCGGCTGCACCCGGCGAACTGGTTACGCTTACCGTGCGTTTGCAGTCCGGCGCTGGCGCCCTGCCGGCAACCGTCTTTCTGGATGAGGTGACATTGGGCAGCGGTGGCGCCAACGGGTGGCGATATCAGCGAGGATACCTCCCACTTGTTTTGCGCGAGCGGTACGAAGAGTGAGCACTTTTGAGTCAGTATTGGGGGGTGTCCCGCATCTCCAAATACCGGTTTGCTATGTAAACGGCCGGGTGACATAATGAAACCCCGGTCACAAGCGGAGTGTAAGTCGCTTTGACCGGGGTGAGGAGGAGAACGCACCGGAGAGCGCTCGGTGCGGAGGACATGGGATTTGGGCTACAGGGCGTAGCAGTTGAGTACTTTGTGCTTTAGGAAGCTCAACCTACCTCCGAGTAGTCACAGATGTTGTTGCTATTGCGATCAGTGTACAACCGGCAGTGACCCGGATAGGGATCATTGATTTTGCCCTTGGGGCAGCGCGTGGCAACGCGGGTAGGAGCTGCTGTAGCAGCTGCGGGTGTTGCCAGGGGCGTTGCTGCAGGAGCTGGCTGTGTTTCCAGCGTTGCCTGAGTCGCCTGCCCTGTTTGAGTCTGTGCGCTTTCACTGACTGACAGAGTGCGTTCGTCGTTGATGCACCCACTCAACAGCGCGGCAGCGGTGCAGCCGCACACCACGAGAAACCTCCGTCGGGTCATGGGCTTATCCGTTATCATTACCAACCTCCGCTTGAGGCTTTCTCAGTCTTAAGTTCTCAATACGGCGCTCTGTTATTGTCTTCGTCATCGTTTTTGCCATCGCCACCATCCAGGTCCAATGTAGAATCAGGTGCAGAGCCACACCACCCATCATGGCAAGGCTGGCATAAGTGTGCAGATTATTCCAGAAGCTCAAACTCACACCTAGAAAGGCAGGACCTGCGGAAGATTCCAGGTCCATCCACTCGAGTGGCGCCAGAAAGACTATGCCGCTGATGGCACTTAGCACGAAGGTCACCAGCACACCACAATCTACGCTAAAATTCAATTTCGCTTTTTTCATTTCACATCTCACGTTATCAGAAGTTTACGGTTTTGATCATAACAGTTACTTGTTAAGGTGGGGTTAAGATACTGGAATCATCGGAAACCGGTTGCGCATTCGCCGGTCGCCGCCGCATTGTGCTTTGATTCATCTACACACTGTGCTACAATGACCATCTAGGGACACGATATCGCGCTACACTGTTGCTGCGAGTCTTGTCTACTGTTATTGGTCTATTGTGAGCGTGTGGGTATGACCCAGTCCCAATTCCGTATTCTGGTGCTCCTGCTTCTCGCGATGATTCTAATCGGCGTGGTCATGCTTTATTTTGGCTACAGCTGGTCGAACTCTGTAACGAACCCTATTCCTGCACCTACCGCGGGAGCTGATGTGGCAATGGCGGTGCCAGTGGCAACGCCATTGCCCGCGGCGTTGGGTACAACGGTCACCCTTGTGGTCAAGCTTACACCGACCCCAACCCGTGGCGTTGGGTACAACGAGGCACCGCCCACCTGGACCCCTACCGGCACGAGCACGCCTTTTCCTACCGTGACCCCTTCACCCACGCCGACGCCCTCGCCAACACCTTCACCAACCGCTACCCCAACGCGGATCGTGAACCCCGGTCGCCCCACG
>JAKJAC010000251.1:0-6058 GCA_022707705.1 Chloroflexota bacterium
CCCTGAAGCCGCACTTTCCCGTGGCACGTCGCGGCGGCGCTAAGCTGCGCCTTGACCTTGACGACACCATCGGCGCCGGCAATCTCTGTGACCACAGTAATATCCGCAATATAGGTCGGAGGCACAGAGTAAAGCACCACCGGACGATGTATGCCGGCAAAGGGATAGAAGTCGTAGGTTGTCCTCGGTGTGCTGGCAAACATGCTCATCGCCGATCCTGGAACATTGCCGGAGGGCACCCGCTCGGGCTTCAACACATTCTCGACGCTGATGGCGATAGCGTTCTCCTCATCCCACTTCACGTGATCCGTGATCTCGAAAGCGAATGGGAGATGCCCGCCCTCGTGCCAACCGATTTCGACGCCATTGACGTAGATAGTGCCGAAGTAAACCGCCGAACCCACGCGGATGAAAATACGCTGCCCCTTCCAACCTGAGGGGATATAGGCTTTCTTGACATACCAGGCTAGATCCAGATAGCCAAAGAGGTCTTCATACTGCTCATTCCAGCTGCCAGGGACTGCGATCGGGCGGGATTCTGGAAGCCCGTGAGCCCACCTCTGCTGCGCACCAACACCCTGGGGATCAATCTGGAAATCCCAGATGCCGGACAGATCAAGTTTGTTGCGCACACCATTCTGAACAGGATAAAGCATGTCGAGCTCCTTATGAAACTAGAGAAGAAGGGCGCCCGAAAACGAGCAACCAGGCGCCCTTTTGGTGGGTCATAGACTCTTATCCGATAGCTGCAGCAGCCAGCTTCGCCTTGAGATTCGCGACGTCTCGAGGGTAGAACTTATAGAAGAGGAACCAGAAAACCGCATTGATGGCGTAGGGAATTGAAACCAGGTAAAGCATAATCTGCACCAGGCTCAACGTCTTGGTCAACGGCGCAATAGCGAGCATCATTGTAGCGCTGATCGCGCCCTGGACAAAGGAAAAGAGCAGAGCAAAAGCGGTCGCCGAGTATTTCGGCTCCACCACCGCAGCAACCATCGGGAGCACACAACCGGAAAAGCCGATGGAGCCTACCAAGCCCGATAGGAAGACAATCACATAAGCCATGAAGCCCTGTCCCCAATCAATTTGCGTCATCAGGAAGGTCATAATGGCAAATCCAACCAGGTACAGCTGCATAAGTGTGATGCGTCCTTTAGGTCCCATCTTCCGCTCAAACAAATCTCCCAGGAACCCACCGATGAAGGAGCTAAGCATGAAGCCACCAAAAAAGACGGAGTTGAGGACGGCTGCTCTGGGGGTATCCCAACCACGGGCTTTCACAAAGAAAGTCACCATGAAAGCAAACAGCACTAACGAGGTGATGAAAAGCAGCTGAACTGCCAGCAACAGGATCGTGGGAGTCTTGAGAAGCGTGCCAACGTCCTTAATGTTGAACTTACCCGCCTCGGGGTCGGTCTCATCAACCTTACCCTTAGGAGGTTCCTTAACGAAAAGCGCAATGAGAATGCCGCTCAGGATGCTTGTGCCGGCCATGATATACATACCAATGCGCCAACCATCCGGAATGTTTGCCAGCCGGCCAATCACCGGGGTGAGCACCAGGCTGCCCAATGAGGAAACCGAGCGCATGGCGCCATAAGCTTTACCGCGCTCATCATCTTCAAACATATCCCGGAGTAAACCGTTAGCAATCGGTTCTCCTGCCACGGTGCCGATAACCGCGATGGAGTAGAGAATCAACAACTGGGTGTAATTTTGAGCAAAGCCGACGCCAATCGTCCACAAGCCCCAAATACCAGTGACAAGGATAAGGATTCTCTTCCGGCCGAAGCGATCGGCAAGCATGGACCAGAGCGTGCCAAACAACATCCGGGCGTATTTGCTAATGCTCGATAAGACGCCCAAGGCTCCCAACGGCAACGCCAAAGCATCCATGATCACAGGGAAAAGGGTGTTAATCAGCCCACCCTCCATACCGTCGCTGATGAAGGCAACGGCCATTGAAGCCAGCCCTGCCCAACGCGTCTTCTTATATTCCTCGCTCAACCGGGGCTGTGCAACTTCTACAGGTAGACTACTCATGCTGCTCCTCCTCGCAAATCTTGATTTGTTCAAGTCAGTCATTCACGTTAGCGCTAACGTATATCATTATCGTAACATGGATTATGGTTTTGTCAATACCCAAATGGCGAATGACTGTCCAGATTCGCATCGGCAGGAATAAATTCCAGACTAAGGTCTTTTCGAGAGCGGTTTTTGGGCGCAGCGCCCAAAACAAAAAGAGCGAGGTCTCTGCCGCAAATGAGCTCGCGATGGGTCTCGGACGCTATTACCTGGCTAAACGAGGAGGCTTATTGCAGGACAGATTCCTGCGTTGGTAACCGGTGGGCGTGAAGACTATGCGGAATCGCGTACGAATAGCTCGGGTTCGATAAGCATCGCCGAGGGGCAGGCAACGCCTTCCATAATGTCCAGAAGCGCCTGCATCGCCAGTTCCCCAATATGCTGTAAATCCACGTGCAGGGTTGTGAGTTGGGGTTCGATAATGGTCGCCAGCGGGATGTCATCAAAGCCAATAATTCTGACGGTTTCGGGCACGCTGCGCCCCAGAGCCTGGCAGGCTTGCATGGCGCCCACAGCTACCAAATCGTTGAACGCGAGGATTGCATCCACATCTGGGCGACGATTCAGCAAAACCAGGGTGGCGTCATAACCACTAGCAGTATCCGGCAAGCAACATTGCTCTAGCAACGGGTCTACGGATAAACCCGCTTCGGTCAACGCAGATTGGTATCCCTGCAAGCGGCGTTGCGCGGATAATGAGTGCAAAGGACCGTTAAGGTAGGCAATGTGCCGGCACCCTTGCCCCAGGAGATGCGATACCGCCATCCGCGCGCCACGGACATCATGCACATTGAGCGTCATAACATGAGATAAGGGATTTTCCAACTCGCGATTGAGCAGTACCACAGCTGGGAAGCGTCGCAGCTGAAATTCAAGTTCTTCGAGGGCAACACGAGCACTGCACCAAATCAGTCCATCTACCTCTTTCTCCCATAGAGACCCCAACGCATCCAGTTCCCGTGTTGGATTTTCTACCGTGTTTACCAGAAAGACGCTATACTCACGAGCATAGGCTCCATCTTCCACTCCCCGGGCAATCTGAGCAAAGAAGGGATTGGTGTTGTCGGGAACAATCAACCCGACACTGTTCGTCTGGTGGGTCGCCAGGCCGCGGGCAATCTGATTCGGACGATAGCCCATCTCTTCAACCAACGCCAGGATAGACTGGCGCAATTCATCACTCACACCCGGCTTGCTATTGATCGCACGGGAAACGGTCATCAGAGATACACCAGCAGCAGCTGCGATATCAGCAAGAGTAGAACGTCGTTTCATCTCGGTTCCTGTTGTTTCTTCAACCAATTTCCCAAGGTTTCTTATTTTCCCTATTGTAATCCAAAAAAACCATGTTACAATATCAATAACTAACGTTAGCGCTAACTTGTCCGAAATTGATCAGGTTGAACTTCCAGGCAGGCACACTATCGAAAATGGAGGTACGGTTATGCTGACAAGTGATCGTTTCTTTGATCCCAACCCCGCGCAGAAAGCTGCCGCACTGGAGCTGTATGCGCTGATTTCCGATTTGCCGATTGTCTCGCCTCACGGGCATGTGGACCCCGCCCTCTTTAGTACAGAGGGGCGACGCTTTGGAAATCCCGTGGAATTGCTAATCCAACCCGACCATTACATCTTGCGGATGTTGGTCTCCCAGGGCTTGACGTACGAGCAGTTGCTCTCTCAAGAAAATCCGCGTCAGGTCTGGCAGCTCTTTGCTGAACATTTTTATGTGTTTCGCGGTACACCTTCTGGCGTGTGGCTGACACACGAGCTGGAAGCCGTTTTCAATGTGACGGAAAAACTCAACGGCGATTCGGCTGCGCGAATCTATGATCAGATACAGACAGCGCTGCTCACCCCGGAATACTCGCCTCGCAACCTGTTCAAACGGCTGAACATTGAGGTGCTCGCCACCACCGATTCAGCCACAGACCCGTTGCTGCACCACCAAGCTATACGCGCTTCTGGGTGGGATGGAAGAATCATTCCCACATTCCGCCCCGATAACGTCATCAATCTGGCAGCGCCCGGCTGGAATGAGAACGTCGCGGCACTCAGTGAGATTAGCGGGTTCCAGGTGAACGATTTCAAATCCTTTTTGCGCGCCCTGGAACAACGCCGCGCCTTCTTCATGTCCCTTGGCGCTACCGCCTCTGATTTCGGTCCCTACCAGCCCACCACAGAATGGCTCTCCGAGCGAGAATCTGAAGCAATTTTCCAGCAGGCGCTTCAAGGGAAAGCCACAGAACAGGACACCGCGCGTTTCCTCGCGCATATGCTGTGCGAGATGGCGCGGATGAGCACGGAAGACGGCATGTTGATGCAGATTCACCCAGCGGTATACCGCAACTACAACCCGGATGTATACACTAAGTTTGGAGCGGACCGGGGCTTCGATATCCCTGTGGCGACGGAATACACCCGCAATCTGCGTCCTCTCCTGGAGCGCTTCGGCAACCACCCCAATTTCCGCCTCCTGCTATTCACGCTCGATGAATCCACGTACGCGCGCGAGCTCGCACCGCTGGCAGGCGCCTATCCTTCCGTGAAGCTAGGACCACCGTGGTGGTTCAACGATTCGCTGAACGGTATGCGGCGTTTCTTCGACCAGGTCATGGAAACAGCGGGGTTGTATAATACCGCCGGTTTCAACGATGATACGCGGGCATTCTTGTCCATTCCGGCGCGGCATGATGTCTGGCGCCGGGCATCCGCCAACTGGCTCGCCGGATTGCTAGTGCGTGGCATGATTGACCGCGACGAGGCAGAGAGCATGGTTGTAGATTTGGCTGTGGGTCTGGCAAAAAGAGTCTATCGTCTATAAATTTAGCACAAGGAGAGGAACAATGCTCATTGATATTTCCAAAGCTTACGATTTCACTGGCAAGACTTTTGCAGTAACCGGTGGCGCTGGCGCGCTCGGCGGCGATGTAGTCGTCGCACTGGCAGAGCAAGGGGCGAACGTCATGATTCTCGATCTGAGATTGGGCGGAGTTGAAGCAATCAAGGAGCGATTGGGAGAACGCGCCAACCAGGTAGATGCCTGCGAGGTCAATGTGCTCAATCGTGAGAGCCTGGAAGCTGCCCGAGATGCCATTCACCGGCGCTTTGGGACACTATACGGTTTGGTCAACGCGGCGGGTGGCAACAGCCCCCGGGCGACCGTCAATCCCACCATGAGTTTCTTCGACATTCCTGATGAGGGGATGCGCTTCGTGCTCGACCTAAACATTCTGGGAACGGTTATGCCCTGCCAGGTGCTTGCCAAAGAGTTTACTGAAACCGGCGAAGGGGTAATCCTGAACTACTCTTCGATGAATGCCTACCGCCCGCTGACGAACATCGCCGCGTACTCAGCAGCCAAAGCGGCAATCACCAACTTTACCGCATGGTTGGCAGTCTATCTGGCACAAAACTACTCCGGCAAGATTCGCGTGAATGCCATCGCACCTGGCTTCTTTCTTGGTGAACAAAACCGTTTCTTGATGGTGGATAAAGACACCGGAAACTGGACCCCGCGCGGGCAGAAAGTCATCGATCACACACCGATGGGACGCCTCGGCAACCCCGAAGATCTATTGGGTTGTGTGTTATGGCTGCTCTCGCCCGCCTCCGAATTTGTGACGGGTATCACCGTTCCCGTAGATGGCGGTTTCTCGGCTTACGCCGGGGTTTAACTGCAAGGAGGGTATCATGATTCACGCACAAGCCATCGCTCCTTCGGGGGTACTCAGCCAGGAGGATATCCACCAGACCCTGAGGCAAGGGCTGGAAGGCCGGTTCAAGGGGCAAAAAGTGCTCGTGCTGATCCCGGATCACACGCGCTCACTCCCACTGCCGGCGCTATTCCGCATGGTCGTGGACATTCTGCACGATGTTCGCCAGCTCGATTTCATGGTGGCGTTGGGCACGCATCCCCCCATGTCAGAGGATAGCCTGAACAGTCTCGTCGGAATCACTGCCCTGGAACGCA
>JAKJAC010000251.1:6090-6350 GCA_022707705.1 Chloroflexota bacterium
CCACGCCTGGGATGATCCGGAGACACTGACCTCGCTGGGGGTGATGGAACAGGACGAAATCAAAGCGTTGGCTGGAGCAAACTGGCACCCTTCACTGCCGGACATAGTGGACATCCGCATCAACAAGGCAGTGCTAGACTACGACGCACTTCTGATCCTGGGACCGACGTTTCCACACGAGGTCGTGGGGTTGTCCGGCGGGGCAAAGTATCTGTTCCCAGGCATCTCAGGACCCGATATGATCAACGCCACACACTGGT
>JAKJAC010000252.1 GCA_022707705.1 Chloroflexota bacterium
GTCTTCACTGCCAGAACTTCAACCACCGCAGCCTGGAAAGATGCCGCCATATCTGCAATAAGGCGCAACGGCCTTGGACCATTATAGCGCCCCAAGGTACGCAGTACCTCAGTCTTTACTCCGCTGAAGCTGAAATCGAAGGTACCCGGCAGCCACGCGCGGGGGAAATCAAAAGCTCGTGAATTGCCCTGTTGCGCCGCTTTCTCAATAGCCGGACCGCCAGGGTATCCCAGATCTAGCATGCGGGCGACTTTGTCAAAAGCCTCACCCGCAGCGTCATCCAAGGTGCTACCGACGAGTTCATAGTCCCCGTGACGCCGCATCAAAATCAGTTCAGTATGCCCACCGGAAACAATGAGCGCGAGCAATGGGAAGGGAGGTTCGCCGCTTCCGCTTGCCGTTGGGGCATTAGATCCGGGTGCTGCCTCTGTTTTGAGCCAGTGCGCATAAAGATGACCTTCCAGATGGTTGACAGGCACCAGGGGGAGATTACGCCCTAAGGATATCCCTTTAGCGAAGTTCAACCCTACCAGGAGCGAACCTGGCAATCCTGGACCATAAGTCACCGCTACTGCGTCCAGGTCTTGCCAACCGAGATGCGCTTGTTGCAAGGCGCTTTCCACTACGGGAGCTATCGCCTCGATGTGCGCGCGCGCCGCCATCTCCGGGAAAACACCCCCGTAGGGAGCATGGAGCTCAATCTGCGACGCAATGACATTCGAAAGGATAGTGCGCCCATCCTCTACCACTGCTGCAGCAGTCTCATCACAGGAAGTCTCAATCCCCAATATTCGTAGTGTCATAGACTGTGTGGGCTCTCTCACCCCATTGGAATAACCAGATCGTAGGGGAAATCCGTGAGGTTGTGTACCCCACCGGATTCATCTATCCACAACACATCCTCGATACGGCAGCCCATTCCCTCATCTGGATAGTACAAACCCGGCTCAATGGTGAAGACGTGACCCGGGCGGAGCAAAGTTTCCGCACGGAAGAAAGGTTCCTCATGCACATCAAGCCCTACGCCATGCCCCAGAGTGTGCACATAACCCGAAAGTGTCGCCGGCGACTCTTCGACAGTCGGATGCCCGCGGTCGCGGTAAAAAGCGCAGGTCAAGACCTGATAATGCCGCGCTTCATTGCCAACTGCAACCTGAGCGATGACGCTTTCCATGCAAGAACGGGTATCATCATACAACCGTTGCACCGCCGGGGGGGCGTATCCCAGGCAGAAAGTCCTGGTCATATCGAAAAAGTAACCTCCTCCAGCCTCGCGCGGGAAAATATCGAAAACGATACTCTCACCCAAGCGCATGGGTGCATCCAATGTGCCCTTGCTATGAGGAATACCGGCATCGCGCCCGGTGGAGAAAATGAAGCCCTCAGGGTCCTCTAATTCGTGTAACACCACCTGCCGGCGAATAAAGGCGTGAACATCGCCGACAGTTAATATCTGCCCATCCGGGCGCCGCAGAATCTCCGCAGCATCAACGTCATGCGACTGCAGAAAACTCACGGTTGCGCGAACCACTTCAGCCGTGCGGCGTCCTGCCTCGCGGATGCGGACGACTTCCGCAGCGGATTTGGTCGCACGCGCTTCTCCTAACAGGTTGGGTCCGTATTCCCCCACAATAGTCACCTCAGGCAGCGCATCGTTCAGCCCCTGAAGCAGGCGATAGGCGCTGCCCTGCTCCTCCATTCCGTAGAAACTAACGTTGCCTCGTATGCCCAGGTCATCGAAGATACGTTCAAAAAAAGCAACGCGAGCTGTCAAAGCATCTCCGCCATGCTCACGCAGCAGCTGATAGTAATTGTATTTACTCTCTAGGATTACAGGCACGCCGGCAACTAGCGCCTCCTCCCGTTCCATAGAACCGGCAATCAACACTGGTTCTTCCCCGCGTTTCTTGATCCAGATGGCGTGGGATATTGGTGCGCCATTAAGCAGATAAACCAGAGCGGGATTGCCTCGCACAAGTCCGGTGACGACGATGGCATCCAGGTTGCGGTCGGACATCAGATGATCAAGCTCAGTTATCATAATCCCATAGCTCCTTAAAAGATACCTCGCAATTCAGCAACCCTCAGCATCAGCGGAAGCTGATTGCATGGTGGCTCAGTTCCGGTGAGCCTTGGACTCAGCATAGTTCACAGCAAAACGACATCAACCATTGTGCCACAAGCGCGTGAAAAAGCCAATCAGCGTTTGCGGAGGATAGAAATCATCACCCAGAATCCCAATCCAAGGGCAATTGCAAAAGCCATTCCCAGGATGACCTGTAAAAAAACGCTCCCCTGTGACACCGTAGGCATCATGATGGCAATGCCAATGGTCATGCCAGCGACAATCAAACTGAGCGCCAGGCGAGTTGCGAGGCTATCCAGGCGATCGAGGCTTTCTTTGTTTAATGTCAGTGGAACAGGCTCACGTGCATCCAGTCGCGATATGAGTCGCGAGGCGGCGCGGGGCAGTTCTTCTAGCAGGTCGCTCCACACAAGACCTTGACGCAGCAATTGCCCGACACTGCGCCGGTTGGGTAACACGGTTTTCGCCATCAACCGCTTTGCCGAAGGTCGCGCAAAAGCAAAAATATCGAAATCGGGGTCAAGTCGCCGTCCGATGTTCTCCATCATAGAGACAACCTTTGCCAGCAGCCAATAGCTGCTGGGCAAGCGCAACCGGTGTCGGAAAACGATAGGGCGGATTTCATTGATCACTTCAGCTACTTTGATATCGTTGAGTGGCATGCCGACGTAACGCCGCAACAGCGTCTGAATATCACGTGCTAGCTGATGATGGTCTACATCCTGAGGCGCGGCGCCGATATGGATGAGCTGATCCACCGCACCTTCCGCGTCGAGATCTATCGCCACTGCATAGAGCCTGATCAAGTTGACACGGTCCTGATCACTCAGATAGCCAACCATGCCAAAATCCATTGCCCCGATGACCCCGTTCTCCAGCACCAGGAGATTGCCAGGATGCGGGTCTGCATGGAAAAAGCCATCCTCCAGAATCTCCTTGACTGACAGTCGCGCGGCGTAGGTGGCTAACTGATGCCCATCATGACCGGCGGCTTTGAGCGCCTCGATGTTGTCAATCTTGATACCAAGGATACGCTCCAGTGTCAAAACACGCCGTGTGGTGTATTCCCAGTGTACTAGAGGAATGTAAATCCCGGTCTCATACGCGAAATTCTTGCGGAAACGGTCCGCATTGTGCCCCTCACGCAGGTAATTGAGCTCCTGATGTAATGTCTCGGCAAAATCATCCGCGATATCTTCAAGATCGTAATATTTCCCCAAGGGTGTGTGATGCTGAACATAGTGCGCCAGGTCTTTGAGGATGGTCAGGTCTACTTCAATGGTGGGAACAATTCTGGGGCGCTGTACTTTGATGACCACCTGTTGCCCATCCGGCAACTCTGCCGCATGAACCTGCGCCAGCGAAGCAGCTGCCATTGGCTGTGGGTCAACCTGTTTGAATATCGTCTCTGGGGCGGCGCCAAGTTCTTCAACAATCACCTGGCGAATGACTTCCCAGGGCAAAGGTGGAACGTTATCTTGCAGGCGTGTCAGTTCAGCGATGTAATCCGGGGGTAGAAGGTCAGGGCGCGTGCTGAGGAGTTGTCCCAGCTTCACAAAGGTAGGTCCTAGTTCTTCCAAGGCCTGCCTGAAATGCTCCGGCAAGGAACGTGATTCCGAAGTAGGGTACGGACGCATGCGCCTTAGCCAACCACGCTCGGCAGGCAACATGCTGACAACAGAGCCGAACCCATGCCGTACAAAGACACTCAAAATGTGCCTGTAGCGGCGCAGCTGTCCAATGCGTCGGGTTAGCGGCAAACCAATCACAGCGCCTTCCTACTGCGTGCTGGTGAGTGCGTAAGGCATTCTTGTAGAATATACGTTGGCTTATGCTGGCAGAACAAGTCCGATATTGAGTAAGAATAGCAACCCTCGCCAAGACAGCGCGAGCTGCACCACGAAATCTTGGTTCAATGGAGGGGGCGCGCGTATGGGCTAGACTGCTTCTGACGGTGACATGCCAATGTGAAGGCAGTGTTCAGGTCGCGAGCGGCAAGCCTCAACCCAAAATCGGGCACGCCTCAGCCTGTCGTTTCGCCTTCCGGTTTTTCGGCAGTTGCCAGCTGCGCCTTGAGCGCCGCCAGCTCTGCTTTGAGCGCTTCAAGGTTGCTGCTGCTCGCTACATGCATCTCGGTGAGTGCAGCATCAATTTCCTCGCGTACCATTTTCCGCAGCGCGCCGCGCTCCTCTTCGCCGCGTTTCACCAGGTCTTCTGTGACCTGTGCGACCTCATCACGGGCGGCATGTCCCTGCTTGACCAATTCCTCAGCCACCGCTCGTGCCTTTTCACGGGTTAGGGCAAAAAGACCAATTCCCAAAAGCATGGAACGCTCTAAGTGTTCTTTCAACATTTCACACCTCCCTAAAATGCGATGATGCGCAAACAGCGCATTCGAGATTACTAGACGATTTCTGCAAGCAAAACGTTTCCTGAGGCTGCCTCAAACACTCCTACATCATTATACACTGGAACTTTCTTAACGGCCGCGCAAGCGATAGCGAATCAGTGTCCACAATACCGTTAGCCCATCTTTCCAGGAGATTTTCTTGCCTTCCTCAAATTCCCGCCCGTTGTACGAAATAGGCACCTCGTAGATGCGGTATTTGTGAAGCAGGATTTGTGCGGTGATTTCAGGATCAAATCCCCATCCCTTGGCTTTGAGCGCGAGTTTGTTGGCAACCTCACGCGTGAAGACCTTGTAACACGTTTCCATGTCGGTGAGGATAGTGTTATACAGCAAATTTGTGACGAAGGTGAGGAAACGATTGCCTAGCATGTGCCAGAAGAACATCGCTTTGGTGGGACCGCCACGGAAACGGGAGCCATAAACGACCTTGGTGCGTTTCTCGAGAATGGGCAACAGCAAAGCGGGATAATCGCGAGGGTCATACTCCAAATCTGCATCTTGAATGAGTAGCACATCACCCGTTGCGTGGCGCAGCCCTGTCTGTACACCGGCGCCCTTACCTTGATTAACTTCATGAAACACAATGGTGATATTGGGGATTGCTCGTAAAGTATCCAGATAATCCCGCGTGCCATCTGTCGAACCATCATCTACAACTACAATCTCACGCTCAAGGGTCAACGCTTCTTCCTGGTCGGCGCCGCCCCAGACCGTAATATTCAATGGCACAGCGCGCACTTTAGCGATAATCGTCGCAATCGTGTTAATCTCATTGTACACCGGCATAATGATCGAAAGTTTCATGGTTCTTTATCCTTGCTATCTGAAAACAGGCTTGGCTTAACCGCCCCATAAATCACCACAAGCGCACTCCTCAATACCCCAATCCCGCAATTTCTCCATGGCTTTGTAGGCAGTAAAATCGAGCTGAATGGGTGTGACCGAAATATAGCCCTCACTCAAAGCCCAGATATCTGTCCCCATCTCTTGTACGCCGTCAGGTGGATATCCTCCAATCCAGAAATAGGGCTGCCCATACGGATCCAGATACCGCACCAATTCATCGTGATAAATACGCGCACCCATACGTGTGATACGCATGCCACGCAACGCGGTCGCCGACACTGAGGGGACATTCACGTTCAAAAGCGTCTTGGGGGGAAGTCCGTTGGCAAGAACGACGCGCGCCAGGTGTGCGGCAAAACTGGCAGCCGGCCGTGTATCAGCATGCTTGTCCCGGCTGGCAAGTGAAATCGCTAGCGCCGGGACCCCTGCAATGACCGCCTCCATGGCAGCGGTAACTGTGCCAGAGTACGTTACATCATGTCCCAGGTTGGGACCGTTATTGATACCCGTGACTACCAAATGTACGGGTGCTTCTGCCAATCCCATCAATCCCAGAGCGATGGCGTCGGTCGGGCTTCCGTCGGTGATAAGTGCAGGGATGCCATTGGGCAGTTCTCCGGGATCAGCGCGCAAGGGGCTGCGCATCGTCTTTGAATGCCCGGAGGCGCTCCAGTTGCGCTCCGGCGCAATCACTGTCACTTTGCCCACGGCTTGCAAGGCCTGCGCTAGTGTGCCCAATCCTGGCGCCGATACCCCATCATCATTGGTGACCAAAATATGGATTGTCATAATACCTGCTTTGCTCCTTTTCTCTGTTGCACACGGGTACATCGAAGTTGCGCCCTTGCAACAGGTGAGCTAGAAGGATTATACCGTCGGCATGTGAAGTCGCAAGCGTCTATGCGCTGCGTCTAATCTGGGATGGAGT
>JAKJAC010000253.1 GCA_022707705.1 Chloroflexota bacterium
CGGCAATGTAAGCAGTGCAGACTGGAGGTAAGAGGGACACGGTGACTACGGTTACCCTGTCCCTCTTTTTTGTGATGCCCTGGCGGAGAAACCGGCGGCGATTTCTCCGCGGTATATCGACATGAAGGCTAGCCGGTGGGCGCGATACCGATGTGGCGCTGCTCGCTCACTTTCGTTCCGCTCACGTTAGTAGCGAGGGAGGCGCTGCAAGCCGTGCTGTGCATGGCCATGGTCACCATGCAGAACCGTGAGCACGCCGCCTTGCCGCATGGCGACGCGCTGACTGCCCAGGTAGTAGTATTTGGTCACCGTCGCTCCCGTGAGGCTCACGTCATCCAGCGCCACCCAGCCGTCGGTCATATAGTCGAACAGCTCCACGCGCACGGTGGTCGCGTTCTCGGAGAGCGTCACCGTCCCGCTGCGCTGCTGCAAGCCATGCCGCATGGCCGTGGTCGTTAGCGAACCGCCCCCACCGGAGGCGATGGTCTGGGTGCTAATGAACGCACCTTGCCGGTCGTAAGCCAGTAGCTTGAGCGTCCAGCCGCCGCCGCTGGCTTGCGCGTTGAGCTTGCCCCGCACCCAGGCGCTCAGGGTGTAGGTCGCTCCAGGTAGCACGGCGATGGGATCGGTTTGGAGCGTTCCGTAGCTGTGATTGCTCAAGACGAAAGCATAAGTGCCGCTAGGCACAAAGTTTTGATAGAGTATTCACCTACCCACAGTTCTTAAGAATAGAAAACTGGATACAACCCAGAATACTCCCACCCCCAAAAACACAAATGCCAAGCGATAGCGTTTGTTTAGTGCATAAGTTGCACTCCCTAGTCCAAAAGGTATGGCTCCAAGCGTAATTCCCCACCCCTGGCCATTTTCCAGTAAGCAACAGGCGTAAGTCGGGGCTAGCAACAATGCGGATATTAGGATTGGTACAAAACACTTATCAGCAAACACAGATAACTCGAGATACGTAAGATACCGCCGCATCCGCCCATCAAATGCGGCGGGATCAAGGCGGTAGGCAGTTTGAAAATGCCTGAGCGCAGTTGATGTATCGTGACGCCTTCTGGCAGATTCCCATGCTAAAAGATGATATTTTGCAATGTCAGGAGCGAGAGCTATAGCTTGCTCAATATGACTGTGAGCTTCGTCCCATGCTCGCATTTGATAGTGCAGAATCCACGCGATGTTATGGTGCGCTTCAGCACTGTTGGGATCGTATTCAAGGGCTTTCTCGAAGGCATCCAGAGCGGCTTTGAATTGCCCTAAACAGGACCGTGCTTTCCCAACTCCGATCAAGGCCTCCACATCTTCTGGATTCACAACCAGAATCTGGGCAAATGCCTCTTGAGCAGATTCATTGTCTCCAGCATCTAAGAACTGTTGTGCTTGGATTAGGGATTCTTGGTTCATGTGTATCATCTATTTCACCGGGATGTGCCCTGGCGTACAAGGTCGACTACCCCGAAACCCGCCGAGATCGCGCCGGCCACCTTGTACGCAAAAAAAGCTGCCGTCGCATCTACTGCCAAAGCCGCGGCGCGTCGCCCATAGAGATTCGTACTGTAACTCAGATAGGGTGTCGCCCGTAACGAAATGCTGTCCTCCATAGTTAAAGCGAAAGGAATCTCAACAGATACTCCAACTCGCAAAACACCGGGCTGATCAGTTGCATTGATCGATAGCGCCACCTGGGTACGCGCCTTGACGTTCAAGCCATCACCGCTGCCTCCAAAGCTGGACGTTCTGAGAGCAATTGTTGTCTTCCCAGGAGTCACGCTAGAAACATCGTATTCTAACCACACAGGTGAATGAGATCCCATAGGATATGCTCGCACTGAAGAGCTCGACATCAGGGCACAATCACTACCTAGCAGTCTAGCCTCTCCTCTCACTCCCATCTGCCACTCAGCGTCATATAACATAGTTCGGATTTGAAACCAGCTATTGTTGCCTAGCGAGTGCTTGACACCTGGGATAGCATGTCTGAGAGGTTCCCACAGAGTTTCTCCCAAGCCAACAGGTGTTTTTGAAGTAAGGGGTGTGGATAGCTGCGGGCGGCTGATTGGCTGCCGCGGCGCAGGCACGTCATCAATGCATCGTCCGTTGGCTTCCGGTGGGCAGTAGGCATGCCCACTGGGATCCGTATACCTGAGCGGATTCCCCAAGGTGTAGCTGTAGCGGTTGAGCGACTGCGGGTTTGCCGGGTCGGGGACGATGGTGTCTGCTTGCAGGAACCTTCCCAGGGCCGGGTCGTATTGCCGCGCCACGTAGTCGTAAAATCCTAGTGACGCCTCTCGCCTTTGCCCGGTGTATTGGCGGTCGGTAGACAACCCGCCCACACGCAATTCGCCATACGGCATGTAACGCATGAGACTTACTTTCGCGCCGCTCGCGTTGGTGGTGAGGGAGGCGGAACCCAGATGATCGCCATGCAAGTAGGTGAGTGTGCTACCGCGGCGCATGGCGATACGCTGACTGCCAAAGTAATAGTACTTGGTGCTAAGGTTGGCCGTGACGTCTTTTTCGTAGAGTGCATTGACGTACACCGTGGTGCGATTCCCCCACACTTCAATTTCCACCCAGTGATTACTGGAGTTGGAAGATGAGCCATTGAGATAATCGCGCACATAGCGCACCGTGCGCGGGGCAAAGGTGTGGGTCTTCCCGGCAGCGGTCTCTGGATACGTGCCTGAAACGGCGCTATCGAAAACGGTATACCAAGTCACGCCGTCGGCGCTGACCTGGGTTTTGGTATTGTTGTAGATGCGACTATCGGCGGCGTAATGCCAGACCTTGATCTGATCCACCGTGTACGCCCCTCCCAGATCCAGCTGCACATAGCGTAAGCCAATGCTACCGGTATACGCAAATTCACCATAGTTGCCGTTCCCGCTATTGGCCCAGGTATCGCCATTAGTTACTACCGCGGGCCAGAAAAGTGTCGTGTCGCTGGTCGCCGGCACACCCGCGGCGAGGTTCTCATAGGCGGTCTTCTTTACCAGCACACCATCGCCATCGTAGAAGTACGCGGTCGTTTTCCCGTTCCGGGTCACGCTCGCCAGACGATTCTCGGCGCTGTAGACGAGAGTCTGGCTCATGTCAGCATACCAGTGTGTCGTCATGTTGCCATTGGCATCATAGGCGTAAGTGTGACCTCCAGCGCTGGTCACAGCATGCGGGCGCACACTGTTCGGGTCCGAAGTCGGATAGGTGTACGTGCCCTGGCCCGTCTTGTAGGTCAGGTTGCCGATGGGGCTGTATTGATACGACTCGCTATAACCCCGATAGGCGTCATTGGCGCTCTGAGCGGTCATCAACCGATCTAGTGCATCGTAGGTAAAGGTCTGCACATCACCGCTACCGGTGAACTCAGCGTAATCGTCGAGATAGGCGCTGCCCGTGTGTACCCACTGTTGGAAGCGCCACGCTTTTCCAGTGGGCATCACGGCATGCCCACTGGCGCAGGCGTGCGGAGTAGTGGCGGGTAAGCCTGCCTTAATTTGTGGTCGAGCAGATGGGGGTAAGCCCACTTTCTTGACTTAATTTTCTTGATCACATACAGGATACACAGGAAGTACATACAGCTCTAATGTTTCAGCCCATCGAATTGCCAAGTAGTCATAGTTAGGAGACAATTCAACAGAGTGAATTCTAAGAATCTGTTGGGAAATCTGACATAGTTTTCTTGTGTCCAAATCGAAAATAGCGACCTGGAAATCTAATGGTTGATCAAAATCATCTACGATCAACAGTTTGTTCGTCGGTAAAAACCAATAGTAAGCACGTCCGAAAGTAGCAATAGGAATTTCCTCTTCGCTGTCATCTGTCAAGTGCTTTAAATAAAGGGTCGTTGATTGTCTATAAAGAATGGAATCACCATCTAGTGACAACGCTTCAAACGTAGCTTCAGATTGTCCTTGTTTGACAGGCACCAAAGGGATCAATTGCTCACTATTCAGGTTTGCTACCCAGATGGAAGCCTTTCCTGACAGTTGTGCATTTGTCTGGATTAATACGCTTTGCTCGTTGGGTAACCAGATAAAATCGTCTAGCAATCCATCTATATACCCTAAGTGTATTGATATCTCATCACCCATTTCCAAAACATACAAATCATATTTGATTTCCTGAGGCCCTTGTCCCTCTCCATCGGAATCAAGAACTGGCGGTAGGGTGAGAGGACGCTTCTGAGCATATATGACTTTTTCCCTTGAAGGAGAGAAAGCATAGTCGTGTGGTTCTATATTTTCAGGGACTTTGAGCATGTAATCTGGAGTGGCAAGAAATAGAGCCACTTGTTCCGGCGACAATAAAGTAGCCACGTCATTCTCCAGGTTGAATTTCCAGAATTCGTTGCTGTTTTTGAGTCTGTAGAATAATTGATCACCTGTCGTCGACCATTGTGCCCAACTGACAGGTGATCTTGTAAGTTGACAGAGTTTTGAGGAATCACAGGCAAGCACAATGGGCAGCTCTGTTGTCCCAACTACCGCTGGCAAAGTTGGCAACTCCACTGAAACGGTTGCAGAGATCAAAGGGTGCAATTGAGTAGCAGTAGGGTTTGAAGTCAAAATAGTTGATGGGTCTGTTATAATCTGGTTGTTATTTTCTGTACTAGATTGATTACTACATGCGCAAAGTATTGATAACACAAACAGTGCTATAACTTTTGGCACAATCGACGACATCCGAAATCCAACTAGCTGCCTGAATCTGGTAACCATGCTCTTGTCCTTTAGTTATCTTTCCAAAGACTTGGCCCGCCTCTTTGAATCACGGGTTGGTCAAGAGGTGTTGCCCATTTATTTGTATAGTAGAAATCGTTCGGATTCATTACGGTTGTTAGAGCCTTATAACCAGGTTCACCGATAAAACGCAATGGATTGTAGATTAGTCTGTTCTGGTACCGAATCTCTAGATGTAAGTGAACATTGCCTTTTCCTTCTGTCCCCGTTGGATTCCCCACTCCACCGATAATTGTGTCGGGAGTGACAGCATCACCTACTCCTACATTGTACTTACCATCCAAATGTCCATAGATAACAACATAGTCACCAACTCTGATATTAACTGCATAAGGTCCGGCGCCATAAGATTTTCCTGTGCTCTCAACAATGCCATATAGTCCCGCATACACTGGTGTGCCATATTCTGAAGTTTGTCGACCAATATCTATACCACAATGAAACCCTTGACAGTAATTGTCATAATTCCACTCGGCACCATGGTTATGAGCGAAATTCGTGCCACCAAACCATTGGGAAGTGCTTTCATTTGTGGGTTCTAGGGGCAATCTTGTAAAATGAGGTGAGGGACTTCTTGGCGATTCTTTCATAAACGCTACTGTGTTTTCAAACTGTGTACAATCAGTATCCAGGCAAGCTTTGTGGCCACTCGGATCTGTGTACTTGAGCGGAGAATTCAACACATAGCTGTACCTATTGAACGACTGCGGGTTCGCCGGGTCGGGGATGACTGTGTCCGCCTGCAGGAAGCGCCCCAAGGCCAAGCGGCGTCTGCGCCGCCGTCATATTGCCGCGCCACGTAGTCGTTGCCGAGATAGTTGCCGTAAAGCATCATTCATCCCACCCTCAAGCCAGCAAAATCAGTAAGGCGGGGCCAGGCGCATCCGACAATATTTCAAGGCCCACAATGCAGTAACGCAATTATTGTATGCTCCGCTTTACGCAAGTCAAGTCCACCCCAATTCTTCAGTGAGTCCAATGCCGCAGTCAATCACGATACGTCTGCGTGCAACGGTGCCGCCGTTGCTCCTAGAGGTGTCTTGATTGCTCTGGGCGCCTAACAGATATGAGCTTCGCTCTATCTTCTGCCCGCGCAATTCAGACCGTAGACGGCTTTTGGCCTCTACACCCCGTTTCCCGACGTAGATGATTTTCCATCTCTACGTCACCCCGATCTGATGATTCCACAATCTCAGGTCACGTCTTTTCAACCAGTCCGTTCAAACAATCTCAATAGTCCGTTCAGAGGAGGCAAGTATGGAGACATCATGGTTTGTGTGGATTTGGGCCTTGGTGGCGATGTTGGTCGTGAGCGGGATGCTCGCGGCAGTGTTCGTGGGTCTGACGGTGTTGCGGTTGGTGCGGCGTCAATGGGCGCGCTTAGCGTCCGAACCCGCACCTGCTCCCCGACCTGGTCCGCGTTCGCGTGCGTCGCGTGCCAAGCGCCTGGACCCTCGCGATGAGCGCGCCTGATGCGCGCGCTACCCGGTATCCGCCGGTG
>JAKJAC010000254.1:0-5917 GCA_022707705.1 Chloroflexota bacterium
ACCGCCGGCGCCGCCTATTCCGCGGGCACGGTAATCGCCTTTGCCGCCCCTGCCAGCGGCGAATTCAGCAGCGCCGGAGCCTTCGCCCTCTCCAGCAGCGGCGACCAGATTTTGGCGTATCAGGGAGAAAGCAGCGCGCCCTCCTTCCTCTACGCGCTCAACAGCGAGGGCGCTGGAGTCTGGCAGGCAGATGCGACCAGTTCCAACACCTCGGCGCTGCCGCAGGGGTTGATCAACGGCGCTACCGCAGTCGCGCTCAACGAGATAGATAATTCAGTCTACACGGGCATTACTGCCGGCAGCCCTGACGAATTGCTGGCCGCTATCAGCGATGGCGGCCAATGGAGCGGTAGCGATTCTGATCGCCAGATGCTGCCCACGGAACCGTTCGCGGTGGGAGGTAGCGCGGATGCCGCACCGGCGCTGCAATCCAGCACACCTGCCAGCGGAGCCACCGGCGTGGCGGCTACAACCGACATCACACTCACCTTCACCGAACCGGTGACGGTAACGGGTGCCTGGGCGCTGCTCAGCTGCAACAGCAGCGGCGCGCATGCCGCCGTCGCCTCCGGCGGTCCCACCACGTTCACGCTGGATCCGGAAAGCGACTTCGTCGCGGGGGAGAGCTGCACGGTCACGCTCTTCGCCGCCGCCATTCGCGACCAGGACTCCGATGATCCGCCGGACACGATGGGCGCGGATATCAGCTGGAGCTTCACGATTGCTGGCGCCGCAGGCGCCTGCGAGGAGCTCTTCTTCTCCGAATACGTCGAAGGCTCCAGCGTGAACAAGGTGCTGGAGATCACCAACGGCTCCGCTGTGCCTGTGGAGATGAGCGCCTATACGGTGGAGATGTACAGCAACGGCGCGAGCACACCGAGCGCCAGCGCCACCCTGCCCGGCACACTGGCGGCAGGGGATGTCTACGTCATCGCGAACCCGGGCGCCGCGGAGGATGTGCTCGCCGCCGCCGATTTCCTCAACAGCAGCGTCGCCAACTTCAACGGCGATGACGCGCTGGTGCTCAAGCACAACGGCGCGATCATTGATGTGATCGGGCAGATTGGCTTCGATCCGGGCACACAATGGGGCAGCGGGCTGACGGCGACACTCGACCGCACGCTGCGCCGCCTGAGCACGGTTTCGATGGGCGACGCTAACGGCGATGACGCCTTCGATCCCGCGCTGGAGTGGGAAGGCTTCGAGCAGGATACTTTCGATGGCTTGGGCGAACACGTCGCTTTCTGCGGTGGCGATGCCGCGCCCCGCGTCGCGAGCGTCAGCCCGGCTAGCGGCAGCACTGGGGGCGCCACCAACGCCAATGTCATCATCACCTTCAGCGAACCGGTGGACGTGAGCGGCGCCTGGGTCACACTCAGCTGCGCCACGAGCGGCGCGCACAGCGTGCAGGTTTCCGGCGGACCGGCGAGCTTCACGCTCGATCCCGACGTGGACTTCGCCGCGCCCGAGGTCTGTAACGCCACCGTCATCGCGGCGCTGGTCACGGATCAGGATACCGAGGATCCGCCCGATAGCATGGGCGCCAATTATACCTGGAGCTTTGGCGTGGGCGCGGTCAGCCCGGCGCCCTGCTCCACCATCCCGCAGCTTCAGGGGACAGGGAACAGCTCGCCGTGCCTGGGGCACCGCAGCGGCGTTCAAGGCTGCGTCACCGGCGTCACCGCCACGGGCTTCTACTTCCAGGATGTGACCGGCGATGGCGACCCCGCCTCCTCAGATGGCATTTACGCCTATTATTACTCCACCTGGTCGAACCCCGCCAATCTCCAGCCCGGCGACCTGGTGCGCGTGAACGGCTATGTGACCGAGTATTACAACACCACCGAGTTCGCGCACCGGGGCACGGACCCGCTCGCGGTCACGAAAATCGGGACGTGCCCGATTCCCGCGGCGGTTGCCATTCAGCCGGTCACCGATCCCCTCGCTGACCCGACGGCGCTCTACGAGCGCTTCGAGGGCATGCGGGTGAGCTTCAGCTTCTCGGGTTGGGTGGTGGGCGCCACGAAGCGCTTCATCAGCCGCAACGCCTACGGCGATCCCGAAATCGCCTTTGTAGATTTCAGCAGCAGCGTCCCGGATTACGGGCGCGTCTTCGAGCGCGATTACCCCGGCTATCAGGGCATCCAATACCTGAGCGGCGGGATGAACTTCGACCTGCCCGATGTGGATTTCGGCGACGATATCGCCGGGACCGCGGTCACCGGCGTGTTGGGCTATCAGTTCGACAAATACACGCTGCTGGTGGATGCCGCCCCCACCCTCACGGTGGTGGATAACGCCGATGTGCCCTTCGAGGCGCCCGCGCTCAATCCCACCAAAGCCGAGGTAGACGTCTGCGTGCTCAACGTGGAGAACCTCTTCGATCACCTGAACGACGGCGCAGGCGATTGGGGCGATTGGGCGCCTGGTTACCCCACCCCCGGCACCGCCGAAGGGCTGGTGGAGTATAACGCCAAACTGGACGCGGTGGCGAGCGTGATGGCGGGCTCCATGCGCAGCTGCATGGTGGTTGGCGTAAGCGAGATGGAGGGCAAGCAAGCGGTCTACAACGCGCTAGCGGAGCGTGTGGGCACGTTCGATGGCGCTCACACCTGGAGCGGCATCTATGTGGAATCGGGCGATAGCCGTGACATCAGCCAGGGCTTCCTCTACCGCGACGATGTAGTGCTGGTGAGCGGACCGACGCCCGTGAGTGGCGCGCCCTTCACCGGGTGGGTGAGCGATGGGGTGCTGGACTTCGTGCGCGTGCCCGCCGCCGGGCTATTCCGCTTCCATGCCGGCGAACCGCAGCAGCTGGACCTGCGCCTCTACGCGGTCCACTTCAAATCCAAGCGCGCGAGCGCCAGCTGCACCACGCCGGATTGTACCGATAAGCGCGAGAAAGAGGCGGCGGATATGCGCGATATTCTGGCGCAGCACCAGGGCGCGGGGGAATTCGCCATCGCGCTCGGCGATTATAACGACACCTTCGGCTCCACACCCATCGGGATTCTGGATGCGTCGGCGGATATCCTAAACCTCTACTACGACCTGCCCGAACGCGAGCGGTGGAGCTACGTCTTCAACGGCGAGAGCGAGGTGCTCGACCACCTCTACACGACGCGCAACCTGCTCGCGGCAAGCTCGGGCTGGCAGCACGCCTTCAACCCGCTCCACATCAACGCGGACTTCCCGAGCAACGAACGCGCCTCGGATCACGACCCGCTCCGCGTGCGGCTGTGGTTGCCCTCCGATGCCGGCGACCTTCCGGTGAGCTACGGGCAGGCGTGGCATTTGCAGCTGCCGGGAAGCTCGCTGCGCCTGGGTGCCACATGGACGGACGACGACAGCGCTGGCGGGGCCGTAGGCAGCGACGATTCGAGCGATGACGGCGTGCGCTTTGGCGCCTTTATCGCCGGGCAGACGCACCCGGTGACGGTAACGGTGGAGGGCACGGCGCTCACCGGGCGCTGGCTGAGCGCGTGGTTCGATTGGGACAGCGATGGAGCCTTTAGTGCGGATGAGCGCGTCTTCGACCAGGGAGTGAGTTCTGGGGCGAATGTGCTGCCACTGGCGGTGCCCTCGGGGCTCGCGCAGGCGGTGGCGTATCGCTTCCGGCTGTGCGATAGCGCGCCAATGCCGGCAACTGATCCCACCGGCGGCGCTGGCGGCGGGGAGGTGGAAGACAATGCCTCGCCCGCGCCGAACGCGTTCTACACACTGGAGATCGCGATTGTCGGGCAGGGCGAGGTGACGGTGGTGCCCTCGCAGACGACGTATCTGCCCGGCACGGTGGTCACGCTCACGGCGCTGCCCGCGGATAGCTGGTATTTCAACGCGTGGGAGAACGGTAGCCTCGATAACCCGCGCGCACTCGTCATCACGGGCAACACGATAGTCACGGCGACCTTCACCACCACGCCGTCCGCAACTGCCATACTGCACATTCAAGCGCAACCGGCGCAAGGCGGCACCACGGTGCCCGCGCCCGGCATGCATACCTATCTCGCCGGAGCGGTAGTGACGCTAGAAGCCACACCGCAGCCCGGTTGGCACTTCTTGAGCTGGTTGGGTCCGGTGGCTAACCCGGCGCAAGCGGCGACCACAGTAACACTGGACGCGGATACGACGATTACCGCGACCTTTAATCAGGCGCCGCTCGCGGACGCGGGAACACCGCAGCAGGTACAGGTGCTTGAGCAGGTCACGCTCGATGGCAGCGGGAGCAGCGATCCCGACGGGCACACGCCGCTCAGCTACAGTTGGGTTCAGACGGCGGGTCCCGCGGTGAGCCTGAGTCAGGCGCAGTCGCCGCAGCCCACCTTCATCGCGCCCGCGCTGCCTGCCATGCTCAGTTTCACACTGGTCGTGACCGACGCGCACGGACTGGCAAGCGCACCGGATACCGTCAGTGTCACGGTGCAGGATAGCCCCATCAACGGGTTAAGTGCTGCCAACAGCAGCCCCACCCGCCTGGGAGATACCACGTTCTTCACCGCCACCGCAGGCGGCTCGAATATCGCCACTACCTGGGATTTCGGCGACGGGAACGTAGCAACGGGAGCGCGCATCGGGCACACCTACGCGCAGGTCGGGGTCTACACTGCCCGCGTCACCGCGACCAACAGCATCACGACAGTAGTAGCGACGACGCAGGTGACGGTGACGAACGCGGCGCCCCGCGCTGACGCCGGAGCCGACCAGACGGTGTTGGTAGATGAGAGTGTGCTCCTGGATGGGCGTGCAAGCGCGGATCCCGACGGGCACACGCCACTGAGCTTTGGGTGGCAGCAGGTCGGAGGACCGGCGGTCGCGCTGAGCGATCCGCACGCGATCCGCCCGGTGTTCACAGCGCCCGCAGCCCGCGCGGTGCTCACGTTCACGCTGGTGGTCACGGATGCCACGGGGCTGGCGAGCGCGCCGGATACGGTGGTGATCACGGTGGAGGAGGAAGAGGAACCTGAGAACCATGTGATCTACCTGCCGCTGGTGTGCCAGCAGCCGTTGGCGCCGGCGCGACAGATGCGGTCAAGGTGATTCACGAGTGCGCGGCTAAGTGTTTGCACTCTCTCACATCGTGCCCCGGGTTTGTTCCCGGGGCACGATGTTTGAAGTCAGTCTATGCAAACATCAAAAAAAGCGATTTTCTGCCCAGGAACACTTGCACTTGCCCGCAATGATGTTATAATATTGTTAAGATCCGATCCAATTCTTAATAACTGTGCTCAAGCAGAGCGCATCACGAGTAGTTCAGGAGTTCAGATTTCAGGTGCCTGATGAGGAGACTATCCAAATTCGGAGACACAGGCTTCACTATCACCGACGAACCCCTTCCCACCAAAATCATCATTTCCAGCACACCCCGTTACCGCCGTGAACGGTGCGCCCAACACCGTCTACTGGGCTTTGGCAACCGCCAGGGTCTTAGCGCTGGCACATAGCCAGCGAAAATGGTCACAGTTTCCCTGTGCGCAACAGCCGCGCACTTAGCTTTCAACAGAGTTCATCAAGATTTATCAGGAGGCAAAGTACATCATGAGACGAGTTCATTGGTCACCCCGAATCCAAATCGTTCTGGCAGTCATTCTGGCTTTGATCGTCGCATTCAACCCGCCAGGAAGCGAGCTGGCTCTAGCAGCTGGCAACGACAACAATGTCTTTTGGGATGGGGCAGGTCACCTTCCAGGTAACAACATCTGCGGGGATGCCAATTTCCCCTACCGTGCTCCACTCAATCCCCGAGCGAATCAGGCGGTAACACTCCGAGCAAGGAGCTATCAGACCGATTTGACGGGCATTACCATCTGGTACACCACGAATTCGGCTGCCGCAGTGCAGGGAGATTGGAACTCAGTACCCGCCAGTTGGGCCGCCAATTGGGGCAGCTGCAGTGGACTGGGTGATATGGATATCTGGG
>JAKJAC010000254.1:5965-6223 GCA_022707705.1 Chloroflexota bacterium
ACCGATACCGACTGGTATCGCAGCAGCGGCGAAGGCGCTGCCTCCATGACTGATGACGATGGCGGTTGGACTACCGGCAGCACATCGCTCACCTATTCGCCACCCAGCACCGTCTACGTAGATGATGACTTCACTTCTGCCACTCCAGGCTGGGATTACGATCACTTTGCTACCATTCAAGACGGCGTGAATGCAGTCGCCGCCGGCGGAACGGTGAACGTGGCAGCGGGCACATACGTTGAGAACGTCAACGTGAGC
>JAKJAC010000255.1 GCA_022707705.1 Chloroflexota bacterium
CGCTACCGGCACCCGCTGTACAAGAAAGTGGTCACTTCTACCAAAAAGTACATGGCCCACGATGAAACTAACGCCTGTCATGTGGGCGATACCGTGCGGATCGTGGAAAGCCGTCCTCTGAGCCGTCAGAAGCGCTGGACGGTTGAGGCGATTCTGGAACGAACGGCGTAGGAGGATGCGATGATTCAGAAGGAAACGCGTTTGGTCATCGCTGATAATACGGGGGCCCAGGAAATCCTGTGTGTCCACGGTGTGGGGGATGTAATTGTCGCCGCAGTGCAATCTTCTTCGCCCACCGGCTCGGTTAAGAAGGGTGAGGTTGTGCGCGCCGTGGTGGTGCGGGTGTCGAAAGAATATCGTCGCAGTGATGGCTCTTACATTCGCTTTGATGACAATGCTGCGGTGATTCTGGATGCTTCGGGTGTCAACCCGCGCGGAACGCGTATTTTTGGACCGGTAGCCCGCGAACTGCGCGAGAAGGGCTTCATGAAAATCGTCTCGCTGGCTCCAGAAGTGCTTTAACCGGTGATGAGGTGAAAGATGAATCGCATAAAAAAAGGTGATACCGTAGAAGTCATTGCCGGTGATGATCGTGGTGTTCGTGGCGCTGTGCTGCGCGTGCTCCCCAAGGAGCAGCGCGTGGTGGTCTCCAAGGTGAATATCATCACCAAGCATCAGCGCGCTGTGCGCGCCGGGCGCTCACAGGTGCAGGCGGGTCGGATTCAATACGAAGCTCCTGTGCATCTGTCGAATGTGATGCTGGTGTGCCCGCATTGCAAAGCTGCAACGCGTGTGGGCTTTGAGACTACTGAAGACCAGGGCAAAGTGCGGGTCTGCCGCAAGTGCCAAACGGCAATTGATTGAGGAGTGTGACGTATGCCGTATCTGAAGAAACGTTACGAGGAAGAGATTGTACCGGCGCTGATGGGGGAGTTCAAATACTCCAACCTGATGCAGGTGCCGCGTCTACGCAAAGTGGTCTTGAATGTGGGTATGGGTGAAGCGCTGGATAATCCCAAGTCGCTTGAAAATGCGGTCCGTGATATCACGACCATCACCGGGCAACACCCTGTGGTGACCAAGGCACGCAAATCCATCGCCAATTTCAAATTGCGCGAGGGTCGAGCCATCGGTGTGAAGGTCACGCTGCGTGGAGAGCGGATGTGGAATTTCCTTGATCGGTTGGTCAATGTGGCGTTGCCGCGCACCCGCGACTTCCGGGGCGTCCCCGATAAGTTCGATGGGCACGGAAACTACACCTTGGGATTGCGCGAGCAGCTCATTTTCCCGGAGATTAGCTATGATAGCATCGACAAGCTGCGGGGATTTGAAATCTGCATCAACACCACTGCTGAGACGGATGAAGAGGCCCGGCGCTTGTTGGAACTGCTGGGTATGCCCTTTCGTCACGCCTAAAGTCAAGAGGTAAATATGTCCAAAAAATCAATGCCTATTCGCGAGACTCGCCGGAAGTACGTTGTGCGGGTACACAATCGCTGCAACCGCTGCGGTCGTTCGCGCGGTTTCTATCGTCGCTTTGGCTTGTGCCGGATCTGCTTGCGCGAGATGGCGCTGGAGGGCAAAATCCCCGGCATCGTGAAGTCCAGTTGGTGAGGGAGTTGGAATAATGACAGATCCGATTGCTGATATGCTAACTCGCGTTCGTAACGCCTTGATGGTGCGACACGAGACTGTTTCTATGCCTTCATCTAGCACGAAAATCGCTTTGGCGAAGATCCTGAAGGAAGAAGGTTACATCGAGGATTTCAAAGTCACACGTGAGCAACCGCAAGCGAGTTTGATTTTGCGGCTCAAGTACACGGGTGAGGATGTCAAGCACCAACGTCCAGTGATCACTGGTCTGAGACGGGTGAGCAAGCCTGGACGGCGTATTTATACACCGGTCAAAGACATCCCCTGGGTACGCAGTGGGATGGGCATCGCCATCCTTTCCACGCCCAAGGGCATCATCACCGGGCAGCAAGCTCGCCGGCTCAACGTTGGCGGCGAGATCATCTGCTACGTCTGGTAGCCCGAGGAGGTGTAACGTGTCGCGAATTGGAAAAATGCCGATTCCGGTTCCAGCCGGAGTAAAAGTAACACTCGATGGTGAACAGGTGACCGTGAGCGGTCCCCGGGGTCAATTGTCGCGCGCTTTCCATCCCGAGATGAAAATCTACCTGGATGGCAATGTGTTGCGGGTAGAGCGTCCCAACGATACCGCGCAGTTCCGGGCTTTGCATGGCTTGACCCGCGCGCTGCTGAACAACATGGTCGTGGGCGTGACTAAAGGTTATAGTATCACATTGGAAATCCATGGCACGGGCTACCGGGCAGAGCTGCAGGGTACCACCCTGGTGTTGTACCTCGGCTTCTCGCACCCGGTGGTGTTCCCGGCGCCCGCCGATGTGAAATACGATGTCAACGTGCGTAACAATACCGTGACCGTAGAGGGTATTGATAAGGAAGTCGTCGGACGGTTGGCGTCGGAGATTCGGGGTTGGCGCCCAGTGGATCCCTATCTGGGCAAGGGTGTACGTTATCTGAACGAAGTGGTGCGTCGCAAAGCCGGTAAGACCGGTAAAGCGTAATACCGCTCTAGCGTGGTACTGAGGGTGAAACAAAAAGATGAGACCGGAAATTGATCGCCGTAAAGCCCGTGAACGACGTCGCGCGCACGTCCGCCGCAAGGTGGACGGGACGCCGGAACGTCCACGCCTGAATGTGTTTCGTAGTCTAACGCATATTTATGCGCAGATCATTGACGACACCCTGGGGCACACTCTCGTGACTGCCTCAACGGTGGATGGCGAACTGCGTGAACTGATTGCTGGAAAAGCCAAGGTTGAACAGGCCAAGCTGGTGGGACGGATATTGGCGGAGCGCGCTTTGCAGAAGGGCGTCACGCAGGTGGTATTTGACCGCGCCGGATATAAATATCATGGCCGTGTCAAGGCTCTGGCTGAGGCCGCGCGTGCGGCTGGCCTGGATTTCTAGTCCCAAGAGACGCCTGGAAGGCTTGTAGGAGGAACCATGGAAGAACGACGTGACCGTCGTAGACAGCAGGAAACGGTCGAACCCGAATTCGACGAGCGCATTGTGGATATCGCACGCGTAGCCAAAGTGGTTAAGGGTGGTCGTGCGTTCCACTTCCGCGCAGTAGCGATTGTTGGAGATAATAAGGGCCAGGTCGGCATTGGCATCGGTAAGGCTCCCCGGGTCCCCGAAGCCATCGGCAAGGCCACTGAACGCGCGCACAAGGATATGGCTCCTATCGCCATGGAAGGCACCACTGTCTCGCATGAGGTCGTGGGGCGTTGTGGCGGCGCGCAGGTACTCTTGCTCCCTGCCAGCCCTGGTACCGGCGTGATTGCCGGCGGTGCCGTCCGCGCCGTGCTTGAGGCTGCGGGTATCCGTGACGTGCTCACCAAGTCGCAGGGTAGCGCGACGCAGGTGAACGTGGTGCAGGCTACGATTGCTGCCCTGCGGCAACTGCGCCGGGTTGAAGACGTTGCCCGCGAGCGTGGCGTGCCGGAAGCGCAGGTGATGCCCTTCTGGCGCAGGAGGAAGGCGTAATGGCCAAGATGCTGCAGATCACGCTGGTGCGTAGCCCTATCGGCTACAATGAACGCCAGAAGCGCACCGTGCGCGCCTTGGGCTTGCGCCGGATGCACCAGGCAGTCGTACGACCGGATAACCTCGCTGTGCGGGGTATGGTCGCCTCCATCCCGCACCTGGTGCAGATGGAAGAAATCGAAGTGGTCGAAGTGCCGGCTGCCGAACAGGCATAGCGGGTACAGGAGGTTACTCATGAAATTACACGAGCTACAACCAGCTCCAGGATCAACCAAGCGCAAGCGGCGCCTCGGGCGTGGTATCGCTGCCGGACAGGGTAAAACCAGCGGTCGGGGTACCAAGGGTCAGGGCGCGCGCAGCGGCAAGGGCGTTGCCCCTTATTTCGAAGGTGGTCAGCTGCCCTTGATTCGGAAACTCCCTTTTGCGCGGGGCTATGGCTTCGTGCATCCCTATCGGCTGGAATTCAACCCCATCAACGTGGGACAGCTGGCTGAGAAGTATGCAGCTGGCGATGCTGTGACCCCCGAGACGTTGGTGGAGCGGGGCCTGATCAAGCACACGCATGATTTGGTCTCAGTACTGGGCGAGGGCGAGTTGGATTGCGCACTCCATGTCAAAGTGCAGCGGATCTCTGAGGGCGCTCGCGCCAAGATTGAGGCTGCTGGTGGGTCTATCGAGCTGCTCCCGTGGAAACGGGGCGGTTATCGAACGCGCTAAGTCGGCTTAGTTGGAGGAAATCCATGATTGAGGCCCTGCGCAATGCATTCAAATTGCCTGATCTCCGGCGGCGGATGCTGTACACGCTGCTCATTTTGGTGATCTGGCGTCTGGCTTCGAATATCCCGGTGCCTGGCGTTGACCGTCAGGCACTGGAGCAGTTCCTGGCTGCAGGAAGTGCCACGGGACAACTGATTAATCTCATTGACATGCTCTCGGGTGGCGCCATTGCCAACTTCTCAGTTCTGGCAGCGGGTGTTTCACCCTACGTCACGGCATCCATCGTGATCCAGCTTCTGGTCCCCATCTTCCCGGCGCTCGAAAAGCGGCTCAAGGATGAAGGCGAAGCCGGACAGCGCAAGATGAATCAGTGGACCTTCTTTGCCACTGTGCCGTTGGCGTTGCTGTACTCCTTTGGTTTGGCGCAGGCTCTATCGGTGCAAGCCAACATCCTGCCCAACTTCGGCTTTGGTGAGGGGCAAGTCCTCTCTACGATTACCATTTTGTTGACGATGACCGCCGGCACCATGTTTGGCGTCTGGTTGGGTGAGCTGATCACGGAACAGGGCGTGGGTAACGGTCTCTCTCTGATCATCTTCGGGGGTATCGTCTCCCGCGTGCCCACCAACATCGTCCGCTTGTGGCAAACCGATAAAGTCCTGGGAATCGTCTTGTTCTTGTTGCTGACCGTGCTGACCATCCTGGTGATTGTCTTCGTCCAGGAAGGCGAGCGTCGCATCAAGGTCCAATACGGCAAGCGCGTGCGCGGCATGAAAGTCTACGGTGGCGGCAGCACCTATATCCCGCTCAAAGTCAACACCGCTGGCATGATCCCGCTGATTTTCGCGCAATCCTTCCTGACCTTCCCGGCGATTATTGCGCAGTTCTTCACGAACGTGACGCAACCCAACTTTGCGAATAAGATTGTCGATTTCTTCAGTGGGACAAGTCCCTATTATGCACCCTTGTACTTCCTCGCTGTGGTAGGCTTCACCTACTTCTACACGGATGTCATGGTGCAGCAGCAGAACTTGCCCGATATGTTGCAGCGTCAGGGTGGCTTCATTCCTGGCGTGCGCCCCGGCAAGAAGACTGAGGAGTTCATCAACCACATCTATCGTCGCATTACCCTGGTGGGCGCCTTATTCCTGGGTATCGTGGCAGTCCTGCCCTACATCATTGACCTCTTCCGCTTCTTGAATTCTAATGTGATGCTCATTGCCAGTTCTGGTTTGTTGATCGTAGTGGGTACCGTGATTGACACCATGCGCCAGCTGGAAGCGCAGCTGCTCATGCGTCACTACGAAGGCTTCTTGCACTAGTGCGGTAGCCAAAGTCAACTTGTCAAAAAGCCAAAACTGGGGTATGATGTGACCTTTGGGTTGCCAGGGGCAGTTGCCCTGAGGCTAGCACTTTACTAAGGCTTTGTGTGTGTCGGGGATTGCCAGGTGGTCATTCTAAAGCAGCGTGAAGAACTGCAATTCATGCGACAGGCTGGTCGCATGGTTGCACAGGTCTTGGCGCTGCTGGAAGAGCGGCTGCGACCAGGAGTGACCACTGGTGAATTGGACCAGCTTGCCGAAACATGGATTCGCAAACAGGGAGCCGTGCCCTCGTTTTTGGGGTATCCCCCTGGAGCGCGACATCCGTTCCCTGCTTCCATCTGTGCTTCGGTCAATGCTGAACTGGTACACGGCATCCCCGGCGCGCGAATGCTCCATGAAGGCGACATTATCACACTGGATGTAGGTGTCTTCTACAGAGGTTTCCATGGCGATGCTGCTCGGACCTTCCCTGTGGGAGTTGTGAGCGCGGAGGCGGCCTCCTTGCTGGCGACCACCGCGGAGGCTCTTACGGCAGGGGAAGCTCAGGCCCGTTGCGGCAATCACCTT